>NZ_JABXGG010000021.1:0-74045 GCF_022627875.1 Herbaspirillum sp. C7C8
GGAAAGGGCTGAATCGGACATATCTATGAAGCCGGAAATTTCTACTTTAGACCGGTACTAATTCTGGGGTACGGTCATTTTAACCGCAGACTCCAAGTCGTTCTCGTACTAAATTGGGGAGCAGGTCAGAGCGAGTGGTGCTTCGAAATGGTTAGGTGATTGATAGCCCAGCGCTGAGTGCATACGTCGCTCGTTGTAAATCTCTTCGATGAAATATAGAAGAGGTGTTCATTGCCGGAGAGCGTAACGAGCGGCTCTTGCGAGTGGAGGTGAAGGGGCTGTCTGGCGAAGGAATGGCCGTTGAGCTTACATCGAACGAGTATGATGCGTTCAAGGAAAATAAGATGGAAAAGTGATCGGTTCACTGAAATTCTCTCAAAGCAATCTTCTCGTCGACGTACCATCGAATCAGGCACTCTCGATCTTGGCAAGCGGTTTCGCGGTAGTTCCAGGCCTGCCGGGCGTGTGCTTTAAGGGCTGTCTGATCATTGACGGCCAGCTTAGCTTTGGCAAGTTCATCGGCCAATTCACGGTCATGTTGTGCAAGTTCCGGATCCTGGCAAATTAGCTTTTCCGCATAGGAACGCTTTTTGCTGCAGTCGAAGCTCGTCTTTTGCGTGGGCGTCGCCGCGGCGGCTTTTGGCTGATCGTTGCTCACGTTCATGCCATTTGAGGTGAGCCACGCAACGATCGGTGAGCCTTCCAAAGGGGCATTCGGCCATCCGAACCCTTTAGCGTTGGCCTTGTTCGTGGTGTAGTCGGTCGTCTCTTTGTAGACGACGGTCCCTCTGCCAGTGGCCTTATCAATCGAAAATGCGGCGATATCCGAACCACAAAAATGGGCCATACAACCTTCAGCAAAATAGTAGCCATCTTTGAATTGAATGCCATCTTTATCGCTGACATATAGTCGTTCAGCGATTTTCTTCCAGTCGGCGGCTGATATGCCATAGAAGGCAGCCCTAAAGCGTGCATCTTTGACGACGTCTGCAGGGTGTTTGCCCTTTAACCAGCTGAGATCAGAAGCACCTTTAGTATTCTCTCCGCTTTTTACGCTCCTATTGCTGTCGGCAACCTGCTTGGAGGTGCTTTTTCCCGTAGCAGCATTTTCACTCATGGTTGCACTATTGGTGTTAGACGCGGTCTGTGTTTTGCCGGTATCGTGGGGCTGAACCAGCACGGTCAATACCAGTAAGGCGACAATGGTGCCAAGCGTCCACGCCTTTGCTCGGGTGCGATCCACGGGCATTACAAATGTGGGCTTTGGCGTAATTTCCGTAGCCATGCGTAGCGAGAAGTGATGGTCAGCTTCGTCAATTTCGGCTTTGGCTTGCGATTTCTGCTGAGCAAAGGATTGAATTTTGAAGAATGAGAACAGTATGGCGCCGGCCACGAAGGCGCCACCAAGCGGCAGATTGCCTGAGCTCATGATCAACCATCCGACAATGCAGACGATGAACGGCCATAATAAGGCGGGGCGGTTTGGCCATTGCGCGATAGCTGAATTCAGCGCGTTCGCTGCAGCTTCCAAGCCTTCATGATCGCCTGCATGTTCGCTGCACTGTTTTTCGATGTCATACAACGCCCGCATTGCCTTTTCTTTTTCCGCCAACGAAATGCTACCAATGTCGATAGCAAGTCTAATGGCGCGAGAGGTCACTTCCAAATCGCCTGCAATACTATTAAGAAAATCCTGGTGATCGCCCAGCGTAGCTGCTTCAGCAATATCTTCGGGGGCAACGTAGACACCGTGAGAAAGAAAATACTGCCTTAGCGTATCGGTTAGGCGACTCTGCAGACGGTCCACAAAATCACGGGTGGCTTGCTCTCGCTTGGACAAGCGGACGATGCCGTCTGGGTCGATCGACGTGCTTCCTTTGAGCCGGGGATCCTGGCGGCCAGATGATTTGCGGCTATTCAGATTTTGGGTATAGCGAATTCCTGATCCAGGAATGCTTGCGGTGACGCGCCCACGTGTGTTGTAGGTCAGTCCTTTTGTACCGAGCGAGGCGCTGACGCCTTTTTTGCTCAGATTAATGCGCACGCCTGGTGCAATCTTGATGCTTTTTCTAAAACCCCATCCCATGCCGATCCCCTAAGTAGTTTTTTGAGTTTGATCGTTCGTACATGAATATCGAGAGCCACGCTATCGTTCCCCAACGTTGTTTATGTCGTACGCTCGATTCATTGATCGCGCAATATTATCGCGATATGGTTCATCACGTCAGTGCTGGCAAAGTAGCAAAAAGAAAGTGAGGATTGTTGCGTGGAAACCCTCTGTCTTGGACGCTGCGTAGGCCCGAAATTTGCGATAAATTTTCTACGGGGCTGAATGAGCTAATTCGTAAATGAGGAATGGGATGGCAAATCCAGAACAGCATTTCTTGGTTGTCGATGACTTCGCGACTGTTGATTTGCGGGAGAAATTGACGCAGTTTGATTTTTGAAGTCCCAAGGCCAGACCGAAGTAGAACAAGGTGGCCCCGGGTCAAGGGGCAATACAAATCAACACGCAGCCTTCGAGTTGGTTGACGACTGTTTTGCACCAGTCGCTGGCCCACAGAGGGCTAACGCAATCCCATCAGAGCCAAGTCATCGTGGCATGCCCAATGGCATACTGGTTGTGGTGGAAAAAGAAAAAGCCCTTAAAAATCAAGGGCTTTTTCAAATTTCCTGGCGGAGGCTGTGAGATTCGAACTCACGGACGGGTCACCCCGTCGGCAGTTTTCAAGACTGCTGGTTTAAACCACTCACCCAAACCTCCTTGTGCCGCAGCCGGGCATGGCGCCCGTCGCACGAGGGCCGCATTATACATCACATCACTTGCTTTGCATCCATCCCTTTCCGGCATGCCATGCGCCAGCGCAGCAGACCTGCCTCAGAACGTTCCCGGATAAGCCCCGCCATCCATCAACAGATTCTGTCCCGTGATGAAACCCGCCTGAGCACTGCACAGATAGGCACAGGCATCGCCAAACTCGGCCGGATCGCCGAAGCGCCCGGCCGGGTTGAGCTTGCGCCGCTCCGCCAGCACTTCATCCACGCTGCGCCCGCTCTCGGCGGCGGCACCGCTGGCGGTGGAACGCAGGCGATCGGTCTCGAACGGCCCCGGCAGGAGATTGTTGATCGTCACGTTGTGCGCCACCGTCTTGCGCGCCAGTCCCGCCACAAAACCGGTCAGCCCCGAACGCGCACCATTGGAGAGTCCCAGAATGTCGATCGGCGCCCGTACCGCGCTGGAGGTGATATTGACGATGCGCCCGAAGCCGCGCGCAATCATGCCATCCACCGTGGCCTTGATGAGCTCGATGGGCGTGAGCATGTTGGCGTCCACCGCCGCAATCCAGTCCTCCCGCGTCCACTCACGGAAGTCCCCCGGCTTGGGGCCGCCTGCATTGGTCACCAGGATGTCCGGAGCAGGGCAGGCAGCCAGCGCCAGGGCGCGTCCTTCCGGGGTGGTGATGTCGCAGACGACGGCGGCAATGACGGCGCCGGTGGCGGCGGTCTCCGCGCGGATCGCCCGGGCCGTGGCTTCCAGCGCCTCGGCACCGCGCGCCAGCAGGGTCACGTGGACGCCCTCACGCGCCAGCGAGAACGCGCAGGCGCGACCAAGTCCTTTGCTCGATGCGCAGACCAGCGCAGTTTTACCTTTGATGCCGAGATCCATTCTGTTGTCCTTTGCTTGAGGGGGATGGCAGAAAAACACAAGCGGCCGGGACAGCATGGGCCGGCTGCGCTACACTGTCGGGCCTGAACGGCGGCGCTACTTCTTCATCACCATGTAGATGGCCAGCGCAATGAGGGCGATAACGCCCATCTCCAGCGCAAACACCATGACGCCGCTCATGTCAGTCTCCTTTTTTATCCTTCGATGCGGCCACTGCATCCTGCAGCCGGCCAGCAGAGGCATCACTGTACACCGATGACGGCTTCCTTGTTTTTCTCCGGCGTAGTCAACTTCCTGCTCGGTGGCCTGCTGGGCGCCATGGGCGGTCTGTTCGGGATCGGCGGCGGGCTCATCGCCATTCCGGTGCTGGGCTACCTCTACGGCATGGACCAGCAACTGGCCCAGGGCACGGCGCTGGTGATGATCGTGCCCAATGTCGTCATCGCCTTCTGGCGCTACCGGCAGCGCAATCGCATCCAGTGGAGTACGGCCGCGATGATGTGCGTGCCCGCCGTCGTGACCACCTACCTCGCGGCCCGGATAGCCACAGCCATGGCCGCACGCAGCCTGCATGTCTGCTTCGCCGCCTTCATGGGGCTGCTCGCGCTTTACTACCTGTGGACGCTGTTGCGCAACAAGCGCAGCGTCGAGTCGTCCATGGTGCTCTCACGCCGCTACATTCCACTGGTGGGGATGTCGGCCGGAGCCTCGGCCGGTTTCTTCAGCGTGGGCGGCGCCATCGTGGCCGTGCCCATGCTGACGGCCTTGTTCGGCGTGACGCAGACCGCCGCGCAAGGCCTCGGACTGGCCATGGTCACGCCCGGCACCCTGGTGGCGCTGTGGACCTACGCCCAAGCGGGCCACGTGGACTGGTCAGTCGGTCTGCCCATGGCGCTGGGCGGCGTGCTGAGCATCTCATGGGGCGTGGCGCTGGCGCACCATTTGCCGGAACGGCGTCTGCGCATCCTCTTCTGCGCGGCATTGTTGTTGCTGTCGGTCTGGATGATGATCGGCGGCTGAGCGCTTCTCTTCCGTCCAGCACCACCTCAGGCGCTCTTCCTTGCACGAGCGACAGGCTTGCCTGCATCGGGCGCAGATAGTTTGTCTTCGTCATTGTCCGGCATCATCTGCTCGCTGATGAACTCCACCAGGTTGCGGGCATGCGGCGAGAGCGTCTCCATGTTCTGAAACACCATGCTGCGCTCGCGTACGCTCCACGGATCGCTCAATTCCACCACCGATAACTGCATGGTCTGCTGATGCCGCTGTGCCGCTGAACGCGGCACGATGCCGATGCCGACATTGGTCTCGATCATGCGGCACATGGCTTCGAAGCTGCGTACCTGGATACGCAACTTGAGCCGCTGGCCATGCCCGGCCACGATGTTGTTGAGGAAATGGTGCAGGGTGCTGCCCTCGTGCAGGCCGATGTGTTCGTATTCCAGCGTGTCCTGGAAGGGAAGGCTGCCAGCGCCGGCCAGCGGGTGTTCCAGCGCGGTGGCCAGGACCAGGCGGTCGGTGGAGAAGTTGAGCACCTGCAATCCATCTCCCTGTACCGGACCGGCGACGATGCCGATGTCGGCCGTGCCTTCCTGGATGCCGCGCAGGATGTCATGGTTCAGGCGTTCTTCCAGGGCGACATTGACCTGCGGATACCTGGCCAGGAACTTGCCGAGAATCTCGGGCATGAATTCGGTCACCGCCGTGGTGTTGGCGAAGATGCGGATATAGCCCTTGATGCCGTTGTTGTACTGCTGCATGTCGCTCTTGAGATGTTCCATCTGCTGCATGAAGAGCTGTGCGTGATGCAGCAAGGTCTGCCCGGCCGGTGTCAGTTGCACGCCCTTGCTCTCGCGATAAAGCAGGCGCGTACCGAAACGTGTCTCCAGTTCCTTGATGCGGTTGCTGGTGGCGGCCAGCGAGAGATTCATGCGCTCGGCGCTGCGGGTGAGGCTGTTGAGTTCGGCAATCAGGATGAACAGGCGCAGGTCGGTCAGATCGAAAAGCATGATGTCTCCCGGAAAGGATCAGTGAGGATCTCGCTTGCATTCCGGCAAGCCGCCCTCTCTTGTGTTGCGGCACGTTCCCGCGTTCGTTGCGCGCGTGCCCTCGGTGGCTGCTCATGGTACGCCGATTTGTCCGAGCGCATGCAGAGAAATCCCTGGCGCGCGTGATGCGATGCCGCATCCGCATCCTGGACGTGACTTCAGTTCTGCGTAAGCCCCCCTTCCAAAAATACAGATTGTTTGCCGCGTCGGCTGGCCACAGACTGGCGCCCATTGCACAACAACGACACGAGCAGACATGTCGCATCCCGACCTGGATATCACCTTGCTGCGTCAGTGGCTGGACAAGACCGAAACGCGCCACGACCAGATCAATCCTGCCTTTGCGGCAGCGCTGGCGGCGACGCTGGACGGTCCGCGTTATCCCGTCGCCGGGGATGCGCTGCCGCCCTTGTGGCACTGGATCTATTTCTGGAACGTGTGCCCTCAGTCGGAGGTGGGCGCGGATGGGCATCCGCAGCGTGGTGGCTTCCTGCCGCCGGTACCCTTGCCGCGGCGCATGTGGGCCGGAGGCCGGCTGCGCTTTGCCGCGCCGCTACCCATCGGCGCACAGGCCGAGAAAGTCTCGCGCATTGCCAGCGTGGACGTGAAGCAGGGACGCACCGGCGCGCTGGCCTTCGTGACCGTGCAGCACACCATCCATCATCAGGGCCAGCTCTGCCTGAGCGAAGAGCACGATATCGTCTATCGCGATTTGCCGCAGCCTGGTGCACCGGTGGCGGTAGCCCAAAGCGCGCCCGCCGATGCGCGCTGGTCGCGCCGGGTGGTGCCCGATCCGGTGCTGCTGTTTCGCTATTCGGCGCTGACCTTCAACGGTCATCGCATCCATTACGACCGCAGCTATGTCACCGGGGTTGAGGGCTATCCCGGCCTGATCGTGCATGGTCCGCTGATCGCCACCTTGCTGGTCGACCTGCTGGCGCGCGAGATGCCGCAGGCGGTGCTGCGCGAGTTCAATTTCCGTGCCGTGGGCAGCCTGTTCGATATCGAGCCCTTCACGCTGTGCGGCAAGCCCGCAGCCGATGGCAGGAGCGTAGCACTGTGGGCGCAGAACCAGCGCGGCGAGCTGGCGATGCAGGCGCAAGCCCTGTTGGGCTAAAAAAATAAATCATTTACACAATATTGAGCCGGAGTCCCTCATGTCGTATCAAACCGTCCCCGATGCCTACACCGACCTGCGCGATGCCGTGCGCGACCTGTGCCAGACCTTCCCCGCAGAATACTGGCGCAAGGTCGACGAGGCACGCGGCTATCCCGAGCAGTTTGTCGATGCTCTCACCAAGGCCGGCTGGATGGCCGCGTTGATTCCGCAGCAATACGGCGGTTCCGGATTGGGCTTGACCGAAGCCTCGGTCATCATGGAAGAGATCAACCGTACCGGTGGCAATTCCGGGGCCTGCCACGGCCAGATGTACAACATGGGCACCTTGCTGCGTCACGGCTCCGAACGGCAGAAGCAGCAGTACCTGCCCAAGATCGCCAGCGGTGAACTGCGCCTGCAATCGATGGGCGTGACCGAACCGACCACCGGTACCGATACCACGCGTATCAAGACCGTGGCGGTGAAGAAGGGCGATCGCTACGTGGTCAACGGCCAGAAAGTGTGGATCTCCCGAGTCCAGCATTCGGATCTGATGATCCTGCTGGCACGGACCACGCCGCTGGACCAGGTCAAGAAGAAATCCGAAGGCATGTCCATTTTCCTGGTCGATCTGAAGGAGGCCATCGGCAAGGGGCTGGAGGTGCGGCCCATCCTGAACATGGTCAACCATGAGACCAATGAACTCTTCTTCGACAACCTGGAAATTCCCGCCGAGAATCTGATCGGCGAGGAAGGGCGGGGCTTCAAGTACATCCTCGACGGCCTCAATGCCGAACGCACCCTGATCGCCGCCGAGTGCATCGGCGATGGTTACTGGTTCATCGACAAGGCTACCGCCTATGCCAATGAGCGCGTGGTGTTTGATCGGCCCATCGGCATGAACCAGGGCGTGCAGTTCCCGATTGCCGACGCCTACATCGAGATCGAAGCCGCCAACCTGATGCGCTACAAGGCCTGCGAACTCTTCGATGCGCACCAGAATTGTGGCGCCCAGGCCAACATGGCCAAGTACCTGGCAGCCAAGGCCTCGTGGGAAGCGGCCAATGTCTGCCTGCAGACCCATGGCGGCTTCGGCTTTGCCTGCGAATACGACGTCGAGCGCAAGTTCCGTGAGACGCGCCTGTACCAGGTGGCGCCGATTTCGACCAACCTGATTTTTTCCTACGTGGCCGAGCACATTCTCGGTCTGCCGCGTTCCTTCTGAGGCAAATCATGCAGGCCATTGCAGAAAACTCCACCCATGGTGCAGAAAACGTCAGGCCCGATGAGCATCCCTCGCGCCTGCTGGCGGCCTTTCTGGCCGGGCTGCGTTACGAGGATATCCCGACGGCAGTGATCGCCCGTACCGAAGATCTTTATCTCGATTGGTTCGCCTCGGCGCTGGCCGGCAAGACCGCGCGCCAGGTCGGCATCATCGAACGCTATGCGGCGCAGATGGGGCCGCAGCAGGGGCCGTCGACCATCCTCACCAGCCGTCGCAGTACCACGCCGTATTTTGCGGCGCTGGTCAATGGTGCAGCCTCGCATGTCGTGGAGCAGGATGACGTGCACAACGGTTCGGTGTTCCATCCGGCGGCCGTGGTATTCCCGGCTGCGCTGGCTGCTGCGCAGGCACTGGGCAAGTCCGGTGCGGACTTGCTGGTGGCCGCCGTGGCAGGCTATGAGGCCGGCATCCGCATCGGCCAATTCATGGGGCGCTCGCACTACCGGGTCTTCCATACCACCGGGACAGTGGGCACGCTGGCCGCTGCGGTGGCGGTGGGCAAGCTCATGGATTTCGATGCGCGACAATTCCTGCATGCCATGGGTTCGGCCGGAACCCAGGCCGCAGGGCTGTGGGAGTTCCTGCGCGATGCGGCCGATTCCAAGCAACTGCATACCGGCAAGGCCGCTGCCGACGGGCTGCTGGCAGCGTATCTGACGCGGGATGGTTTCACTGGCGCGCAACGCATCCTCGAAGGTGCCCAGGGCATGGCGGCCGGCATGTCCAGCGACGCCGATCCTGCTCGCCTCACCGATGGCCTGGGTACGCGCTGGGCTACGGCGGAGACCTCGTTCAAGTTCCATGCTTCCTGCCGTCATACGCATCCGGCCGCCGATGCGCTGCAATTGCTGATGCAGCGTGAAGGTCTGCGTCACGACCAGATCGCCCTGGTCACCACGCGCGTGCATCAGGGTGCCATCGATGTGCTGGGGCCGGTGGTCGATCCGCAGACGGTGCACCAGGCCAAGTTTTCCATGGGTACGGTGCTGGGCTTGATTGCCGTGCATCAGCAGGCCGGGCTGAGTGAATTTGAACAACAGGCCTTGAGCGATCCGCGCGTGGCGCAGTTCCGCCAGAAGGTGCAGATGCGGCTCGATAGCGAGGTCGATCAAGCCTATCCGGCGCGCTGGCTCGGCCGCGTGGAGGTACAGACCACTGATGGCCGCCGCTTCGAGGCAGCCGTCGATGTACCCAAGGGCGATCCCGGGAACACGCTCTCGCGGCCTGAGCTGGAACAGAAGGCGACACGGCTGATACGTTTCTCGCACGCGGCCAGCGACGCCGAGATCGCCGCGATCATCGCACGTGCCTGGCGCCTGCACGAGACGCGCGATCTGCAGCAGTTGTTCTGACGCCCGACCCTATCCGATCATCCCGACGCGCCAAGTACGCCAGGAGCACACGCCATGTCGCAAGCCAATCGCCCGCTGGAGGGCATCACCGTCATCAGCCTGGAGCACGCCATCGCGGCGCCGTTCTGTACACGCCAGCTGGCGGACCTGGGCGCCCGTGTCATCAAGATCGAGCGACCCGGGGTGGGAGATTTTGCCCGCGGCTACGATACGCGCGTCAACGGCCTGTCTTCGCACTTCGTGTGGACCAATCGTTCCAAGGAAAGCCTGACCCTCAACCTCAAGGACGAAGAGGGCAAGCGCATCATCGACCAGCTCCTGAGCGAGGCCGATGTCCTGGTGCAGAACCTGGCACCGGGCGCTGCCGCCGGTCTGGGCCTGTCGGCCAAGGTACTGCATGCGAAGCACCCGGGCCTGATCGTCTGCGATATTTCCGGTTATGGTGAGGACGGTCCTTATCGTGACAAGAAGGCGTATGACCTCTTGATCCAGAGCGAAGCAGGTTTCCTCTCGGTCACCGGTACGCCCGATGAAGTGGTGAAGGCTGGCTGCTCGATTGCCGACATCGCCGCCGGCATGTATGCCTATTCCAACATCCTGGCTGCGCTCATCAAGCGCGGGCGCGATGGACGCGGCAGCCACATCGATCTGTCGATGCTGGAGGCGTTGACGGAGTGGATGAGCTTTCCCCTGTATTACGCCTATCAGGGGGCCAGTGCGCCGGGTCGCTCGGGCGCCGAGCATGCCACCATCTATCCCTATGGCCCCTTCAAGGCCGGTGATGGCAAGACGGTCATGCTGGGCTTGCAGAACGAACGTGAATGGAAAGTCTTCTGCGAAGTGGTATTGCAGGATGCCGCGCTGGCCAGCGATGCACGCTTCTCCAGCAACGCGCGACGCCATGAGCATCGCGAAGCGCTGCGCCAGTTGATCTTGGGGATGTTTGCCGACATGAGCGCCGAGCAGGTCGTGGCGCGGCTGGATCAGGCGCAGATCGCCAATGCCCGTGTGAACACCATGCAGGAACTGTGGCAGCACCCGCAACTGGCTGCGCGCGAACGCTGGGCCGAAGTCGATACCCCGGTCGGCAAGGTCGCCGCACTGCTGCCCCCCGGTGTCAATGACAGCTACGACTACCGCATGGAGGCCATCCCGGCACTGGGCCAGCATACCGAGGCCATCCTCGGCAGACTGGGCTATGACGCGGCCGCCATCGCGGCCTTGCGCGAACGGGGAGCCGTGTGATGGCACCGCATATCACTGCCGCCAGCAGCTACCTGTTCGTGCCGGCCAACCGGCCCGAGCGCTATGCCAAGGCGCTCGAGAGCGGGGCGGACGCCGTCATCGTCGACCTCGAAGACGCTGTGGCCCTGCCGCAGAAGGAAGAGGCCCGTGCCACGCTGGCGCGCTGGCTGCGCGGCAATGGTCCGCAGGCGCGTCTGTGGGTGCGCATCAACGCCGCCGACACGGTCTGGCATGGCGATGACCTGCTGACGTTTTCTGCACTATCGATGGCGGGCATTGTTCTGCCCAAGGCGGAGGACGCCAAGACGCTGTCCTCCATCGCCCGTCGGCTGGGACCGGGGCGCGGACTGATCGCCCTCATCGAAAGTGCCGCCGGTCTGGCCGCCATGCGTGAGATCGCTGCCGTGCCGGGTGTGCAGCGACTGGCCTTCGGTTCCATTGATGCACAGGTCGATCTGGGCATGCAGTGCGGGCCGGAGGAGGAAGAGCTGACGCACTTCCGCATCGAGATGGTGATGGCCTCGCGCCTGGCCGGTATTGCCCCGCCCATCGATGGCGTGACCACGGATTTCAATGACGATGCCTTCCTCACGCGCATGGTGCAGCGGGCCCGGCGCATGGGCTTTGGCGCCAAGCTGTGCATCCATCCCCGTCAGGTCGACGGGGTGCGACGTGGCTTCATGCCCAGCGAGCGGGAACTGGCTTGGGCCGAGGAAGTGATGGCGGCCGTGCGCGCCGGCGACGGTGGTGCCATTTCGCTCAAGGGCAAGATGATCGACAGGCCGGTGATCTTGCAGGCGGAGAAATTCCTGCATCAGGCAGGGCGCCTGCCGCATTGAAGGGCAGGGCAGCAGCACAAAAAAATGACAGCAGCAGAACAGGCAGTACCCACAGTACCCACAGGCCGCAGCGGGGCGCGGCCAGGTTCCATCAACAGGAGGAGAGACATGTTCAACAAGAAAATCATCAGCACTCTGCTGTGCGCCGCAACCGCGCTGGCGTTTGCCCAGGGCGCAGCGGCCCAGGCCAAGCCGTCCGAACTGAAGATCGGTATCACCACCTTCACCTCTGGCCCGGCTTCAGTGTTTGGCGTGCCGGCCAAGCAGGCGGCCGAACTGTATCTGGAAGACCTCAATGCCAAGGGCGGCATCAACGGAGTGAAAGTGGTACCGACCTTCATCGATGAGGGCGTGGGGGGCGACAAGATGCTCTCCGAATACCGTCGCGTGGTGCAGGAAGAAAAGGTCAAGGTGATGCTGGGCTCCATCTCCAGTGGCAACTGCAACATCCTGGCCCCGGTGGCTGAAGACCTGAAGGTGTTGAACATCCTCTGGGACTGCGGTACTGAAAAAGTGCTGGAAGATCGTCGCTACAAGTACGTGGTTCGGACGCAAGCCAATGCCACCACCGAAATGGTGGCCAGCGTGCTGTACCTGCTGCGCCAGAAGCCCAACTTCAAGACCATCGCCGTGGTCAATCAGGATTACGCCTGGGGCCGCGATTCCTGGGAGCTGTTCTCGCAGACGCTGAAGGTGCTCAAGCCGGATGTGAAGGTGGTGGCCGAGCTGTTCCCCAAGTTCGGTGCCTCCGACTTCTCCACCGAGATCAGCCGCCTGCAGGCTCTGCGTCCGGACGTGATTCTTTCCACTTCCTGGGGCGGTGACCTCGATACCTTCGTGCGCCAGTCTGCCCAGCGCGGCCTGATCAAGTCTTCACTGTTCGTGCTGCCGCTGGCCGAAAGCTCGCTGGAGCGGCTGGGGACGACGCTGCCGGATGGGGTCATCATCGGCGCGCGCGGAGACCACTATTTCCTCCATCCGGTGCTGAAGGATGATCCCAAGCTCAAGGGTTTCGTTGAAAAATTCAAGGCCAGAACCGGTGCTTATCCCATCTATTCGGTCTATCACATGATCCAGGCGCTGGATGGTCTGGTGGCCGGTTATGACAAGGCGATCAAGGCCAACAAGGGCCAGTGGCCGAGTACCGAACAACTGGCCGAGGCCATGCACGGCTTGAGTTTCCGTGGTCTGACCGACCAGGTCACCATTCGCGAGGACGGCCAGGGCCTGGAAGATCAACTGCTGGGGATGACCAGGAAGGTGGCGGCCTATCCCTTCCCGATCCTGGACAAGATCGAGATCTATCCGGCCGAGATGGCCATTGCACCGGTCGGTCAGAAGTCAGTGGACTGGGTCAAGACGCTCAAGCCGGGATTGCTCAAGGACTCGCGCATCAAGACCTTCCCTGCCGTGAACTGAAGCGGGACGGACGACGATCATGAATCGGGAATTGTTCCTGCTGGCGGTGCTTGATGGCATCTCCTACGCCGCGCTGCTGTTCCTGGTGGCGCTGGGCATGACGCTGGTGTTTGGCGTCATGCGCATCCTCAACATGGCACACGGCAGCCTGTATGCCTTTGGCGGCTATTTCGCAGCCACTCTGGGCCTGTGGGCAGCTGCGCACGGGCTGTCGCCCGCCTGGTCCTTCCTGTGGCTGGTGGTGGCCGCGCTGGTGATAGGGGCGGTGCTGGGCAGCATCATGGAAGTGCTGCTGCTGCGTCGGCTCTATCAGAAAGAGCAGATCCTGCAACTGCTGGTGACCTTTGCCGCCTTCATGATCTTCGAAGACCTGCAGCGCATGATCTGGGGCGCCCAGCCTTATTTCGTCTCGGACATCGTCAGCTACCTGGGCGTGGCCGAGATTGTCGGCATCACCTATACGCGCTATCAGTTGATGGTCTTGCCGGGTGTGGCACTGGTGGTGTTCGTGGGACTGCGCTGGTTCTTGCGCTCCAGCCGTACCGGACGCCAGATCGTGGCCGTGGCGCATCACCGCGAAGTGGCCACTGCCATGGGAATCGACGCCAAGCGCATCTGCCTGCTGACCTTCGTGGCCGGATCCATGCTGGGGGCACTGGGCGGGGCGCTGGCTTCACCTACCACGTCGCTGGTACCGGGCGTGGGTGCGGAGATGATCGTGCTGTCCTTTGCCGTGGTGGCCACGGCCGGGCTGGGTCAGATCGAAGGCACACTGGTGACGGCGTTGCTGATCGGCCTGGCGCGCTCCTTCTCGGTGTATCTGCAACCAGAACTGGAGGTGCTGGTGCCTTACCTGATCATGGTGCTGGTACTGCTGTTCCGGCCGCAGGGATTGTTTTCGGTCGCCCAGGCGAGGAGGGTGTGATGACGCGAGCCAATTTTGCCGGCATGTTGCTGGCCCTGCTGGCCCTGGCCGCACCGCTGGCCTTTCCCTGGCTGAAAACGCCAGTAGTGATTGCGGCCAGCTTCGGTGTGGCGGCGTTGGGGGTGTCGATCCTGATCCGTGCCGGTCAGCTCTCCTTCGGTCATGCCATGTATTGCTGCGCGGCCGGTTATGTTGCCGCCTTCCTGGCCCGCGCCATGCCGCAGCTCGACAGTGCCCTGCTGCTGCTGGCCGGTACGCTGTGCGGTGCGGTCATGGGCATGCTTATCGGCCTGTTCGTGGTGCGTTACCGGGCGATCTTCTTCGGCATGCTCAATCTGGCCTTGTCGATGGTGCTGTTCTCCATCCTTGGCAAGTTCTACAGCTGGACCGGCGGTACCGATGGCATCCGCCTGGCGCGTTCGACCTTCTTCGGCTTGCGGCTGGACCGTGACGGTTTCGAGACTGCACTGCTGGTCGTGGCGGTGGTGCTGTCGGTCATCGTGGCTGCGCTGGTGCAGCGCTACCAGCAATCGATTGCCGGGCAGGCGCTGGCCGCTGTCAAGACCAACGAGACCCGGCTCGAGTATATCGGTCTGTCGGCCAATCGCGCCCTGTGGATCGGTTATGTCTTCTCGGCCGCCCTGTGTGGACTGTCGGGGGCAATGTTCGCCCTCATGCAGGGTCTGGTCACGCCGGAGATGGGCTACTGGGTACGCTCGGGCGAGATCGTCTTCATTTCCATCCTGGGCGGCGTGGGGCACCCGGTCGGCGCTTTCCTGGGCGCGGTGGTGTTCGAGTTCGTCAAGCTGTATTCGGCCGCGCTCTTCACCGGTGCCTGGCAGATGGTGCTGGGGCTGGTGCTGATCGGCCTGGTGTTCTTCATTCCCGGCGGGCTGTCGGGTCTGCTGTTCCGCAAGGCCAGGCCGACGCCCACCGTCGGCGACAAGACCGAACCCGGCACAGTCGTCATCAAGGAGTTGCGTCCATGAGTGCCTTATTGCAGACCCGTGGCCTGCAGCTGGCCTTCGGCGGGGTCGTGGTAGCCGATAGTATCGATTTCGAATTGCGGCAGGGCGAGCGCCTGGCCGTGATCGGACAGAACGGTGCCGGCAAGACCACCTTCATCAACATTTGCACCGGCTTCATCCGGCCCACCGGGGGCAGCGTGCACTTCGATGGCCGCGACATCACCCGCATGGCCCCGCGCGCCATTGTCCAGCGCGGTATCGGTCGTTCCTTCCAGTTGCCGCAACTGTTCCTGGAGCATACGGTGCGTGACTGCATCCGCCTGGCCGCAGCCGGTCGCAGCGGTGTGCTGCGTCTGTGGACGCCGCTGGCGCGGGTACTGCCGGACAGCGAGATCGACCGCATCCTGGATCTTGTCGGCCTGCGCCAGCGCGCCGACGATCCCTGCGCGCTGCTGCCGGAAGGCCAGCGCAAGCTGCTCGACATCGCCATGGCACTGGTGCTGCAACCCAAGCTGCTGATCATGGATGAGCCGACCAGCGGCGTCTCCACCGAGGAGAAACACGGCCTGATGGCCATCATCATGCGGGTGCTCGATGAGCAGAAGATCACCTCCATCTTTGTCGAGCACGATGTCGACATCGTGACCCGTTATGCCACCCGCGTAGCGGCGTGGATATCCGGTCGCATCGCTGCCGATGGCGAGCCGGGCGAGGTACTGGGCAATCCCGAGATCCGCCGTAACGTCATAGGGGAGTGAGATGCTGAAGATCAACCGCATCAGCGCAAGCATTGCTGGCATTACCGTGCTGCGCCGGATCGAGACCGAATTCGAGGCAGGCGCACTGCTGGCCGTAGTCGGCCGTAACGGCGCCGGCAAGACCACTTTGCTGCGCGCCATCATGGGCTTGTTGCCCTTGCAGGAAGGCAGCATCCACTTCGCCGGGCAGGACCTGGCCAGCGTGCCCGCCCACGGCCGCGCGGCGCTGGGCATCGGCTATGCACCGGAAGACCGGGTGATGTTCCCGACCCTGAGCGTGGAAGAAAACCTGCGCCTGCCCTGTGATGTGCTGGGGCTGTCCCGGTCCGAGATCGACCGCCGCCTGCAGAAGGTGGTGGAAGTGGTGCCGCAGCTCAAGGAGATGTTGCCGCGTTCGGGCGCGGCGCTCTCCGGCGGTCAGGGCAAGATCGCCGCGCTGGGACGTGCGCTCATGGCCGGCACCCGCCTGGTACTGCTGGATGAACCCTTTCAGGGCCTGGCACCGGTACTGGCGACGCAATACGGAGAATCCCTGCGCCGCCTGCGCGAGATCGACAGCCAGGTCTGCGTGGTGGTGACCGAATCCAATCGAAGCCTGTTGCGCGACCTGCCTGATGCCACCCTGATGCTCGAACGCGGTGAGCTGGTCGCCAACGGCGAACAGGCCCTGGCGCACTGAGGAATTTTTTTCTACAACGCAGGCCCGGTATCGGCCACGGCCTGCCAACCCATTTGAGGAAGAAGCCATGAGTTCCCCCAAGACCCTGTTGATCGATGGCCGCTGGCAGGCGGCTCAAGATGGCCAGGCCATCGACGTGATCGATCCCAGCCATGCCAAGGTATTCACCCAGATCTCACGGGGCGGTCAGGCCGATATCGACCTGGCGGTCGCTGCCGCAAGGCGCGCGCTCTGCGGCACCTGGGGCCGCCTGACCGCCACCGAACGCGGGCGCCTGCTGACGCGCCTGGGCGAGCTGATCCTGGCACATGCCGAGGAGATCGCGCAACTGGAAGCGCGCGATACCGGCAAGCCCATTACCGTGGCGCGCAATGACGTCAAGGTGGTGGCGCGCTACTTCGAGTTCTACGGCAGCGCCGCCGACAAGATCCACGGCGAGACCATTCCCTACCTGGATGGCTACAACGTCAGCCTGGTACGAGTGCCGCATGGCGTCACAGCGCACATCATCCCCTGGAACTATCCGGCCCAGATGTTCGGGCGCTCCCTGGCGCCCGCTCTGGCCATGGGCAACGCTACCGTACTCAAGCCTTCGGAAGACGCCTGTCTGTCTGGCATCAAGCTGGCCGAGCTGGCGATGGAGGCAGGCTTCCCGCCGGGGGCGCTCAACCTCGTCACCGGGTATGGTCACGAAGCCGGTGCGGCACTGACGGCGCATCCCGGTATCGACTTCGCCACCTTCACAGGCTCGCCGGAGGTCGGCGTCATGGTGCAGGAAGCCACTGCGAAAAATCACATTCCCTGCGTACTGGAACTGGGTGGCAAGTCGCCCCAGATTGTCTTCGATGATGTGGACATGGACAAGGCGGTGCCGGTCATCGTCAAGGCCATCACCCAAAACGCCGGACAGACCTGCTCGGCGGGCAGTCGCCTGCTGGTGCAGGAAAACATTTACGAGCGTTTCGTGGCACGGGTGGCCGAGCGCTTTGCCGACGTACAGGTCGGTACGCCCGAGATGGATCTCGATTGCGGCCCTATCGTCAATCGCAAGCAGCGCGACAGGGTGCAGGGATTCATCGACGAAGCCATCGCTTCGGGCGTGCCGGTACTGGCCCAGGCTGCCTTGGGTGCGGGTGTTCCGGGCGAGGGATATTTCGTGCGGCCGACGCTGTTTGGTCGGGTGCCGCGCGATCACAAGCTGGCCTGCCGCGAGGTCTTCGGCCCGGTACTCTCTGCCATGTCCTTCAAGGATGAAGAGGACGCGATCGCATTGGCCAATGCGACCGAGTACGGTCTGGCAGCCGGCATCTGGACCGAGAACGGCGGTCGTCAGGCGCGGCTGGCGCAGCGTGTGCTGTCAGGGCAGGTCTTCATCAATTGCTATGGCGCAGGCGGGGGCGTGGAGCTGCCCTTCGGCGGTGTCAAGAAAAGCGGCCATGGTCGCGAGAAGGGCTTGCTGGCGCTGGAAGAGATGAGTACCACCAAGACCATCGTTCACTATTTCAAGTAAGGAGCAACCCATGTCACAGCTTGCAGGCAAGGTCGCCATCGTCACCGGGGCAGCTGGCGGATTCGGCGCGGAGATCGCGCGTGCCTATGTACGTGAAGGCGCCAGCGTGCTGATCGCCGATATCAATGGCGCGGGCGCACAGGCCCTGGCGCAACAGCTGGGCTCCAGGGCGGCTGCCGTTACCTGTGATGTCACCAGTGCGGCGGCGGTGCAGGCGGCGGTACGCCAGTGCGTCGAGGCTTTCGGCATTCCCGATATCGTGGTCAATAACGCCGGTGCCACCCACAGAAACCAGCCCATGCTGCAGGTCGATGAGCAGACCTTCGACCGCGTCTTTGCCATCAATGTGAAATCCATTTTCCACATGACGCATGCCGTGGTTCCACTCATGCGCCAACGCAACCAGGGTGAGCCGGGACGCGGCGGAGTGATCCTCAATGTCGGTTCGGTGGCGGGCATCCGGCCGCGTCCTGGCCTGACCTGGTACAACAGTTCCAAGGGCGCGGTCAACATGCTTTCCAAGTCGATGGCCGTGGAACTGGCTCCGGACCGCATTCGCGTCAATGCCATCTGTCCGGTCATGGGGGCCACGGGGCTGCTGGAGCAGTTCATGGGGGTGCCCGACACACCGGAGAACCGTGCCCGCTTCATCGCCACCATTCCGCTGGGCCGCATGTGCGAGGCCACCGATGTGGCCAATGTGGCGGTATTCCTGGCGACCGACGCTTCGCATTTCTTGACCGGGATGGAAGTACCGGTCGATGGCGGTCGTGTAATCTAGGCGTTTTCCAACCAAGAGGGAGACGACACCATGAAAATCCAAGCTGCCGTGCTGCGCGAAGTGACCGAGGCGCACCCGTTTGCGCAGAGTCAGCCGCTGAAGATCGAGGAACTTGATCTCGATGGGCCCGGCCCCGGTGAAGTGCTGGTCAGGATGAAGGCGGCCGGCCTGTGCCATTCCGACCTGTCGGTCATCACCGGCGTGCGTCCGCGTCCGGTACCGATGGCCCTGGGCCACGAGGCATCGGCTGAAGTGGTCGAGGTCGGCAGTGGCGTGACCGACCTGCGCGCCGGTGACCTGGTGGTGCTGGTTTTCGTGCCCAGCTGCGGTCACTGCCTGCCCTGCATGGAGGGCCGCCCCGCGCTGTGCGAGCCGGGCGCGGCCACCAATACCATGGGTGAATTGCTCTCCGGTCAGCGTCGCCTGCGTGACCGCACGCAGCACGTGCACCATCACATGGGCGTGTCGGCCTTTGCCGACCATGCGGTGGTCTCGCGCCGCTCCTGCGTGAAGATCGAGGCCGACATCGATCCCGTTCAGGCCGCCCTGTTCGGCTGCGCGGTGCTCACCGGCGTGGGCGCGGCGGTCAATACTGCCGAGGTCAAGGCCGGCACCACGGCTGCCGTGCTGGGGCTGGGCGGCGTGGGCCTGTGCACCCTGCTGGGCGCGCTGGCTTCGGGTGCTCGCGAGGTGATTGCCGTCGACCTGCATGACAGCAAGCTGGAGGTGGCGCGCGCACTGGGGGCCACGGCCACCGTCAATGCCCGCGATCCGGATGCGGTGGAGAAGGTCAAGGCACTCACCAAGGGCGGGGTCGACTATGCCTTCGAAATGGCGGGCTCGGTACAGGCCATGGAAGCGGCCTATCGCATGACCCGCCGCGGCGGCATGACGGTCACCGCCGGTCTGCCGGCACCGAATCAGAACTGGGCGCTGCAGCAGGTCAGCCTGGTGGCCGAGGAACGTACCGTCAAGGGCAGCTACATCGGTTCCTGCGTGCCGGTGCGCGATATCCCGCGCTACATCGGTCTGTACCAGGCCGGCAAGCTGCCGGTGGACAAGCTCATGGGCGAGCGCCTGGCGCTGGCCGATATCAATCGCGGCTTCGATCGCCTGCACAGCGGGGAGGGACTGCGTGACCTGATTGTGTTTTAACGCGAGCGGGTCGAGGTCATCGGCCTGCTTGTATCACCCCGGAGGAGACATCCATGACCATCATCACAATGCGGGCGGCACTGACCGCCTGCGCCTTCGCCTCGTTGAGCCTGTCGGCCACCGCCGCGCTGGCCCAGCAGACCATCGTCATCAAGTTCAGCCACGTGGTAGCCAATGACACGCCCAAGGGCAAGGGCGCGGAGCGCTTCAAGGAACTGGCGGAAAAGGCCACCAACGGCCGCGTCAAGGTCGAGGTCTATCCCAACAGTACCCTCTACAAGGACAAGGAAGAACTGGAGGCCCTGCAACTGGGTTCAGTGCAGATGCTGGCGCCGTCCCTGGCCAAGTTCGGGCCGCTGGGCGCCAAGGAATTCGAGGTCTTCGATCTGCCCTACATCTTCCCCAACAAGACCGTGTTGAAGCGTGTCACCGAAGGACCGATCGGACAGGGACTGTTCCAGAAGCTGGAGAGCAAGGGGATCAAGGGCCTGGCCTACTGGGATAACGGCATGAAGGTGATGACGGCCAACCGTCCGCTGCACAAGGTGGCGGACTTCCGGGCGCTGAAGATGCGCATCCAGTCCTCCAAGGTGCTGGACGAACAGTTCCGCGCGCTCAAGGCCAATCCGCAGGTGCTGGCGTTTTCCGAGGTCTATCAGGCCATGCAGACCGGCGTGGTCGATGGCAGCGAGAATACGCCCTCCAACATCTATACGCAGAAGATGCACGAAGTGCAGTCCGACCTGACGGTCTCGGACCACGGTTACATCGGCTATGCGGTGATCGTGAACAAGAAGTTCTGGGAAGCCCTGCCAGCCGACGTGCGCGGCCAGCTGGAGGGCGCCATGAAGGAAGCGACGGAGTATGCCAACACCATCGCCCAGAAGGAAAATGATGATGCCCTGGCCGCCATCAAGGCCAGCGGCAAGACCAGGGTCTATACCTTGAGCGAGGCAGAAAAAGCCGAATGGCGGCGCGCCTTGCTGCCGGTGCACAAGAGCATGGCCTCGCGCGTGGGACAGGATCTGATTGACGCGATCTACAAGGAAAGCGAGGCCGCGGGCGTGAAGATGAACTGAGCGACTGACCGGTGGGCTTGCCCGGCGGCCTGCAGCGATGCAGGCCGTTTTTCATGATGCGGAGGCGGGCCGGAAACCTTATTTCTTCTTGCGCTCGCGCACGTATTGTTCGGCGGCGGTGACGGCATTCTGCAGGGCTTCCATCTTGGAGTTGCCCGGCTTGAAATCGCCGAATTCATGCGTGGTGCGATCCGGGAAGTCGATATGGACGAACGCCGTCCATTTGCCATCGGTACGCAATACGGGAGTCAGTTTGATGGTCGCGTCAAGATACTTGCACGCGATGGCGCCTAAGGTGGTGGACATCTTGCTTCGAAGCGGGGCGGCGGCGGGTGCTTGCCAGTCCGTCGCCTGCAGGTTGTGTGGCAAATCGAACCGGCATGATGCCACAGCCTGTCCATTCCTGCCTTGTCCGCAACGTCGGCTTTACGCGATTTTACGAGTCTTCCGCTTGACGATGAGCCGGGCCTTGTGGTTTGGGCTTGTTCGTCAAGCGTCTTGAAATGATGGGCTTGTAAAAAAGATGCGAGTCAGCGAGCGCCCAGCAGCAGGTCCAGGTTTTGCACGGCGGCACCGGAGGCACCCTTGCCGAGGTTGTCGAACACCGCGCACAGCAGAATGTGGCCCGCCGTCGCGTTGCCGAAGACCCCCAGTGTCATGTCGTTGCTGTTGTTGTGGCGGGTCGGGTCGAGCCGGGTGGTGGCCGCGCTTTGCTCTGCATCCAGCACCGTGACGTGGCGCGCACCGGCGTAATGCGCCTGCAGCGTTGTGCGCAGGCTCTCCAGCGTGGCCTGGGGCGGCAGCAGACGGGTCTGCAGGGCGATGGACAACACGATGCCCTGCCTGAAGGCGCCGTAGCTGGGCACGAACACCGGACGTTGCGACAGGCCCGCGTGCAGCTGCATCTCGGGCGGATGCTTGTGTGCCAGGCCCAGTCCGTAGAGCACGAAGGGCGCGGCCTGGGCGGCATCAGGACCTTCGTATTGCTCGACCTGGGCGCGTCCGCCACCGGAATAACCGGAGACGGCATGGATGGCCAGCGGGTAGTCGGCCGGCACCAGTGCTGCCTGCACCAGCGGGCGCAGCAAGGCGATGGCGCCGGTCGGATAGCAGCCGGGATTGGTCACGCGCTGTGCGTTGGCAATGGCCTGCGGCTGTGTCGTCGACAGTTCGGGGAAACCATAGACCCAGCCGGGGCTGGTGCGATGAGCCGAGCTGGCGTCGATCACGCGCACCCGGGGATTCTCGATCAAGGTGATGGCCTCGCGGGCGGCGTCGTCCGGCAGGCACAGCAGGGCGATGTCGGCGCTGTTGAGGGCCTCGGCGCGACGCCGCGCATCCTTGCGCTCGGCAGCCGGCAGGGTCAGGATGCGCAGGTCATGGCGGCCACGCAGGCGCTCATGGATCTGCAGGCCGGTCGTGCCTTGGTCGCCATCGATGAAGATCAGGGGAAGTGTGCTCACGGTTTGCTCCAATGCAGGGAAAGGCGCCGAAATCGAACGGCCGACGCTTGCCGAAGACTGCATGTTGAAGCGGATCGTATAATTGGAAAAGTTGAATATTCTAAAGAGTTCGTTCAGCTTTCCTGAACGTCCACTGAACGTGATCTTTTGAACGTGATCTTTTTCTGTCGGGAGTCATGCGATGCGTGAATTGAGCCTGGATCGCCTGCGTACCCTGGTGGCCATCGCCGACCTGGGTTCCTTTGCCGCTGCCGCGCGCGAGTTGCACCTGGCACCGCCCACGGTGAGCCTGCACATCAGCGAGCTGGAAGAGCGCATCGGTGCGCCGCTGCTGTTGCGCCAGCGCAGCCAGGTGCGGCCATCGGGCATTGGCGCCACCCTCATCGTCCGCGCCCGGCAATTGCTGGCCGCAGCTGATCAGGCGCTGGAAGAAGTAGGGCGGCAGGTGCTGGGGCTGGCCGGGCGCGTACGATTGGGCGCCTCCACCGGCGCCATTGCCACGCTGCTGCCGCAGGTACTGGAACGGCTGGGGCAACGTCATCCGGATATCGACGTGCAGATCCACATTCTGACCTCGCAGGAAACCTTGTCGCAGCTGCACGAAGGGCTGCTCGACATCGGCCTGGTGGCGCTGCCGCAATCACCCGTCCAGGGGCTATGCGTCAAGCCCTGGCGGCGCGATCCGGTGATGGCCTTCCTGCCGGCGGCCTGGCAGGTGCCGCGACTGGTCACGCCCGGCTGGCTGGCCGCGCAGCCGCTGATTTTGAATGCACCCGAAACACGGCTCTCGCGCCTGACCACGGAATGGTTCGCGGGGGCCGGGGAAGCACCGGTGGCGCGCATCCAGCTCAATTTCAACGATGCCATCAAGAGCCTGGTGGCCGCCGGTTATGGCGCCACGCTCTTGCCGCACGAGGCCAGCGCGAAAGGCCGGCCCGTGCTGCTGGATCCGCGCATCGTCATGCGACCGCTGCGACCGGCGCTGTGGCGCCCCCTGGGCATTGCCCACCGCGCCAGCCAGCTCGAACCGGCCACGTGCCATGTGCTGGAGGCGCTGTGGGAACTCAAGCAGTTGAAGACATCGCGTTGACGGGCGCGAGTGCAGCGCGCGTCAGGGCGGAGAGCGACTGGCGCTGCTGTCCCCTGGTATCGAAATTTTCATCATCCAGCCACTGTTCGAAGGCCCGGCGCAGGGCTGGCCATTCGCTGTCGATGATGGAGAACCACGCCGTATCGCGGCTGCGGCCACGATAAACGATGGCCTGACGGAACACGCCCTCGAAGCGGAAACCCAGACGCTGCGCCGCCGCGCGCGAGGGCGCATTGAGGCTGTCGCATTTCCATTCGTAGCGGCGATAGCCGAGGTCTTCGAAGACATGGCGCATCAGCAGGTAATGCGCTTCGGTGGCCATGCGGCTGCGTTTGAGACGCGCTGACAGTGCGATGTGGCCGACCTCGATGACGCCATGTACCGGTTCGATGCGCATGAGTGCCAGGGTGCCGATCGCTTCGCCGCTGGCCAGGTCGATCACGGCATGATGCAGCGGGTCCTGCGTGGCCTGCATCTGCTCGGCCTGCTGACGATAGCTGGCGGCATCAGCGAAGGGGCCGCTCATCATGTAGGTCCAGTCGCGCCCGTCCGGGGCGGTGGCAAAGGCGGCGTACAGTTGTCCGGCGTGGCGGGCTGCATCCAGAGGCTCGAGCCGGCAGCTGCGGCCTTGCAGGGTCTGGCCGTCGGGACGTGGACGCGGCTGCCAGTCGGGCAGGGCGGGGCCGATGGCTTGCTGGTATTCATTGGTGCGGGGGAGATCAGTCATGGTTGCTTTCGTGGCGGGTGTGAACAGACCCTGGCACGATAGCGTTTTCGTGGCATCATCAAAAGTGCCACAGGATACTCATTTGATGGAGCCACGAAAGCACCTTGCCATGCCTCTTTCCCTGTTGTCTTCCCCGCTCGACCTCAGTGCCGGTTCCATGTCGCGCCAGCAGCAATTGCTGGCGCGCTTCAAACGCGCCATTCTTGGCGGCCAGTTGCCGCCGGGCAGCCGCCTGCCCTCCACCCGCAGCCTGTGCGAGCAGTTGCAGGTAGCGCGCAATACGGTGCTGGCGGTGTACGAGCAACTGACGGCCGAAGGTTATGCCGAAGCGGATCGACAAGGAACCCGGGTGGCGACGCTGCTGGCGATGCCTGCCGGTATCCGCGCCGAACCGTCGGTAGCACGCCAGGACCGTCAGCGGCCATCACGCCGGGTCAGTGCGATCAAGTCCACGCGTGATGCCGGTGACCGTGCCCTGCCGCTGACACCGGGCATGCCGGCCCTGAACCGGTTTGCGCTCAATGCCTGGCTGCGCGCGCAGGAGCGCGCCCTGAAGCGGGCAGGGCCGATGGCGCTGGCCTATGGCGAAGCGCTCGGTGAACCGGCCCTGCGCGAAGCCATTGCGCAATATCTGCGGGTGGCGCGCGGGGTGCGATGCGAAGCGGGGCAGGTGGTGGTGACCGAAGGCGCACAAGGGGCCCTGTCGCTGTGCGTGCGGCTATTCGCCAATCCCGGCGAGCGCGCCTGGGTGGAAGATCCCGGCTATGGCGGGGTGCTTGCAGCCTTCCATTCAGGCGATATGAAGATTCGTTCCATGCCGGTCGACGACGAGGGCATCCTGATTGCCGATCGGGACTGGCGTTGGCCGCCCCGGCTGATCCATGTGACGCCTTCGCACCAATATCCGACCGGCGCGGTATTGTCGCTGGCGCGACGTCTGGCGCTCATCGCGCGGGCGCGTGAGCATGGCTGCTGGATCATCGAGGACGACTACGACAGTGACTTCTGCCATCACGGCCACCCCATCCCTGCCATGCAGGGGCTGGTGCCGGAGGCGCCGGTGCTGTACGTGGGAACCTTCAGCAAGACGCTGTTTCCGGGCTTGCGGATCGGTTTTCTGATCTTGCCGGCCTCGGTGGGGGAGGACACCTGGCGCGCGCTGGCCGAAATGTTGCGCGGCGGGCACAGGCTGGAACAACTGGCGCTGGCGGAGTTCATGGCGGGTGGCCAGTTCGCGCGCCACCTGGGCCGCATGAAACGGCTCTATCGTGAACGCCAGCAGGCCTTGCGGGCCGCCTTGCAGACCCATTTGCCGGGGCTGGACATCTCGGGCGGCGCCAGCGGCCTGCACCTGACGCTGCGGTTGCCACCGGGTTGTGCCGATACCGCAGTCAGCGCGGCGGCGCGCGCCGCAGGAATGAACGTGGGGGCGCTGTCCTCGTTTTCAGCAGGACCGCCACAGGCTCGCCACAACGGGCTGGTGATCGGTTACGGCAATACGTCCGAAGAGCAATACGATGCGCTGATCCGGCGCCTGGCCGGGATCGTCAGGCGCACTCTGCGCCATCAGATCAGAGCGTGGCAGGCTGACGCAGGCGCTGCTTGACGCAGCGCGTGACGAGGTCCATGTAATCGGCGGCGCGCGCGGGCTTGGCGGCATACCAGATGCGGCTGTCCTGCTCCTGTGCGAAATCGGCGGACATCGGTGCGGCCGTGAAGAGCACCAACGGAATCTGCGCCAGTTGCTGGTAGATGCACAGGGTGCGCAGCAATTCATAGCCTTCGGTGCCGGAAAAGCTGCGTGGATCGAGCAGGATCAAGGCCGGGAGATCCTTGCTGCGGCACAGGGCCTTGGTCAGCAGGGACGCATTGGCCAGCTCGGCATCATCGAACCATGCGAACTGGCAGGGCAACTGGCTGCGCCAGATGGCAAAGCGGGCGGTTTCGATGGCGTCCAGGTCGGCATCGACGACGAGTACGCGGGGCAGGTGATGAGTCAGGGACATGGCAGCCTCCTTGCTGGGATGGCACCATCTTAGGAGAGTCGGGCGACGGGGACTATCAGGGGCTTCCTGATGCTTCCTGATGCTCTGCGGTGGAGACGGGGACCGTCAATGCCCGGCCAGGGCAGTTCAGCTCATTTCAGCTCGACTGCCTTCGCCGGGGCTGGTTTCGAACTGTCTGGCGTATTCGGCACGGCGCGCCTGGTCCGATTCGATGAGCAGGCGGTAACGGGTTTCGGATACGCGCTGCTGGAGCACGGCGGCATAGCGCTCGCGCTGCAGCCATTCAATGATGATCGAGGCGGTGGCGACGATGACGATGTAGACCAGGATCAGGAAGATATCCTTGTCGTTCAATCCATCCATCGTATAGAAGGGCTTGCGGAAGAAGAACATCGCCGTGGGAATGCTCACGGCCAGCAGGCCCAGGGAATAGAGATAGCCGAACAGATAGCTCATCACGATGCAGTTGACGGAGAAAAACAGCATCGACAGCGCCTCATCCACAAACGGTGCCAGCGCATAGCGCAGTCCGAATGCAGCCACGAAGCCGACGGTACAGACGTACACTGGCCGGAACCCCTGCGGGCGCCAGCTCTTGGCATTCTTGAGTCGGATCAGGCTCATGATGGTCTTGGAGTGGGGGCGTGTGGTATCCATCTTGGTTCACATTGCTCGATGCTGCAATGGGCTCATGTTAAGAATGTAAGAATGCGGGTCTGTCAAATGGCGGATCGGCGGCAGGCAGCGTGGATCAGCGGTTTTTCTGCATATCCACTCAGTGCCGTCTGTCTTTGAGCGGCGAGGAGTGGGCGAGATACTTGCGGTTCATCTCGTTGCCGTGGATCTCGATGCTGCGCTTGATGAACATCACGGTTTCATTGGTGACGATCTCGCGTTCATTGTCCACGGTGATGATGTGATAACAGTCACCCAGCCAGACGACCTTGCGTATCTCGGCATTGATGTGCTGCAGGATCACTTCGGCATTGCGCGGCGAGGCGGTTTCATCGTCGATGGAATGAATGATCAGGGTATCGGTACGCACCAGCGGCAGCGACTTGCGCACGAAGGCGATCATGCGCAGGGCCGCGCGCAGGTGGCGTGCCGGGATGGAGGCAGCGCCCACGGCGGCGACGCCATCCTTCTCCAGCGCGGCGGCCACGCGACGACGCATTTCGAAGTTCTTGATGCCGTAGGGTTCGCTTTCCTTGTAGGACCAGTCGCGCACGCCCATGTCATAGACCACGGTGAGCAGCTTCCAATACCAGGGCACCGACCAGCCGTCATACTGGAGCACCGGCGAGAGCAGCACCACCGACAGCAGCTCCTTGCTGCGCGCCGCCACCGCCAGGGCCAGCGTGGCGCCCATGGACAGGCCGCACAGCGAGACGGTGCGGAATTCTTCCTTCAGGCGCGCCACCCGGCTCTCGACCACGGCGCACCAGTCTTCCCAGTCGGGGGAGACGCGGGGATTGGTCAGGGCCGCGGAATAATTGTCGATGTTCAGGGCAATGACGGTGCAGCCGGCCTTCTTCAACTGCTTGGGGATGGAGCCCATTTCCAGCTGCGAACCGCACAGGCCGTGCAGCAGGATGACGGCGTGGTCCTTGTGGGGGCCACCTGGTCTTTCTTCAGTATGCCGCTGGGCAGCGTCGTTGTCCGGCAATGGGCTGGCCGGACGGATGGTTTCTGTGGATGACTGTGAGTCCATAAATCTTCAAACGCTTTTCGCGCCCCGTCGGCGCGGCCTGGCGAATCGTTCGCCCCCCGTTCAGTACGAGTAAGCGGGTCGACGCTTGAGCGCGTTCTGTTTCCCGGCTACTAACTCCGCTGGCGTCCAGGCGGATGACTTTTTGCGGAAGTCTAACTGCCTCGACAAAATGTTGCCAGCGTTTATCACCTGCATCCCCACGATGGCCGCACGAGGGTGGCCTGACATGCCATCCGGCAGGAATGTGACAATGTGATGTCAGCATAACGTTGTAAAGCCGCAATCGGTGCACAAACCTTCATATATTGCACTAAAGGGCGAGATGCGGGCCCCCATCGGGTGCGGGGAAAACGAAAAAGCCCTTCGAGGCGAGTCGAAGGGCTTGCGGCCGGTGTAGCGGGGCAAGATAAATGCCGTCGGGCATCAGCCTCGGCCTTCCAGGCGGCCATTGACTACGCGCACCTGGTCGCCGACGCGCCAGTTTTCGCTGGTTTGCGGGAAGCTGCGGGTCTTGCCGTTTTCCATGCGTACGTCGACGACGTAGCTGGTGGTGGCGCGCACGTTCTTTTCTACCTCGTTACCGGCATAGCCGCCGCCGACGGCGCCAGCGATGGTGGCCAGGGTACGGCCGGTGCCGCCGCCGATCTGGTTGCCCAGCAGGCCACCGACCACGGCTCCCCCGGCGATGCCCACGCCGCTGGTGGGGGCGGTATGGCGCACGGTACGTACGCCCACCACTTCACCGCAGCTGCTGCAGACGGCCGGGGCGCGCTGGGCCACCGGAGCTGCCGCCTGGGCCGGGTAGGCGCCAGGCTGTGGCTGGTAGGAAGTCGATTGCGGTGCGCGCTGTTGCGCCAGCTCTTGCTGGCCCTGGCCCGCTTGACCCGCCTGCTCCAGAGCGGCGACCTGTTGCGGCGAATTGGCACTCTTGGAGCTGGGCAGCAGACCGGTCATGGCGGCCACGCCGATCAGGCTGACCAGGATGACGGCCACCGAGGCGCCGGCCACCAGCGGATGGATACGACCGGAGGAAGCCGGCTGGGCGGGCTGGGTCAGGGCATTGTTGCTGGCGTTCGGGTGCTGGGGGGTATTGGCATTGGTTTCCATGTTGACCTCTCTAGTTGTTCTGTTGTCGTTGATGAGTGGATGACTGGATTATGGAGTGGTCATGAGCCAAAAAAAATCCCGATTCTGTGTCAGTTGTAAGGACTTGTAATCCTGCAACAGTCATGCTGGGTGTGGCTTTGCGGCAAACCAGGATGGTCTTGCAAGGGGGGGAGGGGACAGGCGGGGCAATGCGGGGAGGCTTGGGTTGCGCATCCGGGGAGCGGGATGCGCAGGCGGGCTGGTCAGGCAGAGGGGAGACGGCGGCGGGATGCGCCATCTCCCTGCTGCAAGGATCAGTCTTCGCGACGCAGGTGCGGGAACAGGATCACGTCGCGGATGTTGGGCGAGTCGGTAATGAGCATCATCAGGCGATCGATGCCGATGCCGCAGCCACCGGCCGGGGGCATGCCATATTCCAGGGCGCGGATGTAGTCGGCGTCGTAATACATGGCTTCTTCGTCACCGGCATCCTTGGCCGCGACCTGGGCCTGGAAGCGGGCAGCCTGGTCTTCGGCGTCATTCAGCTCGGAGAAGCCATTGGCGATCTCACGGCCGGTGATGAAGAGCTCGAAGCGCTCGGTGATGCCGGCCACCGTGTCGGAGGCGCGCGCCAGCGGCGAAACTTCAACCGGGTAGTCGATGATGTAGGTCGGGTTCCACAGTTGCGACTCGGCCGTCTCTTCGAACAGCGCCAGTTGCAGCGCACCGATGCCGGCGCCGGCCAGCGGGGCCTGGTCGGTCTTGACACCGAACTTCTTCAGTTCGGTACGCAGGAAGTCGATGTCGGCCAGTTGCGTCTCGGTGTAGTTCGGGGCGTACTTCAGGATCGCGCCGGTGATGGTCAGGCGGTCGAAGGGCTTGGACAGGTCCAGCTCGCGGCCCTGGTAGGTCAGCACGGCAGTGCCGTGGGCGTCGATGGCGGCCTGGCGGATCACCTGTTCGGTGAAGCCCATCAGCCACTGGTAATCCACGTAGGCGGCGTAGAACTCCATCATCGTGAATTCGGGATTATGACGTGGCGAGACACCTTCGTTGCGGAAGTTGCGGTTGATCTCGAAGACACGCTCGAAGCCGCCCACCACCAGGCGCTTCAGGTACAGCTCGGGGGCGATGCGCATGAACATCTGCATGTCCAGCGCATTGTGATGGGTGATGAAGGGCTTGGCCGCCGCGCCGCCCGGGATCGGGTGCAGCATCGGGGTTTCCACTTCCATGAAGCCGTTGGTCTCCATGAAGCGGCGGATCGACGACATCGCGGCGGTACGCGCCTTGAAGGTGCGGCGGGTCTCTTCGCTCATGATCAGGTCGACGTAGCGCTGGCGATACTTCATTTCCTGGTCGGCCAGGCCGTGGAACTTGTCCGGCAGCGGGCGCAGCGACTTGGTGATGAGCTTGAGCCTGGTGACCTTGATGGACAGTTCGCCGGTCTTGGTCTTGAAGAGCGTACCCTCGGCACCCAGGATGTCGCCCAGGTCATAGTGCTTGAAGGCGGCCATGGCTTCTTCGCCGGTGACGTCGCGGGTCACGTAGAGCTGGATGCGGCCATCGGCGCGCAGGCCCGAGGCATCCTGCAGGGTGGCGAAGGCGGCCTTGCCCATGACCCGCTTCAACATCATGCGGCCGGCGACGGTGACGGTGACCGGCTCGGCTTCCAGGGCCTCATTCTCGAAGCCGTCGTATTTCGCATGCAGGTCGGCGGCGTTGTTGGCCGGACGGAAATCGTTGGGGAAGGCGATGCCCTGTTCGCGGATCGCCGCCAGCTTGGCGCGGCGCTCGGCGATGATGCTGTTCTCGTCGGCTGCCGGCTGGGCGGCGGGGGTGTTTTGCGTGGTCATGGTTGGAATTCTTGAAGGTTGAACGGTCGGATCAGCATGAGCCGGCCGCGCGGCAAGGCCGCGCGGCCGCTGCGGATCAGACGCCCTGTTTCAGCGAGGCCGCGATGAAGTCGTCGAGGTCGCCATCGAGGACGGCCTTGGTATTGCCGGTTTCGAAGTTGGTGCGCAAGTCCTTGATGCGGGACTGGTCCAGCACGTAGGAGCGGATCTGGTGGCCCCAGCCGACGTCGGTCTTGGAGTCTTCCAGCTTCTGCTGCTCGCTCATGCGCTTGCGCAGTTCCAGTTCGAACAGCTTGGCGCGCAGCATGTCCCAGGCTTCGGCCCGGTTGCGGTGCTGGCTGCGGTCGTTCTGGCATTGCACGACGATGCCCGACGGCGCGTGCGTCAGGCGCACGGCGGAGTCGGTCTTGTTGATGTGCTGACCACCGGCACCGGAAGCGCGGTAGGTATCGACACGCACGTCGGCCGGGTTGATCTCGATCTCGAAGGATTCATCCACTTCGGGGTAGACGAAGAGACTGGAGAAGGAGGTATGGCGGCCATTGGACGAGTCAAAGGGCGACTTGCGCACCAGACGGTGCACGCCGGTTTCGGTACGCAGGAAGCCATAGGCATATTCGCCTTCGACCTTGATGGTGGCGGTCTTGATGCCGGCCACTTCACCGTCGGACTGTTCCAGGATCTCGGCCTTGAAGCCCTTGCGTTCGCAATAGCGCAGGTACTGGCGCAGCAGCATGGAAGCCCAGTCCTGGGCTTCGGTACCGCCGGCACCGGCCTGGATGTCGATGAAGCAGTTGTTGGCGTCCATGGGGCCGCTGAACATGCGGCGGAATTCCATTTCTTCCACCAGCTTCTTCAGGTTCTCGGCATCGGCCTCGATGGCGATGATGGTGTCCTCGTCCTTTTCCTCGCGCGCCATCTCGAACAGGTCACGCGCATCGGTGAGTTCGCTGTCGATCTTGACGAGGGTGTGAACGATCGCTTCCAGCGATTTCTTTTCCTTGCCGAGGTCCTGGGCCCGCTTCTGGTCATTCCAGACGTTGGGGTCTTCCAGTTCGGCGTTGACTTGTTCGAGTTTCTCCGACTTCACATCGAAGTCAAAGATACCTCCGAAGCTCGGTGGCACGGGTGGCCAGGTCGTCGAGCAAGGATTGGAGGGAATTGAGGCGTTCTGCTTCCATGATGGTTTCTTTTGCGATCAAACCTCGAATTATACAAGAGGAGGAGGGCAGTTTCACCCCCGTCACGCGCCTGTCATTTTCCCTCGCTACCATCGGCGCGCTTGTTTGACTGACAAAATCCTGACAGCGGCGCCCGGCGCTGCCTGCCATCTGCTAGCCAATACGGAGAACCTTCGATGAGACAGCCTGCCCCCACCGCTACCCAATCCGACGTTGATCAGCCGCAATCCGGCCGCCGCAACCTGCTCAAGGCGCTGGGCGCCGCACCCCTGCTGCCGCTGACCGGCGGCCTGTCGGCCTCGGCCCTGCTGGCGGCCTGCGCCACCCCCGGCGCGGGCAAGCCCTTTGCCTCGGCGCGCTTCACCGGCATGCCGGCTCCGACCATGGCCAATCCGGCCGCGATGGCCACCACCACCGTCGGCTCTGCCCTGGAAGTGACCTTTGCCGATGGCAGCAAACAGAGTTACAAGCTGGCCTATCAACCCTTCTTCATGACCGGCGACATGGTGCCCGACGGAAAGGGCGGCACTATTCTCGCCGGCGGCTACCTCGACATCAACAATCAGCCCATCATCGACCGTTCGGTGCCGGGCAAGGAGCGCCAGTTCTATTCCGACTGCCCGGACGGCTCTTCGTTGCTGACCGTGGCCGGTGCCAAGGTGCCGGGCGTGAAGGGCAATGCGGTATTTGCCGTGGTGCAATTCGAATACACCACCCGTGACCAGAAGCAGGCCGCCATGTACGGCCAGCTGCCGTCGCCCATCGCCGTGCTGACGCTGGACCAGGACCCGTCCTCGGGCAAGCTGTCGCTGGTGCAGTACCACAATGTCGATACCTCCCAGGTCAACGGTCTGTGGATCACCTGCGGCGCCAGCCTGTCGCCCTGGAATACGCACCTGTCGTCGGAAGAATATGAACCGGATGCCTCGGCCATCGCCTCCAACCCGCAATTCAAGGCCTTCAGCAAGAATCTGTATGGCGACGAGAACCGCGCCAATCCCTACCACTACGGCCACCTGCCGGAAGTGACCGTCCACCCCGACGGCACCGGCTCCATCAAGAAGCACTACTGCCTGGGCCGCATCTCGCACGAGCTGGTGCAGGTCATGCCGGACCAGCGCACCGTGTTGATGGGCGACGACGCCACCAATGGTGGCCTGTTCATGTTCATCGCTGACCGTGCTGCCGACTTGTCGTCGGGCACGCTCTACGTGGCGCGCTGGGAGCAGGTCTCGGGCGTCGGTCCGGGCGCCGGCAAGTTGTCCTGGGTGCGCCTGGGCAGCGCCACCAGCGCCGAAGTCAAGGCCATGGCAGACCGCTACAAGGCCGCCGACATCATGGACATCCGCACCACTGATCCGGCCGACGGTTCCTTCTCCAAGATCCCGTTCAACGGCAAGTTCAACTGGGTGCGCGTCAAGCCGGGCATGCAGAAGGCCGCGGCCTTCCTTGAAACCCACCGCTATGCGGCACTCGCCGGTGGCAGCCTGGGCTTCACCAAGATGGAAGGCACGACCGTCAACGCGCAGGACAAGATCGCCTATTCGGCCATGTCCTACATCCAGACCTCGATGCTCAATGGCTCCGGTCACATCAAGGTCGCCGGGCCCCGGGCCGGCGCCGTGTACGCCCTGAACCTGCGCGGTGGCCAGCGCGATACCGGCGGCAATGTCATCGACAGTGAATGGGTCGCCATCGACATGGCCCCGCCGGCGGCCCTGGTGGGCGTAGACCTGAAGACACCGGATGCCCTCGGCAACCTGGCCGATCAGGAGCACATTGCCAATCCGGACAACATCAAGTTCTCCGAGAAGCTCCGGACCTTGTTCATCGGCGAAGACAGCGGCATGCACGTCAACAACTTCCTGTGGGCCTACAACGTCGATACCAAGGCGCTCACCCGCGTACTGTCCTGCCCGGCCGGTGCCGAATCGACCGGCCTGCACGCCGTCGATGAGATCAACGGCTGGACCTACGTGATGAGCAATTTCCAGCACGCCGGCGACTGGGAAAAGGGCTTGCACGACAAGGTCAAGGACACCCTCGACCCGCTGGTACGCGCCAACTACAAGGATCGCTTCGGTGCCACGGTCGGCTATCTGACTGGTTTGCCGCATACCGGAAAGGCCTGATGTGAAGTAAAAGGTTTCACCCCGAAGCGGGCGGACGGAACGCATTCTGCTAGGATCAGGCCCTATCAGCTCGTTTCGTGCCGCCTGCCGATGACCAGAAAGCTGTTTTTTCTCCTGCCGCCCCTGCTGTGCCTCGCACTGCTGGCCGGGTGCGCCTCGACACCCGCCCCGCATGGCGAAGTCAAGGGCGCCCAGGCCAGTTCACGCGAGATGGGCCAATCCGACAGCAACCGCGTGGCTACCCTGGCCATGCGGGCCAATCTCGACAGTCTCTACCTGCTGATGTCCAAGCTGTATCGGCGCAATCCGGCCGAATGGAAAAAGACTGCGGCCAGCCGCGACGAGGCCGAGCAGAAGGTGCGCCAGGCCATCGAACAGCGCCAGGCCTGGCCGGAACTGCAGGGCAAGCGCGATATCGAGGCCATGACGCTGGCCTTGTCGCCGGAGTTCAAGGGGGATAGGGTCGCGGCCTTCATCGATGCCACCGCCGACATGATCATCGTGGCGCATGGCAACAAGATTGAATTCTTCCTGGTCGACGGGCTCGATGCCCAGCGTCTCTACAACGCTGCCCGCAATGTGGAGATCGCCGCCTGGATCCTCTCCAGTCGCCGCCATGCCAGCGGTGCGCCCTTGCTGCTGTCCGACGAGATCGGCAGCCAGGTACGCAATCTGAGTTTCGAACGTGAATTCGGCAAGATCGTCGGCCGCCTGGACCTGATGGCCGAATTCATGACCGAGCGCTATCGCCGTGCCGGCATCAGCTATGTGCAGAACCTGTTGGGCGGGTCATTCCTGCAGTTCCTGCCGGTACGTTGAGTTCGTCGGCCACCGTCGGCCGTGCCGGGGCAATCACGTAGCAGCCACGGCCGTTGCCCTTGGCGGCATACATGGCCTTGTCGGCCGCCTGCAGCAGGCTGTCGGCGTCACAGCTGCCGTCACACACGGCGATGCCCACCGACACGCCCAGCTGATAGTCTCCCTGCGCCAGGTGCAGCGGTTCCGAGACCACCTTGATACATTTTTCGGCCAGCACCTGCGCGCCCTGTTCGTAGGGCTGGCCGAGATCGGTAATGAGCAGCACGAATTCATCCCCGCCCACGCGCGCCAGGGTATCGCCGTGGCGGGCCACCTGGCGCAGGCGCCGTGTGACTTCCTGCAGCACCAGGTCGCCGGCCTTGTGGCCGAGGGTATCGTTGATCGGTTTGAAACCGTCCAGATCCAGGAACAGCAGCGCCACACCATTGCGTTCGCGGCAGGCGTGGGTGAGCGCCGCCTCCATCCGTTCGGCCAGCATCATGCGGTTGGGCAGGCCGGTCAGCACGTCGTGATGGGCCTGATGTTGCAGTTCGGCCTGGTGCAGCTTCAGGCGGGAGAGCAGCCCATTGAAGGCCATGGTGAGGTGGCCGACCTCATCGCGCCGCTCCACCGGCAGCGGCGACAGCGGCAGCTCGCCGCGCGTCATGCGGTCGGCCAGGGCGGCGGCACGGCGCAGCGGACGGAAGAACCACAGGTAGGCCAGCACCACCAGCGCAACCACCATGACCCCCTGGATCAGTCCGCCGCGTCCGATCAGGGCGCGGGTGCGGGCGACCGTGGGCAGGGCATCGGCCAGCGGCAGCGTCACCGCCACCAGCCAGCTGGTACCGGGCACCGAGGAAAAGGCTTTGATTTCACTGACCCCATTGGCCGCCACGTCCACGCCATTGCCACGGTATCCCTGCTGCAGGGCCTGGTCCATCAGCTTGTCCTGGCCCACGGGAGGCAAGCGGGTATAGACCAGGGCCTCGTCACTGGAGGCGATGATCAAGCGCTGGTTGGGCGCAATGAGCAGGAAACTGCCGGTCGGCCCCAGTCTGGCCCGTTGCAGGTGATCGAGGAAGCCCGGCGCAGTCAGTTCGGTGCTGCCGCCCAGTACCCCCACGATCCGGCCCTCGGCATTGCGCAGCGGCGTCATGATCGCAAGGATGGGTTTGCCGCTGGCCGGGCTGGTCAGGGGCGGGCAGATCACGGTGGCGCCCTGCATGACGCGTTCGAAATCGGGGTACCGGGTCAGCGACAGGGCGCGGCGGCCGTTGAGCGTAGGGTAGTCGACGACGATCATGCCGTTGGTGTCGGCCACGAAGAGCCCTTGCGCAAACAGCGGCTGCAATTCCTGGTGCTCCTGCAGCCAGGTGTACAGTCCTGCGCGGTCTGCCGGCATCGCCGCCGGCAGGTGGCGGGCCAGGCGTTCCAGGTAGTGCGCCCGCTCCTGTACGCGGTACCCGATGTCCTCGGCCAGATAGCTGGCGATGGTGCTTTGCTGGTCGGCTGCGACCTGGGCTTGTTCCTTTTCCAGAAAGTCGATCAGGATGTAGTAGCGCATGAAGGCGCTGACCACGATCAGCAGGAGGCCGAAGAGGACGAGTCGAGACACCAGGCTGCAATGGATGCGCTTGAGCTTCATTCAGGGATTTGATGTTGTTGTTTTTGCTCGGAGCGCCCTTGTTGCCCACTTCCTTCAAAATTGCCCGGAAGTCGCTCCAAGCCAATATTGTGCCACTGCAATGTGGCGCCGGTGCTCTTTTTTTAGCTATTGCCGGACTGCAATCCTTGCCGGGCAAGGCTTTGCCCGCGTCCGCAGCCCGCCTGGCTCGACGAGGGGCCTGTCAGGGTTTCAGGCGGGTTCCGCATGTTCCACCATCAGTTGCACGCTGGTCTTGCCGTTGTATTCGTTGGCATCCAGCCGGAAGGCGACCTGGGCATGGTCGGGCAGGGCATCGGTATGGCCGAACCAGATGGCGTCATACTTGCGCCCTCCCTTTTCCAGTTGCAGCTTGAGGTGCTTGTCCTTGAGGATGCGCTGGCTGAGCACGCGGAAATGGTCGCAGAACACCGGCGGGGCAAAGCCCTGGCCCCACACTTGCTGGTCCATCAGGCTGATGAATTCCACCGAATAGTAGCTGTCCTCGAGTTCGCCATCGGTCTCGATGACGCGCTCCAGCTGGTTTTGCGTGAGCCAGTCGCGCCCTACCGCCTCGAAAGCCTGCGCAAAGGCATCGAAGGCTTCAGCATGGATGGTCAGCCCGGCCGCCATGGCGTGGCCGCCGAACTTGGTCATCACCGAGGGGGCATGCTTGGACACCAGATCGAGCGCGTCACGCAGGTGGAAACCGGCGATGGAGCGGCCCGAGCCCTTGATGAAACCTTCATCTCCCGGTGCGAAGGTGATCGTGGGGCGGTAGAACTTGTCCTTCAGGCGCGAGGCCACGATGCCGATCACGCCCTGGTGCCAGGAGGGATCGAAAACGGCGATGGTGCGCCGGTCGGCCGGGTTGAAATCGTCCAGCAGCAGCAGGGCGGTGTCCTGCATGCCGGCTTCGATGTCGCGCCGTTCGCGGTTGATGGCGTCGAGTTGCTGGGCGATGGCCCAGGCACGGCCTTCGTCATCGGTAGTGAGGCATTCGATGCCCAGCGACATGTCGGCCAGGCGGCCGGCCGCGTTCAGGCGCGGGCCGACGGCAAAACCGAGGTCGAACGGAGTGGCGCGGCGGGCCTCGCGGCCGGCGGCGCGGAACAGGGCGGCGATGCCGGGGTGCATCTTGCCGCTGCGCATGCGCTTCAAGCCCTGCGCCACCAGGATGCGGTTGTTGGCGTCCAGCTTGACCACGTCGGCCACGGTGCCCAGGGCCACCAGGTCGAGCAGGCTGTCCAGCCTTGGCTGGGTCTGGGCATCGAAGAGGCCGCGCTTGCGCATCTCGGCGCGCAGCGCCAGCAGCACGTAGAACATCACGCCCACCCCGGCCAGGTTCTTGCTGGGGAAGCCGCATTGCGGCTGGTTGGGATTGACGATCACGCGCGCCTCCGGCAGGGCGTCGCCGGGCAGGTGGTGGTCGGTCACCACGACGTCGATGCCGCGCCGCTTGGCTTCGGCCACACCATCGATGCTGGCGATGCCGTTGTCGACGGTGACGATGATGTCGGGATTCTTCTCGCGCACGGTCAGCTCGACGATCTCGGGCGTCAAGCCGTAACCGTATTCGAAGCGATTGGGCACGATATAGTCGACCTGCGCGCCCAACAGGCGCAATCCGCGCAGGCCGACGGCACAGGCGGTGGCGCCGTCGCAGTCGTAGTCGGCGACGATGACCAGCTTCTTGCGCGCGGCGATGGCGTCGGCCAGGTAGCTGGCGGCGGCATCGATATGCAGCAGGCCGGACGGGGCGATCAGGGCATTGAGCTCGCTGGCCAGCTCACGTGCGGTGGACAGGCCGCGCGCCGCATAGACGCGTGCCAGCACCGGGTGCACCCCTTCGGCGATGAGTTGCTCGGCCTGGGTGATGTCATAGGAGCGGGTGGTGACGCGTATCATGCCGACAGCCCCGCCAGTGAAGGTTTGTGCCAGAAACGCCGCAGCGCGCCACGGGTGACCGTCACTTCCAGGCTGCGATCCGCGCCGCTCAGGATCAGATTGAGCGACTCCAGGCTTGCTGCCCGCAGCGATACCAGCAAGGGCGCCAGCCAGTCGCGGTCCAGGTGTTCCAGGTGCTGCAGCCAGAGACCCCATTCCTCGGCCAGCGCGGCTTCGGCCAGGGCATCGAGCACCAGCAGGCGGTGGCCGCTGCCGCGCACGAGCTGGGCCGCGCCCCCATCGATGCGCTCCTGCCCGAAGGCGCGCAGCCAGCCACGCAGGCCGAAGCGTTCGGTGTAGATGTCCTGCGCCAGCACGCCGGCATCGGCGCCGCCCCAGATCCAGATCGAGTTGATGGCCTTCTGGCCGCGCATTTCGCGCTGTTCGTTGAGGGACTCGGCGAACCATTGCATCTGCACTTCGTTTTGCAGCTTGCGCCAGGCCAGCTCGCCCGGTCCTTCGGGCATCCAGATATCGACATTGCGCCCGCTGGCCGCCGAAGGCGTGGAGGTGCGCAGGCCGGCCCAGGCATCGGCCCGGATGAACCAGGTACGGGCGTCGCCATAGACCAGCTCATGGCCGATCTCGGTAAAGAGCGGCAGGGCGGCGTCGAACAGGCGGCGCGATTCGTCCTCCTCCAGTTGCAGCTGGCCGATGTCGGTCAACACCAGATGATCGCGGGCCACGTGGATGTGGGCCGGATGCAGCACGAACCAGTGGCCGGCGCTGGGCGCGTGGCCCAAGCGCTGCATCAGCGCGCTGGCGGCAGCCGGGCTGCAATCCTGGGCGGCAGGCGGCAGGCCGAAGCGCCGGGCCAGCCAGTGTTCATGCGGCAGGGCGCGTGAAAACGGATCATGCGCCTGGCGCGCCACGGCCTTGCCCCGGCCCAGCAGCATGGCCAGGGCCGGCGCCTGGCACTGGCGCAGCAGGTCGCGCGCCAGCTCGGCCGGGGGCAGGGCGAAGGGGATGAGGATGTCGAGTTGATTCATGGGGCGCTATTTTAGCGGCTGGCGCGCCGCTTGGCCCCGTCGACTGCACAAAGCTTCACTTCAAGACAGTGTCATTGCTTGTTCCAGGCGTTTTTGGCGCGCTGTCGCACCAGCATGCGCACGCTGTCGGGCATGGGCGTGCGCGCGCCATTGGTCTCGGCCGAGAACCACAGGCTGTCCTCGAAGAAAGGCAGCATGCGCGGCGTGATGAAACGGCTGCGGATGCCGTTGATGTGGCGCTCGCCCTGCGCCGTCTGCTGGGTGATGTAGAAGCGCTGCGGTACCACCAGGTGCAGATACTCCCTGGCGCGTGTCATGGCCACGTACAGCAGACGCCGTTCCTCGGCGATCTCGGCCTCGCTGCCGGTGGCCAGGTCGGACGGAATGCAGCCGTCGACCACATTCAGTACATGGACCGAGCGCCATTCCTGGCCCTTGGCGGAGTGGATGGTGGAGAGCGTCAGGTAATCTTCGTCGCGATAGGGCGGGCCGGAGAAATCGCTGCTGGCCTCGGGCGGGTCCAGGGTCAGTTCGGTGAGGAATTTCTCGCGCGAGGCATAGCCCCTGGCCAGCGCGGTCAACTGCTCGAGGTCGGCGGCGCGGGCGTCGGCATCCTCGTAGCGTTGTTCCAGCTGCGGCAGGTACCAGTCGCGCGCGGCCTGGAGGTCGGTCGGCCAGGTCGCGCTGGCGCGACGCATCAGGTCATAGGTGTCGGCAAAGGCCTGCCATTGCAAGGCGATGCCGGAGGGCGCGCTGAAGTTCAGGAGCGCGTCGGCCGGGTCGCTGGCACCGGCCATCAGGTCCAGCACCTTCCTGGCGGTAGCGGGACCGACCCCGGGGATCAGTTGCAGCGCCCGGAAGCCCGCCATCCGTCCACTGGGATTGTGGGCCAGGCGCAGCAGGGACAGCAGGTCCTTGATGTGTGTGCTTTCCAGGAACTTGAGGCCGCCGAACTTCACGAAGGGGATGTTGCGCCGGACCAGTTCCAGTTCCAGCGCCGCGCTGTGGGTGGCGGTACGGAAGAGCACCGCCTGCGACTTCAGCGTGAGTCCTTCTTCCCGATGCGCCAGGATGCGGTTGGCCACCCAGCGCGCCTGTTCGGCCTCATCCGGGATCACCACCAGTTGCGGCTTCTGCGAGGAAGGCTTGTCGCTCCAGAGCTGCTTGAGGTGCCGCTCCGGCGCATCGGCGATGACCGCATTGGAGGCCTGCAGGATGGGCTGCGTGGAGCGATAGTTCTGTTCCAGCGTCAACAGCCGCGCCGACTGCGTGAACAGCTCGGGAAAGTCGAGGATGTTGCGCACCGTGGCGCCCCGGAAGGAATAGATGGACTGGGCATCGTCGCCTACGGCGGTCACACCGGCGCCATCCGGTTTCATCCTTTGCAGGATCTCGGCCTGCAGGCGGTTGGTGTCCTGGTATTCATCCACCAGCACGTGGTCGAAGCGCGCGCCTGCCGACTGCGCGATCACTGGGTCCGAGAGCATGTCGGCCCAGAACAGCAGCAGGTCGTCGTAATCCAGCACATGCTGGGCTTCCTTTGCCTCCACATAGCGGGTAAAGAGTTCGCCCAGCAGCCTTTCCCATTCCCGGCACCAGGGGAATTGGGTTTGCAGCACCGTGCCCAGGTCTTGCCGGGTATTGACCGCACGTGAATAAATGGACAGGCAGGTCGCCTTCAGCGGAAAACGCTTGTCGGTCGAGGACAGCCCCATCTCATGGCGCAGCAGGCCGATCAGGTCTTCCGAATCGCCGCGATCCTGGATGGTGAAGTCTTCTTCCAATCCGATGACGGTCGCGTATTCGCGCAGCAGACGCGCGCCGATGGCGTGGAAGGTGCCCGACCAGGGCAGTTGCGGCGGGCTGTCGGCAGGCGCGAGCCCCAGGACCTGTCGGATCACCTGGCCGACGCGCCGGCCCATGTCGGCGGCCGCCCGGCGCGAGAAGGTCAGCAGCAGGATGCGCTGCGGGTCGGCCCCATCGAGGATCAGCCTGGCGACGCGGTGCGCCAGGGTATTGGTCTTGCCGGTACCGGCGCCGGCCACGATGAGCAGCGGCAGCTGCTGTGCCGGCGGAAGCTTGCTGCCGTGCTCGACCGCCTCGCGCTGCTGCGCGTTCAGGCGCGCAAACGGATCGCGCTCGCCGCCGGGCGGGCTGCTGGTGTCGGGGACGTCCTGGGCGAGTTCGGGTGGCATGGTGCGGGAAATCCGGAGGGGCGAGGGGGCGCAAGCAGATACTGTATATATAACCAGTTCATGATGCAACATCAGGAAGTGCTTTTATATGAAGTCACTGAGCGCGAACCTCTGCCGTGGAAGTGAATCTACAGACATCACGGCGGGCGACCGACGGGTCAGGCGCGAGCAGGCGGCTGAGGGCCAGGGATGGGCCGTCGGTCCAAACTGTGGCAAACTTCGCGCTTTGTCTTCGCCCGTGTTGGCGTGCGGCCGGAGCATTGCGCCCCTAGCCGGGGGCGCGAGGCGACTGGTGGCACATTGTGCAGGCCCTCTCCCGGAGCAATTTTGAGTCTGATTAAAAACCTGCCGTTCGAATGGCTGGTCGGTATCCGCTACACGCGGGCCGGCAAGCGCAGCGGTCGCAACAGTTTCATTTCCTTCATTTCCCTCATTTCCATGGCCGGCATCGGGCTGGGCGTGGCCGCGCTGATCGTCGTGCTGTCGGTGATGAACGGCTTCCAGAAGGAGGTCCGTGATCGCATGTTGTCGGTGCTGCCCCATATCGAGGTGTTTGACGCTTCCGGTGCCATGCACGACTGGCAGGCTGTCGCCAAGCAGACCTTCCAGAACCCGGAAGTCCTGGGCGCGGCGCCCTACGTGTCCGGTCAGGGCATGATGACGCGTGACGACAACCTGCGCGGCGTCATGGTGCGCGGCGTGCTGCCCGAAGAAGAGCGCAAGGTGTCCGACGTGGCCGGGCAGATCAAGCAGGGCAGTTTCGATTCGCTCAAGCCCGGCGAATTCAACATCGTCATCGGCGGCGAGCTGGCGCGCGGCATGCGCGTGGGCCTGGGGGACAAGGTCACGCTGATCGTGCCGCAGGGGCAGGTGACCCCGGCGGGCGTGCTGCCGCGCCTGAAGCAGTTCACCGTAACCGGCATCTTCGAGGCCGGCCATTATGAATTCGACTCGTCGCTGGCGTTCATCGACATCAAGGATGCCGAGACCCTGTTCCGCATGGATGCCCCTACCGGCGTGCGCCTGCGCATCCGCGACATGTTGCAGGCCCCGGAAGTGACTCAGCAACTGGCCCACACTCTCACCGGCGACCTCTACCTGCGCGACTGGTCGCAGCAGAACAGCAACTGGTTCGCGGCCGTGAAGACCGAAAAGCGCATGATGTTCATCATCCTCGCCCTCATCATCGCGGTGGCGGCCTTCAACCTGGTGTCCACGCTGGTGATGACGGTGACCGACAAGCAGGCCGACATCGCCATCCTGCGCACGCTGGGGGCCTCTCCCGGTTCCATCATGAAGATCTTCGTGATCCAGGGCGCACTGGTGGGCCTCATCGGTACGGCTGCCGGGGTCGGTCTGGGCGTGCTGGTGGCACTGAACATCGATGTGCTGGTGCCGGCCATCGAACATGCCTTCCATGTGCAGTTCCTGCCCAAGAGCATCTATGTGATTTCCGAATTGCCGTCCGAGCTGATCTGGTCGGATGTCACCACCATCGGCGGCCTGGCCGTTGTGCTGGCATTCCTGGCCACGCTCTATCCGAGCTGGTCAGCGGCCCGTGTCAAACCGGCGGAGGCGCTGCGCTATGAATAATATTGATCCGATCAAGAACCGCCAGGCCGTGCTCTCATCGCGCGGGCTGGGCAAGACCTTCACCCAGGGCAAATATTCCGTGAAGGTGTTGGGCAATGTCGATATCGACGTCTACCATGGCGAGCAGGTTGCCATCGTCGGCGCCTCCGGTTCCGGCAAGTCGACCCTGTTGCACTTGCTGGGCGGGCTCGATACCCCCAGCAGCGGTACCGTGAGCCTGCTGGGCAAGGATTTCGCCAGCCTGGGCGAGCGCGAGCGCGGAACCCTGCGCAACCAGTCGCTGGGCTTCGTCTACCAGTTCCACCACCTGTTGCCGGAATTCTCTGCGCTGGACAATGTGGCCATGCCGCTGATGATCCGCCGCATCAAGCGTGCCGAGGCGCAGGAACAGGCCCGCGAGATGCTGGACAAGGTCGGCCTGGCGCAACGCGTGACGCACCGGCCGGGTGAACTTTCCGGCGGCGAGCGCCAGCGGGTGGCGCTGGCGCGCGCGCTGGTCACGCGCCCGGCCTGCGTGCTGGCCGACGAACCGACCGGCAACCTCGACCGCAGCACCGCCGATCGCACCTTCGAGCTGATGATCGAACTCTCGCGTACGCTGGGTACGGCCTTCGTCATCGTCACCCACGATATCGAGCTGGCCGGGCGTTGCGCACGCGTGCTGCGACTGTCCGACCAGGGGCTCAAGGCGGCCGGTCAGCAGTCTTGAGGCTTTCCGGGTAAGCTATGCCCTTGATACCGCCGTCTTTTGGAGACGGCGGTATGCTTTTGAAGACACGAATACCTGAACAGATACAGATGGAAACTGGAGCAAGACAATGAACACCCGCCAATGGCTAGAGACCCTGGTCGCCTTCGATACCACCAGCCGCAATTCCAACCTGGAACTGATCACCACCGTGCGGGACAGCCTGGAAAAGCAGGGCATCTCCTCCTGGCTGGCGCACAACAAGGAGCAGACCAAGGCCAACCTGTTCGCCACCTTGCCCGCTACCGCCGGTCCCGATGCCGGCAGCACCGAGGGCGGGATCGTGCTCTCCGGACATACCGACGTGGTGCCCGTGGATGGCCAGAAATGGGATACCGACCCCTTCAAGCTGACCGAGAAGGAGGGCAGCTTGTACGGTCGCGGTACCTGCGACATGAAGGGCTTCATCGCCACCTCGCTGGCGCTGGTGCCGGAATTTCTGGCCATGCCGCGTGTGAAGCCTATTCACCTGGCGTTCTCCTATGATGAAGAAATCGGCTGCATCGGCGCTCCCGTGATGCTGGAAGAGATCGTCAAGCGCGGCATCAAGGTCGATGGCTGCGTGGTCGGTGAGCCCACCAGCATGAACGTGGTGGTAGCGCACAAGGGCATCAACGTGTTCGCCTGCAAGGTACACGGCAAGTCCGCGCACTCTTCGCTGACCCCGCAGGGCTGCAATGCCATCGAGCATGCCGCGCGCCTGATCTGCGCCATCCGCGATTTCGCCGATGGCTACAAGGCCAATGGCCCCTATGACCAATTCTTCGATGTGCCTTTCAGCACGATGACCACCAATCAGATCCGTGGCGGTATCGCGGTCAATACCATCCCTGAGCTATGTGAATTTACTTACGAATTCCGCAACCTGCCCGGCATGAGCGTGGCCGACATCCAGGCCCGGATCGACAAGTACATCGCCGAGGTGCTGCTGCCCAAGATGCGCAGCGAGTTCCCGGACGCCCGCGTGGAGATCGACAACTTCGCCGGCAGCCCGGCGCTGGAAGCGGTGGAGCAGGCGGCCATCACCGAACTGGTACGCGCACTGACGGGCGACCGTGAAACCCGCAAGGTGGCGTATGGTACCGAGGCGGGGCTGTTCCAGCAGATCGGCATTCCGACCATCGTCTGCGGTCCCGGCGACATCGGCAATGCCCACAAGCCCAACGAGTTCGTGACGCTGTCGCAGATGGAACGCTGCGAGCAGTTCCTGCGCAAGCTGGGCAAGTCCTTGCAGCCGGCCTGATCGCACACAGGATCAGCCAGGCTCGACAGCCAGGGACGCGGGACGCGAGCGATCGCGTCCTTTTTTCATGGTGCTGCGCGCCTGCTGCCGTCATTCTTTACGATTGTTAATCCCTGCAAGAGCGCGTTAGACGGTAAACTGCCGTCTCCGAAGCCGGTGCCAACCGGCTATGCTGTTGAAACAACTAGACGCTTCGGGGGAAGCGAGCCGGATCAGCCTGGCTGAGCCATGCGGTCGCGGCCCCTGTTGCGGGTGTCGTCATCCGGAGCCGTTGCCCGCCGGGCCGGTCTTTCCGATTTTCGCCAAGCCATCCAGCACATGTGGGTTGATACGCACTGCCATCTCGATGCCGGGGAATTCGGCGCCCGTTCCGCTGCCATCGCTGCCGAGGCCGCGCAGGTTGGCGTGCGCGTCATCGTCATCCCGGCCATCGCGCGGGTGAACTTCCGGGAGGTCGCCCGACTGGCGCGCGAGGTCGGCAACGCCGTCTATGCGCTGGGCATCCACCCCCTCTTCGTGCCCACGTCCGAAGAAAGCGATCTGGACACGCTGCGCACGGCCATTGCCGACGCGCTGGACGATCCGCTATTTGTAGGGATTGGCGAAATCGGGCTGGATTTCTTCGTACCAGCCCTGAAGGAAGCGCCGCTGCGCGACAAGCAGGAATTCTTCTTCGCCGAGCAGCTCAAGCTGGCGCGCGAGTTCGCGCTGCCGGTCCTGCTGCATGTGCGGCGCTCCCAGGACATCATTCTCAAATACCTGCGCCGTATCCGCGTGCCGGGCGGCATCGCCCATGCCTTCAATGGCAGCGACCAGCAGGCCCGGACCTTTGTTGAACTGGGGCTGCACCTGGGATTCGGCGGTGCCATGACCTTCCCGCGTTCGCTGCAGATTCGCCGCCTGGCAAAGGAACTGCCCTTGTCGTCCATCGTGCTGGAGACCGACGCGCCGGATATTTCCCCGGCCTGGCGCCATCCCGACATCAACACGCCGGACCAGATCCCGCGCATCGCCGAAGTACTGGCCGGGCTGCGCCAATTGCCCTTGCACGAGATCGCCGCCGCCACCACGGCCAATGCACGGGCCGCGCTGCCGCGCCTGGCCCATGCGGGACTGCACCTCTGATGCGCGCGCTGATCATCGGATTTGCCGTCGGCGTGGGCTTGCTGCAGGTGCAGGGCCAGTTGCCCGGGACCGAGTGGTATGCCGTGGGCCTGGTGCTGGCCGCCTTGCTGGCCTTGACTGCCTGGAAGTTCTGGCAGCCTTTCCTGCGGGTGCCGTTGTTGCTGACCTGCGGCGCCTGGCTGGGTTTTCTGTGGGCCGCCTCGTTTGCGCTCTATTACCTCGACCAGGCTTTGCCGACAGCCTGGGAAGGAAAGGACATCACCGTCATCGGTACCGTCGCCGATCTGCCCGTCCACAACGAGCAGGGGGTGCGTTTCCGTTTCGACGTGGAGCAGGTGGTGCTGCAGGGGGGCGTGAAGCCGCCGGTGCCGCCCCGGCTGGCGCTGTCCTGGTATGGCACCCAGCGTTACCAGCTGCCGTCCGAAGATGGCGAGCAGCTCGCCCCGCCCCGGCTGGCCGTACCCGACCTGCGCCCCGGCGAACGCTGGCGGTTGCAGGTGCGCCTCAAGCGTCCGCACGGCAATGCCAATCCCGACGGATTCGACTACGAATTGTGGCTGCTGCAGGACGATGTACGTGCCACCGGCTATGTCGTTGGTCGTCCGGCGGCGGCGGGCGCGCCGCTCACGGCGCTGAACCGGCGCGTCGATGAATTCGTCTGGACACCTTCCCACGTCATCGACAGCGCGCGCGGCTGGCTGCGCGATCGCATCCATGCGGCGTTGCCCGATGCGCCCTATGCCGGGGTGATCGCGGCGCTGGTCATGGGCGACCAGCGTGGCATCAACCAGGCCGACTGGACCGTCTTCAATCGCACCGGCATTGGCCACCTGATGGCCATCTCCGGTCTGCACATCACCATGCTGGCGGCCTTGTGCGGCGGGCTGGCGAGCTGGCTGTGGCGGCGTTCCTTCTTCACCGGGGCGCAACTGCCGCTGCGCCTGCCGGCCCAGAAGGTGGCGGTGATCGTGGGCATGCTGGTGGCTTTCCTCTATGTTCTGCTGGCCGGATTCGGAGTGCCGGCCCAGCGCACCTTCTACATGCTGGTCGTGGTCGGGGTCGCCTTCTGGCGCGGCCGCATCGTGCGTGTCTCGGTAGTGCAGTGCCTGGCTCTGGGGTTGGTCTTGCTGCTCGATCCCTGGGCGGTACTGTGGCCTGGGTTCTGGCTGTCTTTCGGGGCGGTGGCCTTGCTGCTCTATGGCTCGGTGGGTCGCATGCAGCCGCCGCAGGCCATGGCTGCCGCGGCCTCGCGCAGGCACTGGTGGTCGGCGCTGCTGCAGCGGATCAAGCAAGCGGGATACGCCCAATATGTCGTCACGCTGGGGCTGGTGCCCTTGACGGTGCTGCTGTTCGGGCAATATTCCCTGGTCAGTCCGATCGCCAATGCGCTGGCCATTCCTCTGGTCTCGCTGGTGATCACGCCGCTGGCGCTGCTGGGCAGCATCCTGCCGGAACTGCTCGCCCACTTCGTGTTGCAGGTCCCACACCAGCTGCTGGCGTGGCTGGCCGATTTTCTGCGAGTACTTGATGCCATGCCCTGGGCGGTGTGGCAAACGCCGCTGCCGGGCGTCTGGATGTTCGCGCTGGCCCTGGGGGGAACCTTGCTGGTGCTGGCGCCGCGCGGCTGGCCGGTGCGCTGGCTGGGCCTGTTCGGCTGGTTGCCGTTGCTGCTCAATGCGCCCGTGGCCCCGGCCGAAGGCAGCATGCGCGTGACCGCCTTTGACGTCGGGCAGGGCATGGCCGTGCTGGTGGAAACGCCGGGACATCGCCTGCTCTACGATACCGGGCCGTATTACACCGCCGAATCCGACGGGGCTACCCGCGTGATCCTGCCTTACCTGCGTGCGCGCGGTATCGATCATCTGGATCGTGTGGTGATTTCCCACAATGACAACGATCATTCCGGCGGGGCAGTGTCGCTCTTCAAGCATCTGCCGGTGGACAGCGTCTATTCATCGCTGGCACCACAGAGCCCCATCCTGCGCGCCGCACCCGCGCATACACGCTGCCAGGCCGGGCAATCGTGGAACTGGGATGGCATCGGCTTTACCATCCTGCATCCGCAGGCGGCCAGCTATGACAGCGACAAATGGCGTCCGAATGCCCGCAGTTGCGTGCTGAAGGTGCAGATCGGGCGGCAGTCGGTGCTGCTGGCCGGAGATATCGAGGCCGTGCAGGAAGACGAACTGGTCAACGGTCCGCTGGCCGACCGCTTGCCCTCGACGGTACTGCTGGCACCGCATCACGGCAGCGGGACCTCGTCCACCGAGCCCTTCCTGCGGGCGGTGCGGCCGGAACTGGCGGTATTCCAGGTCGGCTATCGCAACCGTTTCAATCACCCCAAGCCGGAAGTCTATGAACGATATGGTCGTCTTGGCATCCGCCGCCTGCGCACCGATGAAACTGGCGCGCTGACCATGACGCTGGGGGATCAGCTGCAAGTGGATCAGTACCGCAAGCAACATGCGCGGTATTGGTACGGCCAGTAAGCAGGCAAGGCGCTCGACGCCTGCCTGTCGTTCCATTTCGCGATGCGGGAAAATAGCACGCTCGCGGCGTCGGCCGTTTTGCTATGCTGCGGCCATTGCCTAGCCTGCACCTGTCCATGAGCCTTCCCATTCTTCATTTCGCCCACGCCAACAGTTATCCGGCGGGGACTTACGGCATGTTCTTCGAACAATTGCGTGCCCACTACGATGTGCGCGCCTTGCCTATCCACGCCCATGATCCACGCTTTCCGGTCGACGACGGCTGGCGCACTCTGGCGCGCGAACTGCGTGAGGAACTGGAGCGCAGCTATGCCGAACCGGTGATCCTGGTAGGGCATTCCATGGGCGGCATCCTGGCGCTGATGGCTGCGCGCAAGCGCCCGGCGCTGGTGCGCTGCGTGGTACTGCTGGATTCGCCGATCGTGGCCGGCTGGCGCGCGCAGCTGCTGCGCCTGGCCAAGTTGCTGAAGTATGAAAGCCGTCATTCGCCCTCGGTGGCCTCGGCGCGCCGCCGTGACAACTGGCCGGACATGGAGGCAGCCTACCGGCACTACGCCGCCAAGTCCCTGTTTGCGGCCTGGCCGCAGCAGGTGCTGCGCGACTATCTGCAACATGGCCTGGTGGCGCAGCCCGATGGCGGCGTGCGCCTGCGCTTCTCGCGCGAGACCGAAACCGCGGTCTATCGCACCATTCCTCATCACCTCGGGCGCCTGGCGCGCCAGACCTATCCGGTGCCGGTAGGCTTCGTGGGCGGCGTCGATTCGGTCGAGTGCCGTCTGGCCGGCCTGGAGGCCACGCGTCGGCTGGTCGGACCGAACTTCCTCCAGATTGCCGGCGGCCACCTGTTTCCGATGGAATCCCCGGTGGCGGCGGCCCAAGCCACGCACGGCATGATCGGACAACTGTTGCAGGGCAGGCAGCTTCACGGCCAGTGACGTGTAGATGAACCAATTTGCCGGGACGATGGTCAAGAATCCAGTGCGCGGGGTCGCGCATGTTTTCCTGCTGCAAGATTGTCGATGGAGAGACACTAATCGCAGGGAGGCTTAAAAAACGAGCCGGATTTGGGGTATAATTTGAATTTCCCGCATGTGCCGTTCGGCACTCATCTGTAATGACCAAGTTTGTATTTGTCACTGGCGGCGTCGTGTCTTCCCTGGGTAAAGGGATTGCCGCCGCGTCCCTGGCTGCGATCCTCGAATCGCGCGGCCTCAAAGTCACCCTCCTGAAGCTCGATCCCTACATCAACGTCGACCCCGGCACCATGAGCCCCTTGCAGCACGGTGAAGTGTTCGTCACCGATGACGGCGCCGAAACCGACCTCGACCTGGGCCACTACGAGCGCTTCATCTCGGCCAAGATGAAGAAGGTGAACAATTTCACCACCGGTCAGGTATATGAATCGGTGATCCGCAAGGAACGCCGTGGCGAATACCTGGGCAAGACCGTCCAGGTCATCCCGCACATCACCAACGAGATCCAGGAATTCATCCATCGCGGCGCCGAAGGTTTCGAGGTCGCGCTGGTGGAAATCGGCGGCACTGTCGGTGACATCGAGTCGCTGCCCTTCCTGGAAGCGGCGCGCCAGTTGAGCCTGCGCTCCGGCCGCAACGCCACCGCCTTCGTGCATCTGACCCTGGTTCCCTTCCTGGCCTCGGCCGGCGAACTCAAGACCAAGCCCACCCAGCACAGCGTGCAGAAGCTGCGCGAGATCGGCATTTCCCCCGACGCGCTGCTGTGCCGTGCCGACCGCCGCATCCCCGACGACGAGCGCGACAAGATCTCGCTGTTCTCCAACGTCGCCGCTGACGCCGTCATTTCGGTGTGGGATGCCGATAGCATCTATAAGATTCCGCAGATGCTGCACGACCAGGGTTTGGATACCATCATCTGCGAAAAGCTGGGCCTGTCGCCCAAGCCGGCCGACCTGTCGATGTGGGACAAGCTGATCGATGCGCAGAACAATCCTTCGCACGAAGTCACCATCGGCATGGTCGGCAAGTACGTCGACCTGACCGAGTCCTACAAGTCGCTCACCGAAGCGCTGCGCCATGCGGGCATCCATACCGGCAGCCGCGTCAACATCGAGTACCTGGATTCGGAAGAGATCGAAGCCAACGGCACCGACAGCCTGACCAAGTACGACGCCATTCTGGTGCCGGGCGGTTTCGGCAAGCGCGGAGTGGAAGGCAAGATCGCCGCCGCCCGCTATGCCCGCGAAAACAAGGTGCCTTACCTGGGCATCTGCCTGGGCATGCAGGTGGCGCTGCTGGAATATGCGCGCAACAAGGCCGGTCTGTCCAAGGCCAATTCGACCGAGTTCGATCCGGATACCGAACAACCGGTGGTGGCCCTGATCGATGAATGGCAGAACCATGACGGCAAGGTCGAGCGGCGCGATGCCAACTCCGACCTGGGTGGCACCATGCGCCTGGGGGCGCAGACCTGTGCGGTCAAGCCGGGTACCCTGGCTGCCGAAATCTACGGCGACAGCGTGACCGAACGTCACCGCCATCGCTATGAAGCCAACAACTTCTACCTGGGTCGCGTGGAAGAGGCGGGCATGATCGTGTCGGCCCGTACGCCCAGCGAAGACTTGTGCGAAATCATGGAACTGCCGCGCACCGGCGAGAACGCTCACCCGTTCTACATCGGCGTGCAGTATCACCCGGAGTTCAAGTCCACTCCGCGTGACGGCCATCCGCTGTTCATTTCGTACATCCGCGCGGCGCTGGCGCATCACGCAGCGTCGAAGGGCCAGGCATAAGCTGCCGGCCAGGTGCATGAAACGGCTGCCGTCGGGCGGCCGTTTCAACATGGGCGCCCCGGCTACCGGGCCTGCACCCGCCAATCATTTTTAAAACCTTGATGGAGATCTGGAATGAGTGCAATCGTTGATATTATCGGCCGCGAAGTGATCGATTCGCGCGGCAATCCGACCGTGGAATGCGACGTGCTGCTGGAATCCGGCGTGCTGGGTCGCGCTGCCGTGCCCTCGGGCGCATCCACCGGCTCGCGCGAAGCGATCGAACTGCGTGACGGCGACAAGAGCCGTTACTTCGGCAAGGGCGTGCTGCAAGCCTGCGAAAACATCAACACCGAGATCTCGGAAGCCATCATGGGCCTGGACGCCAATGAGCAAGCCTTCCTGGATCGCACCCTGATCGATCTGGACGGCACCGAGAACAAGAGCCGCCTGGGCGCAAACGCCATGCTGGCCGTCTCGATGGCCGTGGCCAAGGCCGCTGCCGAAGAATCGGGTCTGCCCCTGTATCGCTACTTCGGCGGCAGCGGTTCCATGCAGATGCCGGTGCCGATGATGAACGTCATCAACGGTGGTGCCCACGCCGACAACAACCTGGACATCCAGGAATTCATGATCATCCCGGTGGGCGCACCGAGCTTCCGTGAAGCCCTGCGCTATGGCGCCGAGGTGTTCCACACCCTGAAGAAGATCCTGCACGATCGCGGCCTGGCCACCTCCGTCGGTGACGAAGGCGGCTTCGCTCCCAACGTTTCCAGCCACGAAGAAGCCATCAAGCTGATCATCGAAGCCATCGAGAAGGCGGGTTACGAGCCGGGCACTCAGATCGCCCTGGGTCTGGACTGCGCTGCCTCCGAGTACTACAAGGACGGCAACTACCACCTGGCCGGTGAAAACATGGTGCTGACCCCGGCCCAGAAGACGGGTCTCTTGGCGTCCTGGTGCGACAAGTACCCCATCATCAGCATCGAAGACGGCATGGCCGAGAACGACTGGGCCGGCTGGAAACTGCTGACCGAAACCCTGGGCAAGAAGGTCCAGCTGGTGGGTGACGACCTGTTCGTCACCAACACCAAGATCCTGAAGGAAGGCATCGACAAGGGCATCGCCAACTCGATCCTGATCAAGATCAACCAGATCGGCACCCTGACCGAGACCTTCGCCGCCATCGAAATGGCCAAGCGTGCCGGCTACACCGCCGTGATCTCGCACCGTTCGGGCGAAACCGAAGACTCGACCATCGCCGATATCGCTGTTGGCATGAACGCCTTGCAGATCAAGACCGGCTCGATGTCGCGTTCGGACCGCATGGCCAAGTACAACCAGCTGCTGCGTATCGAAGAAGACCTGGGCGACATCGCCAGCTATCCCGGCCGCGCTGCGTTCTACAACCTGAAGTAAGAAGCTTGCGGCGCCCACCCCAAAGGCAGGCGCCGCATTGAGAGCTCCCGGCTATGCGCCTGATCATCCTTTGCCTGTCCTTCCTGCTGGTTGTGATCCAGTATCCGCTCTGGCTGGGCAAGGGCGGCTGGTTCAAGGTCTGGGAGCTCGACCGCCAGGTGCAACTGGCGCACAAGAAGAACGACGAACTCAAGGAACGCAACGCCAAGCTGGCCTCTGAAGTGGACGACCTGAAGCAGTCCAAGGGGGCGGTGGAAGAGCGTGCGCGCTTCGAGCTGGGCATGATCAAGCAGAACGAGGTCTTCATCCAGCTGCTCGATGGCAATTCGACCAAGCCTGCCCCTGCCGTCAATCCAAATCCCTTCATGCCTGGTTCCGGGCAACCGAGCAGTGTTTCCGTTCCCGTCAACGCGCCCGCCTCCAGCGCCCGCGTTGCTGCGCGTTGAGCGCCTGTCCGGCGTCGTCCTGTCTTTCGCATGAGCCTTGATACCCCGCTGAACTGGCTGGGCCTGAGCACCACGCCGCTGGAGCTGGTCTCCTTCGTGCTGGCGGTGATCACCGTCTGGCTCAACATCGCCCAGAATCATTGGGCGTGGTTGTTCTCCATTCTCTCTTCCTTGTTGTACGCGGCGGTGTTCGCCGATGCCCGTCTCTATGGCGATGCCGGCTTGCAGTTCGTCTTCGTGGCGGTCTCTGTCTGGGGCTGGTCGCAGTGGCTGCGTGGCGGCGAGCAGCAGGGGCCGCTGCAGGTATCGAGGCTCTCGGCACGGGGCTGGCTGCTCATGGGCATGGCCTGGGTGGCGGGGTGGGGGATACTGTCATGGTTCCTGCAGCGCTACACCGATACCGATGTGCCGCACGTGGATGGCCTGCTCACGGCCGGCAGTCTGGTCGGACAATTCCTGCTGTCGCGCAAGAAGCTGGAGAACTGGCTGGTCTGGATCGTCGTGGATGTGCTCTACGTGGGACTGTATCTCTACAAGCACCTGACGCTGACGGCCATTCTCTATGCCCTCTTCGTGCTCATGGCCGCAGCCGGCTGGCGCAGCTGGCGCCGCGCCTAGCGGGATGGCGGCAGTGCCGGTGCCGCCGCTGGCGGGTCGGCGAAGACGATGCGGTTCTTGCCGGCATTCTTGGCCTTGTACAGCGCCACATCGGTGCGCTTGAGCAAATCCGCCTGGCTCTCGCCGGGCTGATACACCGCCACGCCGGCACTGAAGGTGATGAGCAGGCGCTGGCTTTCGTGCATGAAGATGCGCTTGGTCAGTTCGCGCTGGACCCGCGTGATGATCTGGACCGCGTCCTGCGGACTGGTCTCCGGCATCAGCACCACGAACTCCTCGCCACCGAAACGCGCGATCACATCCAGCTTGCGCAAGGTCTCGCGAATGACCTGCACCATGTGTACCAATACTTCGTCACCGGTGGCATGGCCGTGCGTATCGTTGATGCGCTTGAAGTCGTCCAGGTCCAGCAGGGCCACGCACAGGGGCGTTTCGCGACGCAGGGCGTTGGCGATCTCGCGATCCAGGGATTCATCCATGCCGCGCCGGTTGAGGCTGCCGGTCAACTGGTCTTCGCGCACCAGTTCGCCCATCTGCTGCAGTTGCTGCTCCAGCGCCTGGATGCGTTCCTCGGCCTTTTCCACTTCCTGGCGCGCATCTTCCATCGCATCGCGCGAGCGGGTGGCTTCTTCCTGGGCTTTCTGCGTCTCGGTCATGATCTCGCTGAGCACGCTGTTGAGGTCGGCAATGTTGCCGGCCTGGCTGATCTGTTGCGAGAACCCGCGGATGGTGCGCTGGTAGTTGTCGGTAGTGGAGACCATGGCCGAGAGTCGATCCACGAAGGTCAGCATCATGTTCTTGACCACCACTTTTTCCTCGGACAGGGTGTTCTTCAACAGGCCCTGCTTGTAGATCACTTCCTTGAGGTTCTTGGTGGCGTCGGCCAGGGAGGTGCTGCTGAGCGGGCCGGCGATCAGACTCTGCACCGTCTCGATCTGGCTCGACAGCCAGGAACCTTGTTCCAGCAGGCCGTTGATGTTTTCCAGCAGCAACTGGAACAGGCGCATCAGCAAATCCTGCTGCTGGGCCATGTCGTCGGTCTTGAGCTCGATCTGGAAACTGAGCTGCCTGACGCGGCTGATGATGTCGTTCATCGCCTGTTCCGAGAACGCCATCTTCAGCTCCTGGCCACTGTTGCGCGACTCATTGGCCAGTTCCGGCGCGGTCGACAGCAGCGAGGGCAGATTGAAGACCAGGATGCGCGCCAGCATTTCGCGCAGCATCTTCTCCTTGATGCTGTCACGGATGAACTGGCGTTCCAGGTCGATTGGCACCAGTTCGCCGTGGGGCACTGCCGGCTTGGCGGGCAGGATGGGGCGACTCTGCCAGTTGGCGTCGGCAAATTCGGTCAGCTGGCGTTCGAACTCGCTCCAGTCCCCATTCTCGCGCGCACGTACCAGGCGCGTGCCGAGCAGGCCGTTCTCACCGGGCTGGCGCGAGAGCTTGGTGGCGAAATTGCCGAGCACCGACTCGGCCGTCACCCCTGGCAATCCGCCCTGGATTTCCTCGTAGGCGATGCGGTAGGCGTCCGGCGTGGGCGCAATGCGCCTGGCCCCCAGCCTCTGGAAAGCTTCTCGGGCGATCTCGACAGGCGTGAGCGTGGTCGGTTTCTTGGACATGCCGGCTGGTGACTGTATTGTTGGTGTGATTGTCTGGGTGCCACGGGGAATTTAACAAGGTATCGGCGCAGGCCGGCATTGCTTGAGCACGGCGCCTTCCCCTGTCATCGCGCAGACGCGGCGTAGTCTCCCCTTGCGCCGTAGTCCGTTGCCGCTGTCCCTCAAGGTAGAGGCAAGAATGACAACTAATTGTACTTCAGCGCATGTGCTCTGGATGCTTTTAATAGGAGGAGAAAAGCCCCTTTCCAACAAGGAAGCCACGGCTTGCTGACTGCTTGTCAGGCGTCAGCGGGGAAAGGGCGGGGCAAACTCATTCGACCAGCTTGTTCTTGAGCGCGTAATGCGTCAGCTCGGCGTTGTGGCGCATCTTCATCTTGGTCAGCACCCGCGAGCGATACATGCTGATGGTCTTGACCGACAGCAGCAGCTCGGCGGCAATGTCGCTGACGGTCTTGCCGGAAGCGATCATGACCATGGTCTGGTATTCCCGGTCGGAGAGGGTTTCATGCAGCGGCGTGTCGTGGTCCACGCCGATCTGGTTGGCCAGTTCCTGCGCCAGCGAGGGGCTCACGTACTTGCGCCCGGCGGCGGCCTGGCGGATGGCTGCCAGCAATTCGCCAGGACTGGCCTGCTTGTTGAGAAAGCCGGCCGCTCCGGCCTTGAGCGAACGGATCGCGTACTGGTCCTCACGGTGGATGGAGAGCATCAGCACCGGCAGCTCCGGCTGCTCCTTGCGGATCTGCTTGAGGATGTCGATGCCGCTGCGGTCGGGTAACACGATATCCAGCAGCATCACATCGCCATTGCCTTCGCGGGCCAGCTTGATGGCCTCCAGACCGTTGGCAGCATTGCCGACCACGACGATGTCCTTGCTGCCGGCACAGATCTGGCGCAGACCCTCGCGTACGATGGCGTGGTCATCGGCGATCAGGACCTTGATGGCGGCGGTGGATTTCTTGCTCATGGGCGGACGGCGACACTCCTCTGAAACCCTTGCTGCAAGCTGCGGCGGGCGAGGGCGTATTCTATAGCGTTCATTCAGAGTGTGACAGGTATGACGATATTTACGCAGGTACCGCCACTGGCGCGGGCCTCCCATGTCGCACTGCCGCCCAGGGCTGCGGCGCGCTGGCGCATGTTGGTCAGGCCATGGCCACGCCTGCCGTCGCGCCCGGCCAGGGCGGGATCGAAGCCGCCACCGTCATCGGCGATGCTCAGGTGCAGGTGTTTGCCGCTCTGTTCCAGGCGCACCTGCACCGTTCGGGCCGCTGCATGGCGCGCCACATTGTTGAGCGCCTCGCGCAGGATGCGCAGCAGGCCCAGTACCAGGAATTCATCGTGCACGGTCAGGCCCTGCTCAGCGTGGAAGCGGCAGTCCAGGCCGCTCTGGCGACTGAAATGGCGGCACTGCCAGTGCAGGGCGTCGACCAGGCCGAACTCGACGATGGGGGGATGCAGTTCGTCAATGATGCGTTCCATGCCTTCGCGCGCCTGCTGCAGCAATTGTCCGGCGTAGTCGGCCTGCGGCAGGGCGGCATGGTGTTCCAGGGCCAGCTGTTCGCGCAATTGGCCCAGTGCCATGCCGATGCCGGTCAATTGCGCACCCAGTTCGTCGTGCAGGTCGCGGGCGATGCGCGTGCGTTCTTCTTCACGGAGGCGATAGGCATCTGACAGATCGAGGGCGGCAGAATCGGACATGCGAGGCAGGTAAGCGGAGGAAGCTGAATATTCTTTCATAATAGCCGCGAGCCACCCATATGCAGGCCGGATTTCCCTTTCGGCAAAAAATCTCGGTCGAGGGCTTCCCAAAGGGGAAAGCTTGCTGCTATAATTTTATTTTTCGCGGCTGTAGCTCAGCTGGATAGAGTACTTGGCTACGAACCAAGGGGTCGTGGGTTCGATTCCTGCCAGCCGCACCAGATATAAAGGGTCCATCGCAAGATGGGCCCTTTTGTCTTTTTCGCCTTCACTTTTACGCTTCCAATTTCCGCCTCCATTTTTCCGTCTTTGCTCAGTGCCTGCTGCGCGCAGGCACTGGCCGGTCAGCGTGGCTCGGTCTGAGCCGGGGGCGCTTGCAGCCAGTGCTGGACGGTCTGGTTGACCAACTCCATGAATTCACGCGCATCCACCGGTTTGACCAGGTAGTCGTTGGCGCCTGCTTCGCGCGAACGCGTGGCATCGGCTTGGTCATGAGAGGTGGCGAACATGATGACCGGCAGCGTGCGCGTATGCGGCTGGCTGCGTAGCATGTGCAGCAGGTCCAGCCCTTCCATGCGCGGCAGTCGCGGTTCCAGCAGGATCAGGCAGGGCAGGGTTTCGGGGTGCTGCTGCGCGTGGGGACTGAAAAGCGATTCCATGGCCCGTTCCGCATCCTCGAACCAACCGAAGTCGCACTCCAGCTTGCTGCGCCAAAGGCTGAAGCGCGCCAGTTCCACCGACTCCGGACTGGGATCGACCATCAATATGCTGGGGCGGGACATGCGTTATGTGCGGGACAGGGCGTTGTTCTTTGAATGTGGCATTTCTGAGTTCCGGCAAGTTTGACATAGCAGGGGGCAGAAATCCATTGTTCAATACGCAGCCAACCCCCAGGCAGCGCCTCAATCTCGTCGATGTCAGGTGTTTCCCTCAGGCCGTGGGTTATCGCAATGAGCTTACGTGACAATTACAGATACGCCTTGACTGCCCGCCCGGGCCGGCATTCGCCGCGCGCGGCGGCAACCCTGCTGGATCATTCAATTTCTGAATGCCAGATATGAACGAATAAAATCTCGCGTTGCAGCATTCCTGCTGGCCTGCTCGGCTATATTCCTGACAGCTGTGTCATGAGTTGCAACGAAGCTCATTCGTGAACCTCTTCGCACAAGCAACGGCAATGCCTTGGGTGCATTGCACAAAAAATCGAACAAAGACGGACAGGCAAGTCAGCCAGGGGGAGTCTTTTTCTTCACCTCTTTTCGTGTCTTGTAGTTGAACCGGCGTGCTGTGGCGCGCCTCCTTTGCATGGGTGAATTTTCCATCATGACCATTACCAAGCGCCTCATTCTCACTCTCTCGACAGCCCTGGTGGCGCTGCTGTTCGTCGGTGCCGACGGGCTCTGGCAATTGCAGCGTGCCCAGCAGCGACTGGAACTGATCCAGAATCGCATCATCCCCGGCATGGACAGCCTCAATCTGTTGAAGGGCTATCTGGCCGATTCGCGCCTGGCCGGCTATCGGCTCTCGGTGTTTGCCAATCTGCCCGACAAGACCGCCTTGCAGAAGGCGGTCGATGCCGCCAACAAAGCGCTGGACGAGGAATTCGCCCACTACGAGCGCGATCTCGTGTTCGATGACAAGGACCGTGCCCTGATCCTGGCCGACAAGGCCAACATTGAAGCCTACCGCCGAGCCCTGGTACCGTTCTTCGCCGCCGCCTATGCCAATGACATGGAGGGCGTGCGCGCCACGCTGCAGGCAGGCACGCCGCTGGCCCTGTCGGCGGCTGCCGCCAAGAAGGGCTTTGATGACCACATCCTGATGGGGCGCCAGATGATCGACACCATCAAGCACGAGAGCGACGCTGCATACGCCTTCGCTCTGCGCGCGATGATCGGGGTGATCGTGCTGGCGGTACTGCTCACGGGATTGCTGGGGATGCGCACCCTGCGCAGCGTGACGCACAGCCTGGGCAGGATCCAGCAGACCTTCGAACATGTCAGCCAGACCCTGGACCTGTCGCGTCCGGTGCCGGTAGAGCGCATGGATGAAGTCGGCCGTACTGCCGCCGCCTTCAACAAACTGCTGGCGCGCATCGTCGAGGTGGTAAGCACCACGCGCAGTTCCACCGATTCGGTGACGGTGGCAGCGCGTCAGATCGCTGTGGGCAATGCCGATCTGTCGGCCCGCACCGAGCAGCAGGCCGCTGCGCTGGAGGAAAGCGCTTCCAGCCTGGAACAACTGACTTCCGTGGTGCTGCAGAATACCCAGAACGCGCGCCAGGCCAACGCGCTGGCGCAATCAGCCTCGCAGATCGCCGCGCAGGGCGGGGACGTGGTGCGCCAGGTGGTCGACACCATGAACTCCATCAATGACTCCTCGCGCAAGATCGTCGACATCATCGCAGTCATCGATGGCATCGCCTTCCAGACCAATATCCTGGCGCTGAATGCAGCGGTGGAAGCAGCGCGGGCCGGCGAGCAGGGGCGTGGCTTTGCCGTGGTCGCCTCGGAGGTGCGTTCGCTGGCGCAGCGCTCGGCGGCTGCCGCCAAGGAAATCAAGGCGCTCATCGACGATTCCGTCGACAAGGTCGGTAGCGGCAGCAAGCTGGTGGAACAGGCCGGCGCCACCATGAGCGACATCGTCGACAGCGTGCAGCGCGTGACCCAGATCGTCGGCAGCATCGCCGATGCCAGCGAGGAGCAGAGCGCCGGTATCACCCAGGTCAATCAGGCCATTTCGCAGATGGACCAGGGCACCCAGCAAAATGCCGCGCTGGTGGAAGAGGCCGCAGCAGCGGCCCAGGCTTTGCAGGCGCAGGCCGAGAGGCTGGAGAGCGTGGTGGCGGTCTTCCAGCTGGAAGGGCGCCTGGCGGTACCCGTGCGCAGCGTGGCGGCAGCACCTGCATCTGCGCCGCTGGTCTCGCACTCGCTGGCGCAGCTGGAACAAATCTGAGTGGCACGGGGCGGGCCTGGCAACCCCCATCTGATGCCGCTCGCAGTCCCTATGAACCGCCCGGTGCCCGCCGGGCGGTTTTTCATTGCTCGCGCATTTTTACTCTTCGGTCAGCATTGCTATGAAGGATTGCACTAAGGTGACCCGCTCACTGCCTCAAAGGGTGATATACTTAATGCTAATCATTATCATTTGTCACCAGGAGAATACGCAATGATCGGTTTGAAGAAACTAGCTGTCGCCGCAGCGCTTGGCCTGTGCTTTGCAGGTTCTGCCGTGGCCGCCGAATACCCCATTGGCAAGCCGCAGATCCAGAATGGTTTTGAAGTCAATGCCGTCTACCTGCAACCGGTGAAGATGGAACCGGACGGCATGATGCGCAAGGCCGAGGATTCCGACATCCACCTGGAAGCCGACATCCGCGCCGTGGCCAAGAACCCCAACGGGTTCGCTGAAGGTGACTGGATGCCCTATCTGGTCGTGAAGTACGAGCTGACCAAGGTCGGTTCCACCAAGTCACTCAAGGGCGACATGATGCCCATGGTGGCCAACGACGGTCCCCACTATGGCGACAACGTCAAGCTGGAAGGTCCGGGCAAGTACAAGCTCAAGCTGACCATCTCCTCGCCGCAAGCCAATGAGCACGCCCACTTCGGTCGTCACGTCGACAAGGAAACCGGTGTCGGTCCGTGGTTCAAGACCTTCGAGCTGAACTACGACTTCACCTTCGCCGGCATCGGCAAGAAGGGCGGCTACTAAGCCGGTGGCAGGCATTGAACCAGCGCCTGCCTTTGCAGTGAATCGATGCCGGTCTGGCCAGGATGGCGGACCGGCTTCACCGTTTTGAGAGTTCCGGAGTCTTCATGATCGCAAGAATCGTCCGACTGATCTGCCCGGGCCTGGTCGCTCTGACCATGCTGGGTGGCGCCGCCCAGGCCAGCGCTTCCGACCTGCCGACCTTCAAGCTGGAGATGCAGGACGGCAAACTGATCCCGTCGCGCATCGAAGTGCCGACCGGGCAGCGCATCAAGATCGAAGTGCACAACATCGGCAAGTCCGCCGCCGAGTTCGAAAGTGTCGAACTGCGCAAGGAGAAGGTGCTGGCGCCGGGTGCGCAGTCCTTCGTGGTGATCGCCCCATTGCGTGCGGGCGAATACAAGTTTTTCGATGACTTCCACCTCGACATGCCGCACGGCGTGATCGTCGCCAAGTAAGTCCGGATGCGCGCAAGCGACACGGAAGTCCAGGTTTTCAGGAAGGGAAGGGTTTCATGGGACAGGTCATGTTCATCGTCTGGCGCGAAAGCGTCGAGGCGCTTCTGGTGGTCGGCATTCTGTATGCCTGGCTGAAGAACGGCGATGTCAGCGCGCGGCGCGGCATCCCCTATCTGTGGGGCGGCGTGGTGGCCGGCGTGGTACTGGCGGCAGCACTGGGCGCAGCCCTGCTGGGCTTTTCGGAACTGCTCTCGGGCGACGCCCAGACCTACTTCCAGATCGCCATCGTCCTCATTGCCGCCGTGCTGATCGTGCAGATGGTGTTCTGGATGCGCAAGCATGGACGCACCCTCAAGAAGGACATGGAAAGCTCCATGCAGTCCAGCTATGAAAGTGGCAACTGGTGGGGTGTGTTCGTGCTGGTGATGCTGGCCATCGCCCGCGAGGGCAGCGAAACGGCGGTCTTCCTGTACGGCATCGGCCTGGGGCAGCAGAACGCCAGCACCGCTTCGCTGGTGCTGGCCGGCGCGATCGGTTTCGGGCTGGCCTTCCTGACCTTCTATCTGTTGCAGCTGGGCGGCAAGATCTTCTCCTGGCGTCGTTTCTTCCAGGTCACGGAAGTGATCCTGCTGCTGCTGGCGGCCGGTTTGCTGGTCACCGGCGTGGAAAAGCTCTTCGACGTCCTGCTGGAAAGTTCGGACATGCTGGCCTCGGCCAACTGGACCATGACCCTGACCGGTCAGCTCTGGGATACCTCGGCACTGCTGGATGATTCCACCACCCTGGGCAGCCTGATCTCGACCCTGACCGGTTACCGCGCCCGTCCGGCGCTGCTGTCGGTGATCGTCTATACCGTTTATTGGGTCGTGGTATGCTCCGCCCTCTATCGAAAACCCCAGCCTCAGCTCAAAAGCAAGAGGCAGGAAGCCGTCTGAACCTGATGACAACCTGTACGCAATCGCCGACTCTGCTCACGCGTACCGGAGACTGGATGCGCCGCCATGGCGCATTCATCCGAGGCCTGCAATGGATCGTGGTGGCCGTGTATGCGGTGCTGATCCTGGTTCCGGTGTTCCTCCCGCTGCCTGACGAAACCGCCCATCTCTGGTCCAATCTGACGCTGATCGCCCAGTTCGCCTTCTGGGGCATCTGGTGGCCCTTCGTGCTGGTGAGCATGGTGCTGATGGGACGCGTATGGTGCGGTGTGCTCTGTCCGGAAGGCGCACTCACCGAGTTTGCCAGCCGTCATGGACGCGGCCGCGCCATTCCCCGGTGGATGCGCTGGGGTGGCTGGCCCTTCGTGGCCTTCGCCCTGACCACGGTCTACGGCCAGATGGTCAGCGTCTACCAGTATCCCAAGGCGGTGCTGCTGGTGCTGGGCGGCTCCACCGTCGGCGCCATGATCGTCGGTTACCTGTATGGCCGCGACAAACGCGTCTGGTGCAAGTACCTGTGCCCGGTCAATGGCGTCTTCGGCCTGCTGGCCAAACTGGCCCCGGTTCACTACAAGGTGAACGAAGACGCATGGCGCGCCTCCTATCATCCCGAACACAAGATCATTCCGATCAACTGCGCACCGCTGGTGCCTTTGCGCAATATGAAGGGGGCTTCCGACTGTCACATGTGCGGTCGCTGCAGTGGCCATCGCGATGCAATCGCTCTGAGCTTCCGTCCCCCGGCGGTGGAAGTGGTGCAGTTCGGCAAGACCCACAATAATCTGTGGGAAAGCGCCCTGGTCCTCTACGGTCTGCTGGGCATTGCCATCGGCGCCTTCCACTGGACGGTCAGTCCCTGGTTCATCACCATCAAGCAGGACATTGCCACCTGGCTCATCGATCGCGACATCATGTGGCCCTTCGGTACCCAGGCGCCCTGGTGGCTGCTGACCAATTATCCGCAGCAAAGCGACGTCTTCACCTGGCTCGACGGCGCCATGGTGGTCGGCTACATCCTCACCACCGGCCTGGTGCTGGGTACCGGCGTGGCCCTGATGTTCGGCCTGGCTACGCGCCTGTTGGGCAAGTGGGAATGGAGCCGCTTCAACCACCTGGTGCAAGCCCTGATCCCCCTGGCGGGCTGCGGCGTCTTCATTGGGCTCTCGGCCACCACCATCAGCCTGCTGCGCGCCGAGCACTGGCCCGTCTACTGGGCCAATGACGTGCGCGCTGCGCTGCTGAGCGCCATGACGCTGTGGAGCCTGTGGCTGTGCTGGAAGGTCGTGGCGCGTCACGCGACCCACTGGCTGCAGCAGGTGCTGACCATGCTGCCCTTGATCGGTGGCCTGGCGCTGGTCAATACCGCCTGGTGGCTGATGTTCTGGGGCTGGTAAGACAGACGTCACACGCATCGCATGAAGGAAAACGGCAGGTTTGCCCGCAAGCCTGCCGTTTTTATTTGCGTCTTGTTTGATCTCGGGTCTTGCCGGCTATGTGAAGTTGGCTGCCGAAGCAGTACAATCGCTGCCTTTTCAAGCCAATTGCCGGAGTTTTCATATGAGCACCTTGCCCGCCTGTCCCCAATGCCAATCCGAATTCACCTATGAGGATGGTGGTCAGTTCGTCTGCCCCGAGTGCGCCCACGAGTGGAGCGCCCAAGCCGCGCCCGCCGAGGCGGCCCGGGTCTGGCGCGATGCCTCCGGCAACGTGCTGCAGGATGGCGATACCGTCACCGTCATCAAGGACCTGAAGCTGAAGGGCGGCGGCGGTGTGGTCAAGATGGGTACCAAGGTCAAGAACATCCGTCTGGTCGAGGGCGACCATGACATCGACTGCAAGATCGACGGTTTCGGCTCCATGGGCCTGAAGACCGAATTCGTGCGCAAGGCCTGATCGCTTGCCGGCCCCGGGAGCGGGTCCTGCAAGCCAGGGCCGCTCTCACGTAGAATGGCGGTTTGTCCGCAGCCAATGTATACATAAGCATGCGGGCGTCCCGATCACGACAACAACGAAACTGCCATGGCCCGTCCCCGCTTCCTGCCCGATAACATGACCCTGATGCTGCTGGCCGTCGTGCTGACTGCATCTTTTCTTCCCTGTACCGGCCAGGTGGCCGAGGCCTTCGATGGTCTGACGACCTTCATGATCGGTCTGCTGTTCTTCATGCACGGTGCCAAGCTCTCGCGCGAAGCGGTGGTGGCCGGCTTTACGCACTGGAAGCTGCATGTGACGGTACTGCTGTGTACCTTTGCGCTGTTCCCTCTGATCGGCCTGGCCTTGAAACCGGTGCTGCTGCAATTCATCACCCCCGATCTGTACCTGGGGCTGCTGTTCCTGTGCGTGCTGCCCTCGACCGTGCAGTCCTCGATCGCCTTTACCTCGGTGGCGCGCGGCAATGTGCCGGCGGCGATCTGCGCGGCCTCCGCGTCCAATCTGCTGGGCATCTTCTTCACGCCCCTGCTGGTGGGGGTGCTGGTGGTGGCGCATGATGGCAGCGGGCATTCCTCGCTCGGTTCCATCCTGAAAATCGTTTATCAGTTGCTGCTGCCCTTCGTGGCTGGCCAGATCGCGCGCCCCTTCATCGGTCGCTGGGTCGAGCGCAACAAGTCCTGGCTCAAGTTCGTCGACCAGAGTTCCATTCTGCTGGTGGTCTACGTGGCCTTCAGCGAGGCGGTGGTGCAGGGCCTGTGGCACCAGGTGCCGGCGACGATGCTGGTGGCGCTCTTGGTCATCAATGCCGTGCTGCTGGCCATCATCATGGCACTGACCACCTTCGGCAGCCGCCGCCTGGGCTTCAACAAGGAAGACGAGATCACCATCGTCTTCTGCGGTTCCAAGAAAAGCCTGGCTTCGGGCGTGCCCATGGCCAAGGTGCTGTTTTCCAGCGGCGCCATCGGCATGGTGCTCTTGCCGGTGATGCTGTTCCACCAGATCCAGCTGATGGTGTGCGCCGTCATGGCCGCGCGTTACGGCGCGCGCGAGGAACAGGTGCGGGCAGCGGTAGCGACCGAAAGCGGCGGCGACTGATCGTCCCCGGGACGACCTCTCCGCCCACAAAAAAGACCGGCACGCAGCCGGTCTTTTTTTGCCTGTAGGGTCGCTCCGTTTTGATTCAGGGCGCCGGATTGGGCTGCCTGCGATGGATGGCCTCGATCGCGGCCAGCACCTCCTCGCTCAGCTGTACCTGGGCACTGTCGATGTTGCTGCGCAGTTGCTCCAGCGTGGTCGCGCCGATGATGTTGGAGGTCAGGAAGCGGCGGCTGTTGACGTAGGCCAGCGCCATCTGCGCCGGGTCCAGTCCATGCTGACGCGCCAGCGCGACGTATTCTGCGGTGGCCCGTTCGGCCTGCGGATTGGTATAGCGCACGAAGCGTTCGAACAGCGTCAGACGGCCTCCGGCCGGACGCGCGCCATCCAGGTACTTGCCGCTCAACATGCCGAAGGCCAGGGGCGAATAGGCCAGCAGGCCGACCTGTTCGCGGTGCGCGAATTCAGCCAGGTTCACTTCGAAACTGCGGTTGAGCAGGTTGTACGGGTTCTGGATGGTGACGATGCGCTCCAGTCCATGCTGCTCGGCCGCGCGCAGGAATTGCGCGACTCCCCAGGCGGTCTCGTTGGACAAGCCAATGGTGCGGATCTTGCCGGCCTTCACGAATTCGGAGAGCACCGTCAGGGTTTCCTCGATGGGCACCGTGGTTTCATCCTCCACGTGCTCGTAGCCGAGCTGGCCGAAGCTGTTGACGCTGCGGTCCGGCCAGTGCAGCTGGTACAGGTCCACGTGATCCAGTTGCAGGCGCTCCAGACTGCCATGCAGAGCGTCGGTCAGGCCCTTGCGGTCGAGGTCGTTGATGCCGCCGCGGATGTGGCGCGGGTTGTGCGCCTTGCGGGCCGGGCCGGTGCACTTGGTAGCGATCAGCAACTGGTCGCGCTTGCCGGATTTCTTCAGCCAGGTCCCCAGATAGCGCTCGGTCAGACCTTGCGTTTCGGCCTTGGGCGGGACCGGATACATTTCGGCGACGTCGATGAGGTTGATGCCGCGTTCGACGGCATAGTCCAGCTGCGAATGGGCGTCGGCTTCGGTGTTCTGCTCGCCCCAGGTCATGGTACCGAGGGTGATGAGGCTGACCTTGAGGTCGGTGCGGCCGAGTTGGCGATACTGCATGGGGATTCTCCTTGTGATGCGCAGGCAGGCGCGCGGAGCGCGTCCTGCCGGCTGGCGCGGGATCGGGTAGTATAGCGGCGCCCGCCCTGGCTTGCAGGGCAGGGCCGCAGCGGCGCCAAGACCGCTTGCGCCAGCCCGGTTGCTGCTTGCAGTTCCGGACTCCATCACGCCAGAACACCGCCTTCCCATTCACGAGACATGTCATCCACTTCCCCCAGCGCGACCCCCGATGATGCCGCCGAGCCGCTGCGTCATCACATGCCCTTCAAACTTTTCTGGTGCGCCAGCGTGGCCTCCACCATCGCCTTGCAAATGCAGATCGTCGCGGTCGGCTGGCAGGTCTACCAGCTCACCCACAGCGCCTTTGATCTGGGCATCGTGGGCCTGGTGCAGTTCATTCCTTCGTTGATCCTGGTCTTCGTGGTGGGCCATGTGGCAGACCGCTTTGATCGCCGCAACGTCGCGCGCGTCAGTTCGGTGGTGGAAGCGGCCGCTGCCGCCACGCTGGCAGTGGGCAGCCTGCAAGGCTGGCTCAGCCGCGAGATGATGTTCGCGATCGTGGCCGTCATTGGCGCGGGCCGGGCCTTTTCCAAGCCGACCATGTCGGCCCTGTTGCCCAGCCTGATGTCGCCCAAGGCCTTGCCGGGCGCCGTGGCGGGCTCGGCCTCGGCGACCCAGTTCGCCATCATCATCGGCCCGGCATTGGGGGGCTTTCTCTACGTGGCCGGGCCGGCCGTGGTGTATACCAGCAGCTGCGCGCTGTTCATCGCCTGCAGCGTACTGTTGTCGCTGATCCGGCGTCCGGCCCAGGTGACGGCATCCCAGGCAGCACCGTCCAAGCCTACTGGTGCCAGCTTGTCGTCGGTGTTCGCAGGCCTGGCCTTCATCCGCAGCAAGCCCGCCATCTTCGGTGCCATCTCCCTGGACATGTTCGCCGTACTGCTCGGTGGCGCCACTGCCTTGCTGCCGGTCTACGCCAACGACATCCTGCACACCGGTGCGGCCGGCCTGGGTCTGTTGCGCTCGGCACCGGCTGCCGGGGCTCTGATCGTGGCGCTGCTGCTGGCGCGCTTTCCGCTGGGTGGCCGGGTAGGGCGCACCATGTTCATGGCCGTGGCCGTGTTCGGACTGGCCACCATCGTCTTCGGCCTGTCGCGTTCCTTCCCGCTCTCGCTGGCCGCGCTGGCGGTGCTGGGTGCGGCCGACATGATCAGCGTGGTGGTGCGCTCCTCCTTCGTTCAGCTGGAGACGCCCGACGCCATGCGCGGTCGGGTCTCGGCCGTCAATTCGGTGTTCATCGGTACTTCCAACCAGCTTGGAGAATTCGAATCGGGCCTCACTGCAGCCTGGTTCGGTGCAGTGCCTGCGGTGCTCATCGGCGGCTTTGGCACGCTCTTGATCGTGCTGCTGTGGATCCGCCTGTTCCCGTCGCTCTACCAGGTCGACCGGCTGGCGGCGCGTCAGTCCTGAACTCCGGCGGCAGGCCAGCGGCGGCGCTCAGGGCGGATCGCCCTCGGTCATCAGCATCTGGCTGGCCTGGCTTGCGGCCTGCTGCTGCGCCAGCAGCATCTGCAGGAACTGCGTATAGGGCACCGGCTTGCTGAAGTAATAGCCCTGGTATTCATCCGAGCCAAATTCGCGCAGGGCCTGCAACTGCTTCTCGGTCTCCACGCCTTCGGTCACCACCTTCAGGTTCAGCGCATGGCTCATGGCGATGATGGCCTGTACGATGGCGCTGCTGTTGGCATCGTCGGGAATGTCGTTGATGAAGGATTTGTCGATCTTCAGCGTATTGACCGGGAAGCGCTTCAGATAGGCCAGCGATGAATATCCGGTACCGAAGTCATCGATCGAAATGGTGAAGCCTTCTGCACGGATGCCATCCATGATGGCAATGGCACGATCGCGGTTGTGCATCACCATGCTCTCGGTGATCTCGAACTCCAGGCAGGCCGGCGGTGTTCCGTGGCGCTGGACCACGGTCTTGATGTCTTCCAGCAGGTGTTCATCGCCGAACTGGCTGCCGGTGAGGTTGATGGAGATGCGTCCGCACACCAGGTCGCGTTCCAGCATCAGGCCGATGTCGTGGCAGGCCACGTCCAGCACCACCAGGCCGATCTGGTCGATCAGCCGGGTTTCTTCGGCCAGCGGTATGAATTCGCCTGGTGGCAGCAGGCCACGCACCGGATGCTGCCAGCGCACCAGTGCCTCGGCGCCGACAATGCCGCCGCTGGCCAGGTTGATCTTGGGCTGGTAGTGCACCACGAACTCGGCGCGCTCGATGGCGCGGCGCAGCTCGGCCTCCAGCGCGATGCGCTCGACCGTATTGGTGTTGACCTCGTCCGAGAAGAAGCGATAGTCATCCTTGCCATGGTGCTTGGCGCGGTACATGGCGATATCGGCGTTCTTGATCAGGGTCTGCGCATTGTCGCCATCGCCGGGATAGGTGGCGATGCCGATGCTGGCCGAGAGCATGGCTTCCTGCCCATCGATGATGAAAGGCTTGCGCGCCTCGGTCAGCAGCTTCTGGGCGATCTCACCCAGTTGCAGCGGATCGTCGAAGTCATCCACCAGCACGATGAATTCATCCCCGCCCACGCGCGCCAGGATATCCAGTTCGCGCAGCGCGTTGCGAAAGCGCTGGGCGATTTCCTGCAGCACCGCCTCGCCGGCCTCGTGGCCGAAGGTATCGTTGATGTTCTTGAAGCGGTCCAGGTCCATCAGCAGCACCGCCACCATGCCGTTGCGGTGCTCGGCGTGGGTGATGGCGTTGGAGACGTGCTGGGTGCACAGGAAGCGGTTGGGAAGGCCGGTGAGCTCATCGTAGTGCGCCAGGTGGCGGATGCGTTCGTCGGCGCGACGACTCTCGATGGCCACGCTGGCGAGGTCGGCGGCGATGTTGGCCAGTTGCAGGTATTCGTTGCTGGGGGCCTGGTTTTCCTTGAGCAGGGCGGCGAACACGCCCAGCAACTGGCCTTCCTTGCCGATGATGGGCCAGGCACCGCAGGACGGGTAGACTTCCACATCGATGAGCACCCGCAGATGTTCGGTCACCGGATCGCGTGCGATATCGGTGACGATGCAGGGACCGCGCCGCAGGGCCGCCTCGGCGCCGACCCCGCAGCCATGACGGATCGGCATACCCTGCAGGGCACGCAGCAGACGCGGCGGGTAGCGGCGGCTGAGCACCGAGGTGAAGTGCGAGGCCTGTTCATTGACCAGCATGACGCAACTGGCTCCGTAAGGAATCTGGGCATCGGCAAAGCCGACGATCTCGTGCAGGATGCCATCGAGGTCGTCATCGGCCATCACCATGTGCAGGACACGGTTCTGTTCGCTCTGCAGCAGCTCGGCGCGTTTGCGGGCGCTGATGTCGCGCAGGATGGCGAAGATCGCATAGCCGCGCTCGAATTGCGCGCGATTGAGGGTGACGTCGGTATGGATGATCTTGTTGCGGCGGACCGTCACCCACTCGAACTGCTGCGGCTGGCCGGCCAGTACCCGGCCGACCAGTTCGTCGATATCCGGCTGGTCCGCCTGGCGCGCCTTCTGGCGCGAGAACAGGCCGACCTTGCGGCCGATGATGCGTTCCTTGTCCGGTACCCCGAAAAAGCGCAGCGCCGCCGCATTGCAGTCCAGATAGCGCAGCTCGGACGAAATCAGCACGATGGGATCACTGCCTTCCTCGTAGAGCTTGCGGTAGCGGTATTCGCTGGAGGACAGCGCGTGATCCAGGCGGCGCTGATAGCGGAAATACACCAGGAAGGCAATCAACGCGATGAGGATGAAACCCAGGATGCCAGTCGTCAGCAGGATGCGATTTTCGGTACGGCTGCGCCAGGGCGCCAGCACGTCTTCCATGCGGCGCGCATAGACTGCCACCAGCGACCATTTGTCCAGCCGCTTGTAGGTAAACAGCAGCGGTTCGCCGGTCAGATACGAAATCTCCTCGAACGCGCCTTCCTCGGCCCCGGCGCGGATGCGCGCCATGCTCCTGGCATCGGCCAGGCTGACGCTGAGCCAGCGTTCTTCGAAGGGCGAGCGCAGCATCATCGAGCCGCTCTCCGTGCGCAGCGAGACGATGGCCTCGAAATTGGTGATGCGCTTGTAGAAGTCGAAGAAGGTCGATGCCTTCAGTTCCGCCACCAGTAACCCGATCGGTCGTGAACTGCGATCGTAGAGATTCATGGCCACCGGCAGCACCAGCTCGCGGTTGTAGCGGCTGCGCATGAGCTGGCCGACGAACAGAGCGGGCCGGGTCGGGTTGCCATCCACATGGGTGAGCTTGTGATCCTCCGGGATGCTGGTGGTATCGAGGGCTCGCAGGGAGCTGGCGCGCGTGTTGCCGTTGCGGTCGATGTAGCGCAGCACCATCACGGTGGGCAGGCGCTGCTGCAAGTCAGCCAGCAGGCGATACAGGGCCGGGTCGTTGTCCAGCAGATCGGGGCCGGCGGCCTGGACCTGCCTGGCACCGGACCAGAGCAACTGGTCGAGCTCGCTGAAGACACGTTCGGCCTGTTCCTGCACGCTGCGCACGGCCGCCATCGAGCTGGCGCGCTCGGCGTCGATGGTCAGCTGGCGGTCCTGGCGGATCTCCCACCAGGTCTGCACGACAATGAATGACCCGACGAAGCCCACGAACAGCAGCAAGGTCTTCAGGGTGGTGCCTGGGCGCCCTGGCGATTTGTTCTGTTTTCCCATGTGACCAACTATCACATTACCTGTCGTTAGGCAGCGCATCGCTGCACATCCCTTGGCCCGGAAAGATGCCGGACGACCGTGTCGACAGCCCTCGCACGCAATTGGCGCGTTCGCGCCAGCGCAACGGCCGGCACTGACAGGGCCGTGACGCACAGCGCATGTCAATGCAGCAAGCCGCAGCCGTTCACCCGGTATGAACGCGCTTACGCCAGAATTACGTGGATGCCCCCACTTCGTGATACGCGAGATGTCAGTATGCCATCTCGTGTCCTGCTGCGCTTTGTTGGCGCTTGTCCTTGCTTCGTGTACTTGTTGTGCGCTGATGGATGGCGATATCCTGACCACCCTCATCGTTTGTTCTGTAGCAACCTTACCGCAAGCTCAAGCCTTTGTCATCCTGCCCGCAACCTCGCTGCAACGCGACAGCGTGATTTTCATGTCAAATGGAAATTTTCACCAGTTATGGCATCAACATGAAGGATGTAAAGCCCGGCGCATGGTTTTCCGTTTGCAATGCGATAATACTGCCCAGCCAGAAGTTTCACAGGCATCACAGTTTTACTGAATATCCCTGACCAAACGCGGCATTGCCGGTCGGGGACGTCTTACATCAATCATCACGCAAAGGACCCATCCCTATGAAGACAAGAGCAGCGGTAGCATGGCAGGCAGGCAAGCCCTTGACCATCGAGGAAGTCGAGCTCGGCGGCCCCAAGGCTGGCGAGGTTCTGGTCGAGATCAAGGCCACCGGCATCTGCCATACCGACTATTACACGCTCTCGGGCGCTGATCCGGAGGGTATCTTCCCGGCCATTCTCGGCCATGAAGGAGCGGGCGTGGTGGTCGACGTCGGTCCGGGCGTGAAGTCGCTCAAGAAGGATGACCACGTCATTCCCCTGTACACGCCGGAATGCCGCGAGTGCAAGTTCTGCCTGTCGCAGAAGACCAATCTGTGCCAGGCCATCCGCGCCACCCAGGGCCGTGGCCTGATGCCCGATGCCACCAGCCGCTTCTCGCTGGACGGCAAGCCGCTGTTCCACTACATGGGTACCTCGACCTTCTCGAACTACATCGTCGTGCCTGAAATCGCGCTGGCCAAGATCCGTTCGGATGCGCCCTTTGACAAGGTCTGCTACATCGGCTGTGGCGTGACCACCGGAGTGGGCGCGGTGCTGTTTACCGCCAAGGTGGAAGCGGGGGCCAACGTGGTGGTGTTCGGTTTGGGCGGCATTGGCTTGAACGTCATCCAGGCGGCCAAGATGGTGGGCGCCAACAAGATCATCGGCGTGGACCTGAACCCGGCACGTGAAGCCATGGCGCGCAAGTTCGGCATGACCGACTTCATCAATCCCAAGGACGTGCCCAACGTGGTCGATGCCATCATCGGCATGACCGATGGCGGCGCCGACTACAGTTTCGAGTGCATCGGCAACACCACCACCATGCGCCAGTCGCTGGAGTGCTGCCACAAGGGCTGGGGCCAGTCCATCATCATCGGCGTGGCCGCAGCCGGCCAGGAGATTTCCACTCGTCCGTTCCAGCTGGTGACCGGCCGCGTCTGGAAGGGCTCGGCCTTTGGTGGCGCGCGTGGCCGCACCGACGTGCCCAAGATCGTCGACTGGTACATGGAAGGCAAGCTCAACATTGATGACCTGATCACGCACAAATTGCCGCTGGAGCGCATCAATGAAGGTTTTGACCTGATGAAGAGCGGCGAGTCGATCCGCTCCGTGGTCGAGTTCTGAGGAGGGCGCGATGCTGGAGACTCTCTCCGAGCACGGCTGTTTTGGCGGCGTACAGGGCTTCTATCGCCATGCTTCGCCGGCCATCGGCCTGGATATGCGTTTTTCGGTATTCGTCCCGTCCCAGGGCGGGCAGGGTGGAGGCAAGCTGCCGGTGCTGTTCTATCTGGCGGGGCTGACCTGTACCGAAGAAACCTTCATGATCAAGGCCGGTGCGCAACGCGTGGCGGCGCAACTGGGCCTGATCCTGGTGACTTGCGACACCAGCCCGCGTGGTGCCGGCATTGCCGGCGAAAGCGACAGCTGGGACTTTGGCGTCGGTGCCGGTTTCTACCTCGATGCCACGCAGGCGCCGTGGTCCGGGCATTACCGCATGGAGAGCTATGTGGTGGAGGACTTGCGCCGCGCCGTGCTGGAGAACTTCCCGGCTGACGGGCAGCGCATGGGCATTTTCGGTCACTCCATGGGGGGGCATGGAGCGCTCACGCTGGCCTTGCGCCACCGCGAGCTATACCGCTCGGTGTCGGCCTTTGCCCCGATTGCCGCGCCGATCCACTGCCCTTGGGGCCAGAAGGCTTTCGGCAATTATCTGGGCCCGGATCAGGAAAGCTGGAAGGAGCATGATGCCAGCGAACTGATGGGCAAGCTCTATGCGCCTTTCCCGCAGGGCATCCTGATCGATCAGGGCCTGGCCGACAAATTCCTGACCGAGCAGCTGCAGCCGGAACGTTTCGAAGCGGCCTGCAAGGAAGCCTCGCAGCCGCTGAGCTTGCGCCGGCATGCGGGGTATGACCACGGGTATTACTTCATCGAGAGTTTTGTGGAAGATCATTTGCGCTTCCATCATGCGAATTTGATGGCTTGAAGCCTTGAGGCTCTTGGGGCAGGCAAGCACGTCTTCCTGGAAAAGCCGCCCGGCGCCACGCTCTCCGAAGTCGAGTCGCTGAAGCACCTGGC
>NZ_JABXGG010000022.1:0-74008 GCF_022627875.1 Herbaspirillum sp. C7C8
GATTGTCACCGTGGGACGACCCGAACGAATTATTGGGGATCGCGCCTACGATAGTGATCCGCTCGATCAAAGACTTGTATTGACCCAGCCAAACCTGCTCACACTATGCCGCTAAAGCAAACGCCTCAGCCGGCGTCTTCATCCCCAACGCCTGATGCGGTCGGCGGTGGTTATAGAAGCCAATCCAGTCGCCAATAACGCGGCTGGCGTGCTGCAATGTCTCGAAGCGATGCCGGTGAGTGCATTGCTCCTTCAAGGTCCTGATGACGCGTTCGACCATGCCATTCTGCTGCGGGCAATGCGGCGTGATGAACTCCTGCTGCAGCCCGTAACTGCGGACCAACGCGGTGTAACTACGGCTGGTGAATACCAGACCGTTATCGGAGCGCAGCAAGAACGGCGCCGTCACGCGACCTAGCGAGCCATAACGCGCGATCAGCGCTTGCTCCAAGGCCGACTCTGCCGTCTTCGACTTACCCGAACGCGACAGATGCCAGCCCAGTAATTCCCGCGTGTGGCAATCAATCACCAGGGCCAGTACCGCCCAGCCATCACGCCCCGCCCAGATCCGGCACAGATCGGTTGCCCAGCGCTGGTCTGGTCCTGTGGCTACCGACGGCAAGGCTTTCACCCTGGGCCGGAACCCAATGGGCCGCTTTTTGACCGGCCAGCCTTTGAGCTGGAAGATTCTCTGCACCGTGTTCTTGTTGAGCCCAAGCAGGCCAGCCACCGTGCGATAGCCGAAGGACGGCTCTTCCAAGATCATCTTGCGAATGGGTTCGGCAAAGCGCTCCCGTACCTTGGGCTCGGCCTTCACCGGCTTGTAGTAGGCGCTGCGTCTGGGAATCCCGAACCACGTGCATATCTTGCTCACTGCCACATCGAAACCGTCTTCTTTGAGTCCCTGGCGGATGGTCTCGATTACTTGTCTTCCTCGCCCAACAGGGACGCCAATTTTTTTCTGGCGCGCAGCTCCAACATGGCTTCACCGTAGGCTTCCTGGAGCTCTTTGAGTTGCCGCTCGTACTGCTCACGGACATCCAAGGGCTTGGCCCGAAGAGCGTTCTCCATCCCTTTGCGGCCTTCATCGACCCATTCTTCGATCTCTGACGGCGGGATATCAAATGACCGACTGGCCTCTGCCACCGTCGTCTTCCCTTGGATGATTTCCATCACCAGCGCAGCTTTGCGCTTGGCTGTCCAACGCTTGAATTCTTCTTCCATGACCTTGCTCATTTTGATTTTCTTTCACGATTATCTACTGAGCAGGTTTTTAGTGGGTCATTACAAGCTGTTTTTAGCGTTTTTATTAAGATCTAAGTTGTTGATTTTAATTGGTCGTCTGTCCGAATACAATTTTCCACGACAGCAGCCTGCGCTGTTATTGATCGCAATTTTCCGGAAAACCGCGAGGGCCGAAATCGCTGACTTGGCTGCTCAAGTCTTGCCGATCCAGGCAAAGAAATCTCCCAATGACAAGCGCTGAAACAAGGCCGCTTCTTCCCGTTCACTGTCCTCCGCAAAAAACGCCGCACAGCACCCGCTGATCAGAATTGATAACGCAAGCGCAAATCCCCGGTCTGGGCCGTATAACCTGGCGCGACTTCCATCGTGTAGCGCGCCGTGATCGTCAGATTCTGCCGATTGACGAGCGTGGCGCTCAAGGCGAATACTCCGCTGTCGCGCAGCGGAGTGGCGCCGCTGCTGACAAAGGTGGAAGTTCCGGTGGTGTCGTCAGCAAAGCTTGAAATCGTGCGCAGCGCATTGCTGCGGTACTCGTGGCGCCATCCCATCTGAATGGCTGGCGACAATTCTCCATAGGTTGTGTCGACCATGCGCTCCAGCTTGAGCCCCACTTCGCTCTTGAGCGAATTGGCCGATACCCCGTCTACCCGCAGCGCCGCACCGTTGCCGCCGGTTTCGGTATAGGCATCCTGACGCAGATTGCTGTAGCTGATCTTGCCGATGGGGGTCAACGTGGTACGGGACCACATCTGGTCCAGACGCACAGGCAGACCCGCTTCCAATGACACGATGTTCTGCAGTCCCTGGAAACGCCCGCTGGCAATACTGGAGAAACCGGTGAAATCAATGACGCGTGCCGTATCGTAATGATGCTTGATGACACCGATGCTGGCATCGGCATACCACCGGTCAGCCGTGTAGCCGGCGTAGGCCATCGCCCCGTAGGAATCCACGTGAGAAGAACTGCCGGCGTTGTCATCGCGGCCCACGACCGAGTTGCTGACGTAGCTGGCCAGCGCGCCGACGCGCCAGCGCTCTTCCACGCTGCGATCCAGGCCCATCAGAAGGCCACTGTAGCTGGCGCGGAATCCGCTGACGTTATCGCGCATGCTCTGCCGGGCGCTTCCGGCCAGTGCTTGCCCCCACCAGGCCCAGTGACTCGCGGATTCGCCGGTGGCGATGCCGGAGCCGCTGCCGGCTTGCGCCACGCGCAAACCATCAACGTGCGCAGAAATGACGTCGACAATTTTATTGGTCGCACTGGAGACCGCCTGGTTGGCCGCCACCGTCCCGGCCGCCGGACTCAGTTGCGCACCCGCCTTGTTGGCCTCGCTCGCCGAGCCCAGTGCCAGAGCGGCGTTGAGCACGTTGAGCAAACGCTGGTTGGCACCGCCGTAGTTGATCAGCCCGTTGAAGGCGGATTGCGCATTGCTGGTGGTGGCGGGGTTGACGGCATCGCCCAGACTCAGCACCAGTGCCGTGCGGCCGTTATCGATGACATTGGCACCGCTGACCGTGAAGCCGCTGGCCACATAGTTCAGGTTGGCGGGATCATAGTTGGTGGTGCCACTGGTGGAGATGGCCACATAGCGCTGTCCGCGCGCAAAGGAATACGTGCTGTCCAGTTTCTTGAGCGAGATGGTGGTGCCGGCGGCCAGCGTCGTATTGCCATCGACCTGCAGGGAACCGTAGCCGCTATCACCGCTGTTGCCATTGGTGGTGGCGCCATTGGCCACGCCCAGGATCAATCCGGCAGCGGCCGCTTGCGTGTAGTTGCCGGTAATGTCCAGACGATTGTTGATCTGCAGCTGACTGCCGCTGTTGTTTACCGTATGTGTGCCGGCATTGATATGGTCATTGAGCAGCAGGTTGCCCGAGCTCAGTACCACGTCTGCGGCAGTGCTGGTGATGGTGCCGATGCCGTTGTTGTAGCCCGTGAGCACGCCCAAGCCCGAACCGCTTGCCCCGGAAATGGTGAGCGCGGCGGCCGCCGTGTTCTCGATGTCGCCAGCCAGCGTGCCGGTATTGGCAATGGTGCTGGCGCCCCCACTGAGGATCAGCGATTTGCCCTGGGAACGGATGGTGCCGCTGTTGCTGATGTTGTTGGCGGAGGAATCCAGATAGGCAGCATAGTCCACACCGCTGATGGTGCCGCTGTTGGTCAGACTGGCATTGCCTGTGATCGTGTTGCTGGCCGATGCCGAGGTGTCGTTGATGCTGTCGTTGCCCAGACCGGCGCCGCTGGTCATGGCCACGCCGGCCTTGCCGCTTACCTGTCCGGCATTGGTGATGCTGGCATTGCCTTGGGGGGTGTGGGCGACGATGGCAACGTCACTGTTGGCCGTCGCCGTTGCGCCGCCGCTATTGGTGATGGTGATGTCGCCGACATAGTCCACCGCTGCCCGCATGGCGGAGAAACCCGCGGTACCGGCGGACCCCGAGACCAGCTTGCCCGCGGTGGCGGTGCCGCTGTTGCTGATGGTGGCATTGCCGCGCTCGGTGAAGGCGACGATGGCGTTGTTGTCATCGGTGGTCGCGGTGCCGCTGTTGCTGATGGTCGTATTGCCAGCCTGCGACCACGCAACCAGTGCCTGTGCCGTGGTCGAATGTGCGCTGCCGGCATTGCTGGCCTGCGCCAGGCCGTAGTAGTTGATGACGCGAATGGCCGCCTGATAGGCCTCCACTGTGCCTGTCGCGGTATTGTTGATGCTGACGGTGACTTCAGGCCCGCTGGTGCCGGTGATGTTGTAGCTGCCATCCACGGTCACCGCCCGTGAATTGCCGTCCGCATACAGACCTCGTCCATTGGTGGCGGTGACGCTGCCGCTGTTGACCACGGTGGCTGCGCCCAGGTTGGTGGAGGCGCTCAGGCCATATCCTCCGCTGCTGGGATTGTTGCTGCTGTCCACGCCAAGCGATGTGACAGTGGCGGCGCTGTTGATACTGACATCGCCCGCGCCATCGTTGTGGGCGAATACGGCGGCCCCATACTGCACGTGCGAATTGATCGTCACTCCCTGGCCCAGGTTGATGGTGGAGTTGACCGTGTTGCCGTCATTGTTGGCGGCAGTGGACGTGCCAAGCGTGATCCCGATGCCACCATTGACGTTGGACTGGCCTGCTGTGCTGGAAAGCGAGGTGGTACCCGTGACGTTGAGGGTCTGATTGTAGGTTTGACCGGAGCTGTTCGACGGCGGGGCGTAGTAGATGCCAACCGAGCTTGTACCGTCCACCGTCACGCTGGAGCTGCCGGTGTTGGGAGCAATGGTGATTGCCGTACTGTCGCATTGCGTGACGGTGGCATTTGTCGCACTGCAGGCCGCTTGCGCCTGCGGTGCGACCAGGCCGCATAACACCAACGCCGCCGTGCAACGTGCCAGCGCAAAGCCGGCGGGGTGGTGATGATAGTTCAGCCGCACCGCGCGCGACGAATGGACTTCGGTCATGTGAGTCTCCCCTGAGAATGGAATCGAATTGAGTTTGATATTGTTTTTATGTCAATTTTTACGTTACCAATTCTAACGTAAACTCACACATTCATCGGGAACTCCGCTCGTCAAGTGTCAAGCGATGCCGCTTCTCGACAGTTCTTCAGCTCTTGCTGCGGATTTCGTTTCAATTCCCGCTAGCAGTCAGCCCAGGGCGGTGGCCATATACTGCGTGGCATAGTCCACGAAGGCGCGCACACGCAGCGGCAAGGTGCGGCGTACGGGATAGACCACGTGCGCGGGCAGGCTGCGTGCCTCCCAGCGGGGCAGCAGTCGCACCAATCGTCCCGAGACCAGGTCTTCCTCGATCAGCCAGGTCGGCAGGGCTGCCACGCCCAGATCCATGCGTGCCGCCTCGCGCAGACTGGTGACGCCTTCCGAGACCAGGACCGGCTGCACCTGCAACCGGCGTTGCTGGTCAGCTTCGCCATACAGCATGATTTCCCGTGTACCACCGAAGTTGGGCGAGGCCAGGATCAGCCAGGGCCAGGCCTGCAGATCCTCGGGCCGACGACACCGCCTGTGCGCCGCGATCAGCCCGGGAGAGGCTACCACGTGGCGTCTGATCGGCCCCAGCGAACGGGCCACCACGCGCTCATCGCTGAAGGTCCCGGCGACGATGCCGACATCGCACCCCTCCTCGATCATGTGCACCGGACGGTTGGAATAGGACAGTTCCATGGTCACGCCAGGATGCGCCTGGATGAAGCTGCTGATGAGCCGGCTGACCACGGTCTGTCCGAAGTCGATGGTGGAAAACACCCGGATGTTGCCCTGCAGCCCGCTCTGTTCCTGCCGTAGCCGCTGCTGGGCCTCCTCGGCCAGTTCGATCAGGGCGCGGGCGTCCTGAAGGAAGCGCTGCCCGCACTCGGTCAGGCTCATGCGATGGGTATCCCGACGCAGCAATTCGGTTCCACATTGCTCTTCCAGGCCCCCGAGCTGGCGGCTCAGGGTGGGTTGGGTCATGTGCAGGGCGCGGGCGGCGGCGGAGATGCTGCCACAGTCGACGATGGTGACGAAGCTGCGCAGCAGTTGCAGGTCGTTGAACATGGTCATGCAAAAAGTGGATAAGCGATATGCCGATTATACGGCTACAGGAGATCCGGTCAGGATGGGATGATGCTTTCATTCGCTTCACCCACCCACCTCTCAAGGAGAACCAGCATGAACACCATCCAATCTCAAACCACCCGCCCCTCCAGCCAGCAGGTCGCCATCGTCACCGGCGCCTCGCGCGGCATCGGCGCTGCCATCGCCCTGCGGCTGGCAGCCCAGGGCATCGCCATCGTCGTCAACTATGCCGGCCGCAAGGATGACGCCGATCGTGTCGTAGCCGAGATTGCCGCAGCCGGCGGGCGGGCTGCCGCCATTCAGGCCGACGTTGCCGTGCCGGCTCAGGTGGCGGCTCTGTTCGACCAGACCTGCACGCTCTTTGGTGGCGTCGATATTCTGGTCAACAATGCCGGCATCATCCAGCCCGGCCTGACCATGCTGGCCGATACGGATGACGAGCTCTTCGACAAGCTGCTGGCCATCAACATCAAGGGCAGCTTCAACACCATGCGCATCGCCGCCAAGCGCTTGCGCGAGGGCGGACGCATCGTCAATTTCTCCAGCAGCATGAAGACCATGGCCTCGCCTGGCTACTCCATCTACGCGGCCACCAAGGCGGCCGTCGAGACCATGACCAATGTCTTCGCCAAGGAACTGCGTGGCCGCAACATCACCGTCAACGCCGTCGCTCCGGGACCGACCGCGACCGAGCTATTCCTCAAGGACAAGACCCCGGAACAGATCGAGCGCCTGGCCAAGCTGCCGCCGCTGGAACGTCTGGCCCAGCCGGACGATATCTCCGGGATCGTGGCCTTCCTGATCGGCCCCGACGGCAGCTGGATCAACGGCCAGACCGTGCGTGCCAATGGCGGCTCGATCTGAGCGCGGCGCTTCATCACCCGACAAGCAAAGGAGATTTTCATGGACAAGGTGATCCTCATCACCGGCGCCTCCAGCGGCTTCGGCCGCCTGACCGCCGAAGCGCTGGCCCGCGCCGGGCACATCGTCTACGCCTCGATGCGCGCCACCGCCGGGCGCAATGCAGCAGTAGTGCAGCAGATGGCAAGCTTCGCCGCGGTGCATGCCGCTGACTTGCGTGCGATCGAACTGGATGTCCAGTCACAGGACTCCATCGACACGGCAGTCGATGACATCATCGCCGCGCACGGACGCATCGACGTACTGATCCACAATGCCGGCCACATGGCCTTCGGCCCGGCCGAGGCCTTCTCGCCGGAACAGTTCGCGCAACTCTATGACGTCAACGTCGTGAGTACCCAGCGCCTCAACCGGGCCGTGTTGCCGCATATGCGGTCGCGCCGGGAAGGCTTGCTGGTCTGGGTGTCGAGCAGCAGTTCGGCCGGTGGTGCACCGCCTTACCTGGCACCCTATTTCGCGGCCAAGGCAGCCATGGATGCGCTGGCCGTGCAATATGCTCGCGAGCTCGCGCGCTGGGGTATCGAGAGCAGCATTATCGTGCCCGGCGCCTTCACTTCCGGTACCAATCACTTTGCGCATGCCGGCAGTCCTGCTGATGAAGCGGTGCTGGCACAGTACGAGCAAGGGCCGTACGCGGGCTTGGGGGAACAGATCCAGCAAGCCTTTGCCGCCCTCGTGCCAGCCGACGCCGACGCGGGGCAGGTCGCCCAGGCCATCGTCGCCGTACTCGCCCAGCCGTTCGGGCGGCGGCCATTCCGGGTTCACATCGATCCCGCCCAGGACGGCGCCGATGTCGGTTTCGGCGTACTGGACCGCTTGCGTGCGGAAATGCTGCATCGGGTCGGCATGGCAGATCTGCTTGCGCCGCGACACCAGCAAGCGCATGCCTGATGCGCTTGTCATTGGCTGATGGTTGGTCCGGCGGGCTTTACTTCACGCCCGCCGCCACCGCCATCCGATCAAAATCTGCATCCAGCTTTTGCAGCGAGCCGGCAATGTGCTGCTGTCTCGCTTTGATCCAGGCGTCCTGTTGCGCCACTCTTGCCGTGGCTTCGCGCAGCATGCGATCCATCTCGGCCGGCTGCGGACCGCCGACGGTCGCGCGATTGCGTACGATGGCCACGGGATCGAGCGTGCTGCGAAATTCCTGTTCCGACATCGGCAGGCTCTGCGGGAATTCCGAATTGAGCACCGCTTCGTGATAGATGCGCTGCGCCTGGTCATAAGGGAAATCCAGCGGACGGATATCGTTGGCCTTGGCATACTCCACCACCTCCGAGGCAAAGTGGTGACCCACCCGGAACGGCAGCTTGTACTTGCGCATGAGCACATCGGCCAGCTCCTGGGATGCGGTCCAGTCACTGTTGAGTTCTTCCAGCGCGCGCTTGGGATCGATGACCAGCGCCCCCAGAATGCTCTCCCAGTTCTTCAGTACCTTGACCGTGTTGAGCACCATCTCCTTGTTGGGTTTGACATCCTTGGCATCGCTCATGCCGGGCGGCAGGTTGTGCGCCACGATGAGCACGCCCATGCCATCGGCAATGACCCGCGAGGCATCGCGCCGGGTGCCGTTGAGTAGCCCCGGATTGCGTTTCTGCGGCATGGCCGAGGACACGTAGGTATTGGCGCCGCCTTCCTGCAACAGGATCCATGGACGCGGCTGGGCATATTGCGTCATCACGTCCTGGATATAGGCGCCCGCATGCAGGGCGATGGACGAGACCAGGGCGCCCACTTCCACCGGGGCATCCACCGGCGAGAGCTGCGCGGCGTCATAGGCGTTGTCGACAATGGCCGCAAAGCCCAGGTAGTCCGCCATGCGCTGGCGGTTCAGCGGCCAGCTGGTGCCGTTAAGGACGGTGGTCCCCATGGCCGAGCGGTCCAGGCGCACATAGGCTTCGCGCAGACGCTGGGCGTCGCGGTCCAGTGCGGCCGCGAAGCCCAGCAGGTAGTGACCGTAGCTGTTGGGTTGCGCGGCCACGCCATTGGTGTAGTTGGGCACGATGGTGTCGCGCTGGCTGGCAGCCAGCTTTACCAGCGCGGCGGTGGTGGCGTTGAGCTGGCTGGCCAGGGTCAGCAGGTCTTCGCGCAGGATGGCCGCGCGCAGGGTGGAAAGCATGTCCTGGCTGGAGCGCCCCGCATGCAGCAGCGTGATCTGCGGGCCGGCGGCCTGGATCAGCAGCGGCTCGAAGGTGATCACCAGTGTCGGCCGTTTGGCCCCGGGCAGCTCGCCATCGGCCAGCACCTTGCGGATACCCTTGACGAACAGCGGCGTCATCGACTTGTCCAGCAAGCCTTCGTCGGTATTGATGACCGCCGTGGCCTTGTTGATTTCACCCAGCCAGAAGAATTCATCGTGGCGCGTGTGCTGCTGCGCGTGCAACGGGGGCGCGCTGCCCAACAGGGCGGCGCACAGCGCAAAGGCGAGGGTAGAAGGCTTGGGCAAGGCGGTCTCCTGGAGCAATGTTGGAATGTGCAGCGCCCATGATAGCGGTCATCGGCCCTTCGCGTGGAGGCAGCCACGTCACATCCTTCATACGCAGTCACGCCAATCTGTAGCGATTTGTCAGGACACGATATACTGTGCATTCATACAGTCATCTCGCCACGCCATCTCAGCCGCAATGCCCGCCGTCCCCGATCACCGCTTCTACTCCCTGAGCAATTTCCAGCAGGCGGCATGAGCGAGTCCACCCTTACCCCCATCGTTGTGGTGCAGGACAGGGGCGTGCCGCGCTATACCGTCTCGGTACGCGCCTTGTGCGAATTCACCGCCAAGGCGGGCGATCTGGACCTGCGTTTCACCCCCACGCCGACTGCCCGGGAAGGCATGGCCGGTCACCTCATCGTGGCGCAGCGGCGCGGGCAGGGCTACCAGAGCGAAGTGAATCTTTCGGCGCAGCATGGGGCGCTGCACGTGCGTGGACGCGCCGATGGCTATGACCCCATGCGCACGCGGCTGGAAGAAGTGAAGACTTATCGCGGTCAGCTCGCCAGCCTGCCGGACAACCACCGTCACCTGCACTGGGCGCAGTTGCGCGTCTACGGGCACCTGATGTGCGAGAAGCTGGGACTGGCGCACATCCATCTGGCACTGGTGTATTTCGATATCGGCAGCCAGCAGGAAACGCTGCTGGAAGAAATCCGCAGCCGTGAAGAACTGGCCGCACTCTTTGCCGCCCAATGCGAGCGCTTCATGCGCTGGGCCGAGCAGGAACTGGCGCATCGCCACGCGCGTGATGCGGCCTTGCAGGCCCTGCGCTTTCCGCATGGGGATTTTCGTCCCGGCCAGCGGCAACTGGCCGAGGCCGTCTTTCGCGCCCACACGGCCCGGCGCAGCCTGCTGGCACAGGCGCCCACCGGCATCGGCAAGACACTGGGTACGCTGTTCCCGGCGTTGAAGGCGGCACCGTTGCAGCGGCTGGACAAGATCTTCTTCCTCGCCGCCAAGACGCCGGGCCGGCAGCTGGCGCTGGATGCCGCGACCACCTTGAAGGAGCACGGCAGGCTGCCGCTGCGCGTGCTGGAACTGTGCGCCCGCGACAAGACCTGCGAATATCCCGACCGGCTGTGCCGGGGCGATTCCTGTCCCCTGGCCCAGGGTTTCTACGATCGCCTGCCGGCGGCCCGCGCGGCCTGTCTGACGCAGCCGCTGCTGGATCGCGACCAGTTGCGCAGCGTGGCCCTGCAACACCAGGTCTGCCCCTACTACCTGGGCAGCGAGATGACGCGCTGGAGCGACCTCATCGTCGGCGACTACAACTACTGGTTCGATGGCGGCGCCATGCTCTACGCAATGGCCCAGGCGCATGACTGGCGCGTGAGCGTGCTGGCCGACGAGGCCCACAACCTGGTCTCCCGCGCCCGCAGCATGTACAGCGCGCAACTGAGTCGCGCGGCCCTGCGTGCGGCACGCGCGGTGGCCCCGCCGGCGGTGGCCAAGCCGCTGGAACGGCTGGGCCGCGCCTGGACCGCCACCGGCAAGAAGGCCGACTTGCCCTATCAGGTGCTGGAGGCGCCACCGGCCAGACTGGTCGAAGCGCTCGCCGGCAGCGTGGGCGCCATCAGCGACTACCTGGCTCAGGTGGCGGTGCCGCTGGAGGCGCCGCTGCGGGATTTCTACTTCGATGCCATGGCCTTCGTCAGGCTGGCCGAATCCTTCGGTCCGCATTCACTGTTTGACCTCACGCGGGAAGATGAACGCAACACCGTGCTGTGCATTCGCAACGTGGTGCCCGCACCCTTCCTCGGACCACGCTTTGCCTGCGCGCATGCCACCATCCTGTTCTCGGCCACGCTGGCGCCGTGGAACTACTTTGCCGATCTGCTGGGCATGCCCGCCAGTACCGCCTGGGTCGACGTGGCGTCGCCCTTCCAGGCCAGCCAGTTGCAGATACGGGTGGCGCACCGGATCGCCACCACCTGGCAGCGCCGCGCCGCCTCCATCGCGCCCATTGGCGAACTGATGGCGCGCCAGTATGCAGAGCGTCCCGGCAATTACCTGGCGTTCTTCTCCAGCTTCGATTATCTGCAACAGGCGCATGGCGCCTTCGCCCATGCCCACCCGGAGATTCCCACCTGGCAGCAGTCGCGCCGCATGTCCGAAACCGACCGCGATGCCTTCCTGGCCCGTTTCGAAAGAGGCGGGCAGGGTATCGGTTTCGCGGTCTTGGGCGGTTCCTTCGGGGAGGGCGTGGATCTGCCCGGCGAGCGTCTCATCGGTGCCTTCGTGGCAACCCTCGGGCTGCCGCAGTTCAATCCGGTCAACGAGCAGATGCGCCAACGCATGGAGCAATTGTTTGGTTGCGGCTACGACTACGCCTACCTCTACCCCGGCATGCAGAAAGTAGTGCAGGCGGCCGGCCGCGTCATTCGTACCGAGAGCGACTACGGCACCGTGTGGCTGATCGACCAGCGTTTTGGCCGACCCGAAGTGCAGGCCCTGCTGCCCGCCTGGTGGCAACTCGATTCACCACCGGCAGCAACCCCCCGAGACCCTCGGTAGCCGCTGCGCAGCAGGGGCTGCACGGACTTGTCAGGTTTTTCCCGAGTGACAAGTTTTTTTGAATGGATAGCATAGGCGGTGTTGGTACGGGTAGGGCAAATTCGCCACATCTTCCTGCAAGATGGGAGGTGCGGCGCTGAGCGGCACAGGCTGGGCGATCTGGCCGAAAGGGCCAGGTGGCCGGTGTGTCAAATCCGCGTCGCGGCAGGAACAAATTGTCGCTGACAAGCGACAAGACGAGCCGCTGACATGTAAGATTCCGCCTCTTCCTTCATGTATTCCCGTCAAGAAATGAGTGTTGTGTCTTGTCGGCTTTTTACATTTTTGACAACGAAGAAGGTTGCGGTATCAGGATTTGTTTGTTTTAATGACAACTCGGAATGTGGTCGAAAATACAACATTCCTGCGCTTGGTCCGTACGGAGCATCACTCCGTAGGCAGAGGGGAACGCTCCGCCGATAGAGCGGATTAACGAATATAGCAGGGGGATGGCAGCATATGGGGAAACTTACCGCTTTTTAACAAGGTTGCAGGCAGGTCGTGCGCACCCGGTCAAAAGCCGCCGGTAGCAGGACTGGGCAGGGAGTCAAGCATGGGAAACGATATCTCCAACTTGCTGAGCAAGTTCGGGGCAACGGTGGACGGATACCTCGAGATCGAGGCTGCGATCAACTACAAGGAGCCGTCGCGCAAGCCCAAGGCGCCGCTGGTGGTGGCGCAGCAGGGCGCCGCCGTGACGGCAGCCGGGCCGGTGGACGGCAGTGCCGGGGCCGAGCCGGCACCGGTAGTGGCGGCCAGCGCAGCGGCTCCCTTGCTGGCGGACCCTGTGCCTTCTTCTTTGCAACGCATTGAGCCCGTGATGGATCCCGTCACGGCACCGTCGCCCGCTCCCGTGGCCGCCAGGCTGGCTCCGGTTGCCCCGCTTGCCCGTCCGGCACCTGCGCCGACCGCCCCGACCGCGACCCCGGCTGCGGTCTCACCCGATGCTTCTGCGAGCGTTCCTGTCCAAGCTGCCTCCACCACCGAGCCCGCCGTTCCCACCCTGTTGCGCTCCATGCTGGGCGAGGCCGCGCGCGAACGCGAAGCCCAGCAGCGCGCCAGCAATGACGACACCGGCCAGCCCCAACTGGCCGTGCCGCCTACTACACCGGCGCAGGTGATTGCCGTGGTCTCGCCCAAGGGCGGGGTCGGCAAGACCACCCTGTGTTCGGCGCTGGCCTGCAGCCTGGCGCGTCATGGCCGTGTGGTCGCCATCGACCTGGACCCGCAGAATGCCTTGCAATATCACCTGGGCGTGAGTGCCGAGGCCGTGGCCCGGCAGACTGCCGCGGCCGCCAGCGGGGACTGGCGCAGCAGCATGGCCGTCGGTACGGCCGGTACGCAGGTGTTGAGTCATACCGTGGTGGCCGCCGCCGGGGAAGCGGCGCTGGCGCGGCAGATGAGCGTGGATGGCCAATGGCTGCTGCGCCAGCTGCACGCGCTGCAATTGCAGGCGGGTGACGTGGTCCTGCTGGATCTGCCGGCCGGCCAGACCCCTTATCTGGAGCAGGCCCTGCAGGCGGCCGATCAGGTGCTGGCGGTGGTCACGCCCGATGCCGGTTCCTTCCTGGCACTGGAGCACATGCGCCAGGCCCTGCATGGCCGCAACAATTGCCGCTATGTGGTCAACAAGTACGACGGCAGCCGCAGCTTCTGCCAGGACATGCTGGAAGTCCTCAAGCGCTGGATGGGGCCGCGCCTGGCCGGTGTGGTCGCGCTCGATCACGCCATCAGCGAAGGTCTGGCCTACGGCTTCAATCCGCTGGTCAAGGCCGGGCATTCGCCGGTCTATGATCAGTTGCAGGGCGTCAGCGAAGTGCTGCGCGCCGCTGTGCTCAAGGCGGCCGCCGCAGGTGCACGCGCATGAACCATGGACCACAGGCAACATCGCCATCGCAACGCCAGCCCGACATGAAATCCCCCGCCACGCTGTCCCCTCATCCACCAGGGCAGGAGCCCTCGGCCCGCCCGTCGGCCAATCGCCTGCAGCAATGGATACAGCGCGTCGGCGAGCGCCTCGAAGGTCTGCCACGCGGCCCGCGCCGCCTGGTGCAATGGGCCGTGATGCTGTTTGCCACGCTGCTGGCCCTGCTCATCATTTCGGTGCCGCTGGATTTCACCGCGCAGTGCGTCTTTGCCATCGGCTGCTTCGTCGCCGCGCTGGTGTTGCGCAAGCAGTCGGGGCGCTTTCCGGTACTGGTGCTGATCACGCTCTCGCTGATCGTCTCGATGCGCTACATGTACTGGCGCATCACCTCCACGCTGGCCTTTGAAAGCTGGCTGGACATCGTCTTCGGCTATGGCCTGCTGGCCGCCGAAATGTATTCCCTGCTGGTATTGACGCTGGGTTACCTGCAGACCGCCTGGCCCTTGCGCCGCAAGCCGCAGATGCTGACCATGCCGCCCTCGCAATGGCCGACGGTGGATATCTTCATTCCCTCGTACAACGAATCGCTGGACATCGTCTCGCTGACCATCTTCGCCGCCCAGGCCATCGACTGGCCCCAGGACAAGCTGCGCGTGCACGTGCTCGATGATGGCCGACGTGAGCAATTCCGCGAGTTCTGCGACAACATCGGCGTGAACTATCTGGTCCGTTCCAACAACAAGCATGCCAAGGCCGGCAATCTCAACGAAGCGCTCAAGGTCACCGATGGCGAATTCGTCGCCATCTTCGATGCCGACCACGTGCCGACGCGTTCCTTCCTGCAGATCTGCATGGGCTGGTTCTACAAGGACCCCAAGCTGGCCATGCTGCAGACGCCGCACTTCTTCTTCTCGCCCGATCCCTTCGAGAAGAACCTCAATACCTTCCGCTCGGTGCCCAATGAGGGCGAGCTGTTCTATGGTCTGGTGCAGGATGGCAATGACCTGTGGAATGCCGCCTTCTTCTGCGGCTCCTGCGCCGTCATGCGCCGCACTGCCCTGACGGAAATCGGCGGCATCGCCACCGAGACCCTGACCGAGGACGCTCACACGGCGCTGAAGATGAACCGCGCCGGCTACAACACCGCCTATCTCGCCATCCCCCAGGCGGCCGGCCTGGCCACCGAGAACCTGGCGCGCCACATCCGCCAGCGCGTGCGCTGGGCGCGTGGCATGGCGCAGATCTTCCGGGTGGACAATCCCTTGAAGGGACGCGGGCTGCGACTGGGCCAGCGGCTGTGCTATCTCAACGCCATGCTGCACTTCTTCTATGGCTTGCCGCGCCTGATCTTCCTGACCGCGCCGCTGACCTACCTGTTCTTCGGTGCCCATATCTTCCACGCCTCGGCGCTGATGATCACGGCCTACGTGCTGCCCCACGTGCTGCACGCCAGCCTGACCAACTCGCGCATCCAGGGACGCTTCCGCCATTCCTTCTGGAACGAGGTCTACGAGACCGTACTGGCCTGGTACATCCTGGGGCCGGTGCTGCTGGCGCTGATCAATCCCAAGCTGGGCGGCTTCAACGTCACCGACAAGGGCGGCATCATCACCGACGACCATTTCGACTGGAAGCTGGCGCGTCCCTACATGTTGCTGCTGGCGCTGAACGTGGCCGGCCTGGGCTTCGGCATCTGGCAACTGATCCACGGCGACCCCAATGCCGTGACCACCATCCTCATCAACATGGCGTGGACGCTCTACAACGTCATCATCAGCAGTGCTGCCATGGCCGTCGCCTCCGAAACCCGCCAGGTGCGCAGCGAGCCGCGTGTGGCGGCCGAGCTGCCGGTGCGCATCAAGTGCGATGATGGCAGCCTCATCGAAGGCACTACGCTGGACTTCTCGCAGAAAGGCATCGGCCTGCGCCTGCCGGCCGGGGCGACCATCGCGCGCAATGCCCGCATCGAGGTCACGCTGTTCCGCAATGATCAGGAGAAAGTGTTCCCGGCAGTGGTGGTGTTCAGCCGCAACGACATGGTCGGTGCGCAGTTCCACGAACTGACGCTGCGCCAGCAAAGCGAACTGGTGCGCCTGACCTTTTCGCGCGCCGACATCTGGGCCAACAACTGGGGCAAGAGCCGTCCCGATACCCCGCTCAAGGCCCTGCGCGAAGTGGCCGGCATCGGCATGAATGGTATCCGGCAAATGTTCAAGGCGCTGGCGATCCAGCTGCGCCGCCGGCCCGCCGAAGCACGCGCGCCTGCCTCGGCAGCAGCCTCCGCCTCATCGGCAGATCCCGCACCTGCCATGGATAACACTCTGGAAAAACAATAATGAAAACGAAGCAGCCTCAAGCGCAGCGCGCCCTGTTGCGCCAACGCTCCCTGTGTCTGATGCTGGCGGCGGTGATGACCGCCGGCAGCCTGCCGCTGCCGGTGCTGGCGGCCTCTGCTGGCAGTCCCGCGAGTGCGGCCACGGCCACGCCCGGCCTGCCCGCACCGGTTCCGGTAGCTGGCGACCCTTACGTGTTCACCTTCAAGCAGCTGGGTCGCAATGGCTCCATGAACCTGCATGGCGTGGACGCTACCGACAGCCTCAACTTCGACGTGCCGGTCTCGCTGGTGACCACCGGCGCCCACGTGACGCTGTATTACACCTATTCCCCGGCCTTGCTGCCGGACCTCTCGCAGATCAACGTGATGGTCAACGACGTGGTGGCCGGCAGCATCCCGCTGCCCAAGGAAGGCTCGGGCAGCATGCAGACCGCCAAGGTCGACATCCCGCCCAAGCTCATTACCGAATTCAATCGGCTGAGCCTGCAATTCATCGGCCACTACACCATGGGCTGCGAGGATCCCCTGCATTCCAGCCTGTGGGCGCGCGTGGCCAATGGCTCCACGCTGGACCTGCAGACCACGCCCTTGCCGCAGAAGGATGACCTGGCGCAGATGCCATTGCCCTTCTTCGACCGGCGCGACATCCGCATGCTGAGTCTGCCCTTCGTCTTCGCGGGGAACCCCGACAACGGTACGCTGGAAGCGGCGGGTACGCTTTCTTCCTGGTTCGGCGCGCTGGCCGCTTATCGCGGCGCGCGTTTCCCGGTGCAGATCAATGCCTTGCCGCCGCGCGGCAATGCCGTGGTGATGGTGGCCGGCGAGGCCCCCACCAGTGTGGCCGGACTCGAGGTGGCCGCCCCCAAGGGGCCGACGCTGACCGTGCTGCCCAATCCGAATGATGCCAATGGCAAGCTGCTGGTGGTGTCCGGTCGCAACGTGGGCGAACTCAGGCAGGCCGCCGCCGCGCTGGCGCTGGGCAGCAAGGGCCTCTCGGGCAGCTCGGCAGTGATCGACAAGCTGCAGCCGCTGGCGCCGCGCCAGCCGTATGACGCGCCCAACTGGTTGCCCACCGATCGCGCAGTCAAGCTCTCCGAACTGATCGATCCCAAGCGCCTCAACGTGTCCGGTTACAACCCCGGCGAGATCACCATCCCCCTCAATTTCCCGCCGGCTCTCTCCAACTGGCGCCAGGATGGCGCGAAGCTGAAACTGGTCTATCGCTATACGCCCCAGCCCAAGTCCACCAACTCGTCCTTCCTGGTCAGCTTCAATGATGGCCTGATCAAGTCCGACATCCTGCTGCCCAAGGACAAGCTGGACAAGAGCCTGCTGGCTTCGATCAAGGATGAGGCCCTCACGCGCGAGATGGATCTGCGCCTGCCGCTGAACCTGGCCGGTCCGCAATCGCGCCTGCAACTGCGCTACATGTATGACTTCGTCAAGCAGGGCGAATGTCAGGACATCATCATCGACAACGTGCGCGGCAGCATCGATCCCGATTCCACCATCGACCTGCGCGGTTACGATCACTTCATGGCCATGCCCAACCTGGGCGTGTTCAAGGATGCCGGTTTCCCCTTCACGCGCATGGCCGATCTCTCGGAGTCGGCCGTGGTGTTGCCCGACAATGCCAGCACCGACGATCTCGCTGCCTACCTGACGCTGCTGGGCCGCTTCGGCAGCGCCACCGGATACCCCGCCACGGGCGTGGTGGTGACCCAGGCCGCCCAGGTCGACAAGGTCGCCTCGCGCGACCTGCTGGTACTGGCCTCGGGCCAGAACCAGCCATTGCTCAAGCAGTGGGCCGATCATCTGCCGGCGGCGGTGACGGGGGACAAGCAGCGCTTCGATGTGGGTGATTTCGCCCTGCGCGTACGCAGCTGGCTCAAGCTCGCCGACGATGACCAGGCCAAGCGCCGTGCGCGCCTGGCACTGGCCTTCACGGGCGGCGAACCGACCTCTTATCTGACCGGTTTCGAGTCACCGCTCGACAGTGGTCGCAGCGTCGTGGTGCTGGCCGGTGGCGACGCCACGGGCCTGGACCAGATCCTCGCGGCCATGGCCAGCAAGGATCCCGAAGCCGAGACCATCCAGGGCAGCCTGGTGGCCGTGCGCGGCACCACCATCGATCCGCTGCTGGCTGAAGAACAGTATTTCACGGGCAGCATGTCACCGCTGCGCATGCTGCGCTGGTGGCTGTCGCGCCACGTCCTGGCCATGTTCGTGCTCATTGCCGGTGGCATCCTGATGCTCGGCGGGCTGGCCTACCTGACCCTGCGCGCCAAGGCGAGAAAGCGTCTCAATGCCTGAGCTGTCGTTTCAATTTCGACGCCGCAGCCTGGTCAAGGCCATGGCCGCGCTGGCGCTCGGTGGCGTAGCCGGCGTGGTTGAGGCCGCGCCCGCGTCCTCCGCGTGTGCAGTCACGGACTGGCCGGCCTGGCAAGCCTGGGCCAGCGGCCACGTGCAGCCCGATGGGCGGGTCCTGCATTCCAGCCTGCTGCCCAATCACACCACCTCCGAAGGTCAGTCCTACAACCTGTTGCTGGCGCTGATCGCCAACGATGCACAACGCTTCGAGCAGATCTGGAGCTGGACCCGCGACAACATGATGGGCGCCGATGCCGCCAACCGCCTGCCGGGCTGGCTGTGGGGGCAGGGCGCCGATGGCAGGTGGCAATTGCAGGATGCCAATTCGGCTTCCGATGCCGACCTGTGGATCGTCTACGCCCTGCTGGAAGGCGCACGTCTGTGGCAGCGCCCGACCTACCGCAGCGATGCCCGGCGCCTGCTCGACAGCATCGAAGCGCGCCTGGTGGTGGACCTGCCGGGCCTGGGCAAGATGGTGTTGCCGGGACCGCAGGGCTTCAACCAGCACAACCAGGTCTGGACGCTCAATCCCAGCTATCTGCCGCTGCCGCTGCTGCGCCGACTGCACAAGGAGCGCCCCAAGGGGCCCTGGCAGCAGATCGCCAGCAATACCGTGCGCATGATCCAGGCCACCAGCCCCAAGGGCTTCGTGGCCGATTGGGTCGGCTACAAGATGACGGCGGTACAGGCCGGTCAGTTCATGGTCGATCCGGCCAAGGGCGAGCTGGGCAGCTATGACGCCATTCGCGTCTACCTGTGGGCCGGCATGACCTCGCCGCGCGACCCCGATGCCGCCGCGCTGCTGGCCGCACTGGACGGCATGCGCCAACGCATCCTCGCCACCGGCGCTGCGCCCGAGAAGGTGGCCGTGACCACCGGCGTGGCCGAAGGCCAGGGGCCCTTCGGGTTTGGTGCGGCCCTGGTCCCCTACCTGCAGGCCAAGGGGGAAACCACCCTGGCCGCGCAATGGCAGGCGCGCGCCGCACAGCAACTGGAAAGCGGACTGGCGCAACCCAGCGCGCAACCTGAAATCCTTTACTACAACGTCATGCTGGGCCTGTTCGGAATCGGATGGGCCGAGAAGCGATACCAGTTCCGCGATGACGGAACACTCAATCTGTCCTGGGAGAAGTCATGCGCACGCGCCGTACCACGCTAGCCATCGGAGTGCTGACCGCGCTGCTGGGGGCCCATGCCGCACCGGTCCTGGCCGAGTCCGCGGAGATCGAGGCCCAGTTGGTGGAGCAGGGCCAGTACTGGCAGGCGCGCAACAACAACCAGCGCGCCGCCGAGGTGTGGCAGAAGGTGCTGCAGCTGGACAAGTCCCAGGTCAATGCGCTGTACGGCATGGGTCTGATCGGCGTCAAGCAGAACCGACCACAGCAGGCCAACGACTATCTGGAACGCCTGCAGGCACTCTCGCCCCAGCCCTGGCAGGCCCGCCAGCTGGCGCAGGACATCGCCCTGGCGCGCCCGGAAAACCAGGCCCTGCTGGCCGAAGCGCGGCGCCTGGTCGATGCCGGCGAGCGTGACCGCGCCACCGATACCTTCCGCAAGATGTTCAACGGCCTCACCCCTTCGGGGTCGGTGGGCCGCGAGTATTACAACAACCTGGCCTTCAACGATGCCAGCTGGCCGGAGGCACGCAAGGGCATGGAACGCCTGTTGCGCGAGACACCGGGCGACAGCATCCTGGCCCTGTTCTACGGCAAGCAGCTGGCGCGCCATGAAGACACCCGGGTGGAAGGCATCCGCGTGCTTTCGCGCCTGACCAAGCAGGTGGACATCGCCGGTGATGCCGATGAAAGCTGGCGTCTGGCACTGACCTGGCTGGGTCCGCCGACACCGGCGCAGGTGCCGCTGTTCGAGGACTTCCTCAAGGTGCATCCGGACGACAAGGACATCCGTGATCTGCTGGCCAAGGGCCGGGCGCAGGTGGCCGCCGCGCAGACGCCCACGGTGCTCTCGCGCGGCTTGCAGGCGCTCGAGAAGGGGGATCTGCAGGAAGCCGAAAAAGCCTTCCAGGAGCGTCTTTCCACCCATCCCGATGAAGCCGATGCGCTCGGCGGCCTGGGCGTGGTGCGTCAGCAGCAGAACCGCCTGGCCGAGGCCGAACCGCTGCTCGCGCGCGCCGTCGCCAGGGGCGGCAGCGGCTGGAAGAAGGCGCTGCAGAGCGTGCGCTACTGGTTGCTGATCCAGCGCGGCCGCGACTTGCAGGCACGCGGCCAGAGCGCCCAGGCGCAAGATGCACTGACCCAGGCCCTGCGCCTGGATCCGAACAATACCGACGGCCTGGTGGCCATTGCCGACATCGAAGCCACGGCCGGCCGACTGGAGGCTGCCGCCGGCCATTATCGCCAGGTGCTGGCGGTGCAGCCGGCCCAGGTGGGCGCCATTCGCGGGCTGGTCAACGTGCTCTCGCAAAGCGGCCGTGCCGACGAAGCGCTGCGCCTGCTCGACAAGCTCACCCCGCAGCAGCAGGCCGAGTTCGGCGACCAGGGCCGCCTGCGCGCCCTGCGCGCCACTCAGCAGGCCAACCTGGCCGAACAGCGCGGAGACCTCAATGCCGCCCTGGAGGCCATGCGCGAAGCCGTACGCAACGACCCCGACAATGTCTGGACCACCTTCGATCTGGCGCGCCTGTATGTCAAGTCCGGTCAGTCGCGCCAGGCACGCGTGACCATCGACGACTTCACCCGCGCGCATCGCGACAACGTCGATGCGCTCTACGCCAGTGCCTTGCTCTCGGTGGAGATGGCGCAGTGGCAAGATGCGCAGGACACGCTGAGGCGCATCCCCGAGGCCCGTCGCACCGCCGCCATGACCGAGCTGATGCGCCAGGTCACGCTGACCATCCAGGTCGGCCATGCCACCGAGCTGGTCAAGACCGGTCAGCGTCAGGAAGCCCTGGCCCTGCTGGACCGCGTGCAGCCCGATGCAGCCGGCAATGCCGAACGTACCGGCACGCTGGCCTCGGCCTATGTCGACGCCGGTGACACCCCGCGCGCGCTGGCGCTGATGCAGCCGCTCATCGCGCCACCGGCCACGCCGACCATCGGCACCCGCCTGCAATACGCCTCGGTTCTGCTCAAGGCCGGTGAGGATGCCCAGGTCTACGGCGTACTGACGGCCTTGCAGAACCAGAACATGGACGTGGCCACCCGCAAGCAATACGACGACCTGCGCTTCCTGTACCGTGTGCGCCAGGCCGAACGCCTGCGCGAGGGCGGCGACCTGGCCGCAGCCTACGACACGCTGGCTCCGGCCCTCTCGCAGCGCCCCAGCGATGTCGGTGCCGTCTCGGCGCTGGCCCGCATGTTCAATGCCGCCGGCGACAACGCCCGTGCCCTGGCGCTCTACAAGCCGCTGGCCGCGCGCAATCCGCGCGACGTCAATGTCTTGCTGGGCGCGGCGGACACAGCCATGCAGGCGCGCGAGAACGACTATGCGATCAGTCTGCTGGAGCAGGTCGGCAAGCTCGACAGCACCGACCCCGCCACGCTGACCGAAGCCGCGCGCATCTATCGGGCGCTGGGCAAGGTCGGTGAAGCCACGGCGCTGTTGCGCCGGGCGGTGGCCATCGAAAACGGCGCGCGCCAGCGCACCCTGGCCGCGCGCGGCAATGGCTTCGACCCGGCTGTCAATCCCTTCCGTACCCGACGTACTCTGCCGGGCAACGAGAACGTGGCTGCCATTCCGCCGCCGGCGGAAACCCTGCTGCGCCCGGCCATGATGGCGGCCGCAGCACCGGCTGCCAGCGATGTACTGCCCACTCCCGCAGCGGCGCGTGCCAGCACGTCCACGGCAGCGCCGGCGGTGGCCTATGGCCAGACGCTCGGTCCCGTGTTCAGCAATGCAGCACCGGCCCAGATGGCCCAGACCACCCAGCCTGCCGCGATGCGCGGCTACGCACAGCCGCCGGTGCAAGCCGCGGCCACTGGCACCGCCTTGCCCGGCGCGGCCAGTGCAGCCCAGCGCGCTTTGCTGGCGCTGCAGGGGCAGGGCGACCAGCCCGCTGACAACCTGAGCCCGGCACAGCGTGCACTCAACGACATCCTGCAGGCCCGCAGTCCCTACGTCACGCAAGGCGTGGTGGTGCGCGGCAATGCCAGCGAATCCGGTCTGAGCCGCATCAACGACATCGAAGCCCCGCTGGAAGCCAACATGCCCGTCGGTAACGGCCGCGTGGCCGTGCGCGTGACCCCGGTCTCGCTGGATGCCGGCGCCATGACCGATGAGGCGGCCAGCCGCTTTGGCGGCGGCGGCTCCAGTGCTACCGGAGTGGGCAAGCAGAGCGCCAGCGGGGTAGGCGTGGCGGTGGCCTATGAGCGTCCCGACGATGGCATCAAGGCCGACATCGGCACCACGCCCAGCGGTTTCAAGTATTCCAACGTGGTCGGTGGCGTCAGTGTGGAGCAGCCGCTGGGCGGCAGCAGCACCAACCGTTTCGGCGTGACGGTCTCGCGGCGTGCCGTCAACGACAGCATCACGTCCTTTGCCGGCAGCACCGATACGCGCGTGGGCCGCTCCTGGGGCGGCGTGACCGCCAACGGCGGACGTGCCGAGATGAGTTCGGACGATGCCCGCACCGGCGTCTACGCCTATGGCGCCCTGCACAGCCTGCAGGGCCACAACGTGGAATCGAACACGCGCGTGGAACTGGGCGGCGGCGCCTACCAGTACCTGACCAACGGCAATGACGAGAAGATGACGGCAGGCGTCTCGGCCACCCTCATCAGCTACGCCAACAACCAGAACTTCTACACCTATGGTCACGGCGGTTACTTCAGTCCGCAAGCCTACCTGGGACTGGGCGTGCCGGTGACCTGGGCCAAGCGCACCGACCGCTTCAGCTTCCAGCTCAAGGGCTCGGCTGGGGTGCAGTACTTCCGCCAGGATGGTGCCGATTACTTCCCCACCGATGCCGCCCTGCAAGCGGCCAGCGGCAAGAGCTACGCCCAGCAGACCAAGACCGGCATCGGCTACAGCCTGGAAGGCAGCGGCGAATACCGCTTCGCGCCGCGCCTGTTCGTGGGCGGCACGCTGCGCCTGAACAATTCGAGCGACTTCCGCGAACTCAACGTCGCCATGTACCTGCGTTACACCCTGGAGGACATGCAGGGCAGTTTCCTGACCTTGCCGGTCAGCCCGTATCGTTCGCCGTATTCCAACTGATTTGACTGAACACTTTTTGATAGAGAGATCGCCATGGCAGCTGCATCCATCCTCGCTGGTCTGAGTATCCTGGTCCTGGGCGAAAGCCACATGAGCCTGGCCGACCACCTCACCGAACCCCTCAACGCCAAGCTGGTCCAGATGGGCGCCAAGGTCCACTCCATCGGCGCCTGCGGCGCCAGTGCCGGCGACTGGCTGACCACCAAGAAGGTCGACTGCGGCGCCGAGCAGATCGACAACGGCAAGATCCAGATCAAGGGGCGCGATGCCACCACCACGCCCATCACCGAGCTCATCGCCAAGGACAAGCCGGACCTGGTCGTGCTGGTCATCGGCGACACCATGGCCTCCTACGACAAGCCCGACTTCCCCAAGGCCTGGGCCTGGCAAAGCGTGACCAGCCTGACCAAGGCCATCGCCGCCACCGGCACCAAGTGCGCCTGGGTCGGCCCGGCCTGGGGCAAGGCCGGCGGCATGTACCACAAGAACGATGCGCGTACCGAACTGATGTCGCGCTTCCTGGCGGCCAACGTGGCGCCCTGCACCTACATCGATTCGCTGACCATGTCCAAGCCCGGCCAGTGGATCACCACCGATGGCCAGCACTTCACCGTGGCTGGCTACAAGTCCTGGGGCGCAGCCATCGGCGATGCGCTGGGCAAGCTGCCGGCCGCTGCCGTGAGTGCCAAGGGCGGCAAGAAATGAGCGCGCTGCGCGTACTGGCGGCCAGCATCGCCCTGCTGGGCTGCGGCGTAGCGATGGCAGCCGATATTCCCTTGTATCCGACCGGCCCGGCCGAGGATGCCGCCTTCATCCGCTTCATCAACGCCACCAGCGAGCCGCTGCAAGTGGTGGCCCGCAAGGGCCAGCCGCCCTTGAAGCTGGAGGCCGCCAAGCCGGTCTCGTCGTTCTTCCCGGTGCAGGCCAAGTCCACCATCAAGGGCACGCTCACCGTCGGTGCCAGGAGCCTCGAGCTGGGCGTGCAAGCCAAGCCGGGCGAGTTCGCCACCGTGGTGGTGCTGCCTGACGCCAAGGGCATCCGCCAGGTGACGGTCCAGGACAATCCGGATGACTTCAATGGCCTCAAGGCCTCGCTGGCCTTCTTCAACCTCGACGCCTCCTGCAGCGGTGCCGCATTGCGTCCGGCTGGCCGTACTGCCGACCTGTTCAAGGGCGTGGCGCAAGGCAGCCTGCAGCGGCGCTCCATCAATCCGGTCAAGCTTGCGGTGCAACTGGTCTGCGGCGGCAGCAACACCGGTCCTGCCCTGGATCTGGGCGAACTCAAGGCGGGCGAGCGCTACAGCGTGCTGCTGCTGCCCTCGGCCAGTGGTCCGCGATTGCTGGCGACCACCGACAAGCTGGCCAATTGAGTGACTCATCGACGTTGACTGCGCCACGCCATGGTCTTTGCCTCGCTTGAATTCCTCACGCTGTTCCTGCCGCTGTTCCTGCTGGTCTATGCACTGGCGCCGCAGCGCGCGCGCAATGGCGTGCTGCTGGCGGGCAGCTGGCTGTTCTACGGCTGGCTGAGCCCGCTGTTCCTGTCGCTGCACGTGGTGCTGACCATCGTGGCCTGGGTCGGCGGGCTGTGCGTCGATCGGGCCCGGGAGCAGGGCGGCCAGCGCCGTCCCGTGCTGCTGATCGCTCTGGTGGTCTTCAATACGGCCGTGCTGGTCTGGTACAAGTACGCCAACATCGTCGCCGCCACCCTGAGCGAGGTGATGCAGCATTACGGTGCCCTGCCGCTGGCCTGGCAGAAGGTGGCGCTGCCGGCCGGACTGTCCTTCATCGTGCTGCAGGCCATCTCCTACCTGGTGGACGTGCAGCGCCGCACGGTGGCGGTGGAGCGCAGCTTCATCAATTACGCCACCTACATTTCCATGTTCGGGCACTCCATTGCCGGACCCATCATCCGTTATGACTGGGTACAGCGCGAGTTGCGCCAGCGCTGGTTCAACCGGGAGAATTTCTCCCTGGGTGCGCGCCGCTTCATGGTCGGCATGGCCATGAAGGTGCTGGTGGCCGATACCCTCTCGCCGCTGGTCGATGCCGCCTTCCACCTGGAACATCCGGCGCTGGTGGATGCCTGGATCGGCTGCCTGGCGTATTCGATGCAGCTGTTCTTCGATTTCTCCGGTTACAGCGCCATGGCCATCGGCCTGGGCCTGATGCTGGGCTTCCACTTTCCCGAGAACTTCAACCATCCTTATCTGGCCGGCAGCATCCAGGATTTCTGGCGGCGCTGGCACATCTCGCTCTCCAGCTGGTTGCGCGATTATCTCTACATCGGCCTGGGCGGCAACCGCCACGGGGTCTGGAAGACCTATCGCAACCTGTTCCTGACCATGGCCATCGCCGGACTCTGGCACGGCGGCGACAGCTGGAACTACCTGCTGTGGGGCTCGGCCCACGGTGTGGCGCTGTGCATCGATCGCGCCTGGTCGCGCTCGTCGCTGCCGGCCATCCCCTCCTGGCTGGGCCATGTGCTCACGCTGCTGTTCGTGTGCCTGGCCTGGACCCTGTTCCGCGCCCCCGATTTCGACACCGCCCTGGCCATGTATGCGGGCCAGTTCGGCCTGCATGGACATGGCCTGAGCGATGCGCTGGCCGTGATGCTGCGTCCGGTACAGGCGCTGGCCGTACTGCTGGGCCTGTTCTGGATCGTGGCACCGCTGTGGCAGTCGGCGCTGGAGGCACGCTGGGGCAGGCGCGCGCTCTATCTCTGGTTCGTGCAGCTGTGGCCGATTGCGGCCTTCCTGCTCTCCTTCGCACTGATCGCCAGCCGCGAGACCGTTCCTTTCCTTTATTTCCAGTTCTGAGTCCACGATGAGCACGCCTCCCGTTTCCGCTGCGCATACGCCCCCTGAGCCCAGCGCCATGGCGCGCCGGGCCAGCCGCTGGGCCGGTAGCGCGCTGGCCGCCGTGCTGTGTGCCGGATTGCTCTCCTGCGGCTGGCTGGTGTATGCCGGCAAGATCGACTGGCTGCCTGCCCGCTGGACGCGCGAGGATGCCTTGCACGGCGAGCTCACGCATCTGCTGGCCAAGCAGCTCTCCAATGCCTGGCTGCCTGACCAGGCCGCCAGACTGGAACGTGCCGGCAGCTGGTTGCTGCTGGGCGATACCGGCCCGCGCGTGCGGGTGGGCTGTCCCGGCTGGCTGTTCCTGGCCGAAGAATTGCAGGTCAATCACCACGCCCAGGCCAATGCCCAGGCCAAGCGCGCCGCCGTGCTGGCGATCCGCCAGGCGCTGGCGCGTCGTGGCATCGGGCTGCTGGTGGCAGTGGTGCCGGACAAGAGTCGCATTGCCGCCAATGCCTTGTGTGGCCTGACGCGCCCCCCCGAATTGAATACCCGCGCAGCGCTCTGGGTGGCCGGTCTGCAGCAGGCCGGCGTGAACGCCATCGATCTGGCCGCCACGCTGGCGCCGCTGGGAACGGCGGCCTATCTGCATACCGATACCCACTGGAACGAGGCCGGTGCCCGCGCGGCGGCCCAGGTGATTGCCGCGCGCATCGTCGCATCCGGTTTCCATGCCACGCCCGAGCAAGCCTACTCCGCCCAGCCCGGCCCCATGGCGCGTCGTCCCGGTGACCTGGTGCATCTGGCCGGTCTGGACTGGCTGCCGCTGCGCTGGCAACCGACTCCGGAAAGCGTGGCCGCCACGGTCTTCACGGAAGTGCCCGGTGCAGGGGCCGGGCAGGGCGCTGCCACCAAGGGCGGCGATGATCTCGACGACCTGCTGGGCGACAGCCAACTGCCCAACGTGGCCTTGATCGGCACCTCCTTCTCGCGCAATTCCAACTTCCTGGGCTTCCTGCAGCAAGCCCTGGGCGCGAAGATCGGCAGCTTCGCCAGGGATGGCGGCAAGTTCTCCGGCAGCGCCCGCGAGTACTTCGCCAACCCGGCCTTTACCCAGACCCCGCCCAAGCTGGTGCTATGGGAAATCCCCGAGCGTGACCTGCAGACGCCCTATGAGCCCATCACCCTGGCACCTGGCCCCGTGAGCCATCATTAAGCCTGGCTTAATGCTGTCACTACGGGCATTAATGTTGCGTTAATGCAATAAATCATTTCCTTTCCGCTGCATTTTCCGTTGCCCCATCGTCCGCTTTGCTGGAGGCTGTCCCGCGGGCCTGCTAAACTTGCCGGTCCGCCCACTGACCGGGCCAGGACCCAGGCTTGTACCTGGTCAACAGCCACGACAAATTGACAGAAGAATTCGACCCCGCTCCCCTTGCGGACGAGCATGAATCCGGCTCCTTCGAGAGCTACTTCCGCGATCCTTCGCAAGCCGCCGAAGCGCCCCTGGCCTGGGGCCTGGGCCAGCGGCTGGACGTGCTGGACGCGCTGCGCGGCCTGGTCTCCGGCGGCCAGGCGGCGGCGCGCCTGCGCATCTGGATGTTCCTCGAACTGGCGGCGCAGCCGCAGGGCCGCCTGCAGCGCGAGGACCTGAACCAGCTCTTCTATGCCTTGAAGCCCGAGGCCATGGAAGCGGCCTTGAAGCGCCTGCGCGACCTGGACCTCCTGGTCTGGGATGCCACCGGCCAGGATTACCAGCTCTCGCCCATCGCCCAGCAGGTGCAAGCCCTGCTGGCTCCGCTCACGCGCGCCGTCGGCGAGGATGACGAGATGGCCGCGCTGCTCTCTCAGGTCGCCGGTGCGCAGGCACTGGGCCTGTCCGACGCCAGCCAGATCCGTCACCTGCATGCCCAGCTGGCGCGCCTGCACGACCAGTTCGCCGATGCCATCGCCAGCGGTTCGGAAGCCCTGCTGCGCCAGGCTCAGCCGCGTTTCGAGCGGGCCTTGAAACTGGTCAACCGCGCCGGTGAAGCGCTGACTGCGCTCATCCGCAGCGAGCACGCCGACGCCCGTCTGGAGCGCGAAGCGCGTGCCCTCGGCAATGGCCAGGCACGCCTCTTGACCATGGCCAGCCAGTTCACCCGCGCCCTGCAACAGGCTGACCGCCAGCGCGTCACCCTGGGCAGCACCGGCGTGACCAGTTCGGATGTGCGGCGCTGGCTGCAGGCGCATGCGGACTTGTCCTCGCTGATGGGGGAAGCGCTCTCCATGGGCGTAAAACCGGTCTTCGTCAGTGGCCATGAATTGCTGGACGTGGCCGAAGGCGAGTTCGAGCGCGACCGCCCCGATGCCCAACGCTCGCAAGGTTTGCCGCCTCCGGCCCAGGCCGTGGAAGGCAAGATCGAGGCCCTGCGCATGCCCGCCGAGCTGGGCGAGCTGATTGAACAACTCACGCGCCTGGGCGTCCTGCCGGAAGGCGAGGAGGCCGCCGAGCTGCAACCGCAGCCGCTGAGCACGGTGGTGCTGGGCGGCAGTTTCGGCAAGGCGGCCTATCGCCTGCAACTGCTGCCGCTCCTGGGAGACGCCCAGGCGCGCACCCTGCAAGGGCAGACCGGCGACCTGGCACGCCTGCCGTGGCAAGCCGGCTTCCTGCCGCGTGTCGATAAAGTCGATGACCCCGATGTCGCCGCCATGAGCGCCGGGGCCGTCCATCCAGATCCATCCCGGGAAAGACCGAATGAGTGAGACCCTAGACGAGGCCGGCCTGTTGGCCGCCGAACTGCTGGCACGCCGCTGGCTGCCCCGCAAACACCCGCGCGTGCGCCGCGCCCTGGTCGATGCCGACCTGTGGCAAGCCCTGCAGGACCGCCTGGCCCAGGTCGGCCTGCGCCTGGTGGACAACATCCACGCCGACCACATCAGCGTGGTGCTGGTGCGTCCGGCCGAATCCGCCGTCTTCGGCGAAGCCGGCATGAATGCCAACAACAACCTCGACCTGCCGCGTGACGCCATCTCGCTCTTGGTAGTGCTGTGGGCACTGATCGTATTGCCCAAGCGCGAGCGCCAGTCGGCGCGCGCTGCCGGCGACGACGCCCAGCAGCAGGACGAGATGTTCCAGACCGAAAAGCCCATGCCCAGCGCCGCCGAGGTCAGCCCGGTGGTGTCCTATACGGCACTGCTGGCCGACTTCGGCAACCAGCTCGGCAAGAAGACGCGCATGGACACCAACCTGCGTCGCCTGGAAGCCCACGGCTTCATCGTGCGCCGTGGCGTGGACATCGCCGAAGGTCCCTTGCTGGACCTGCTGCTGGACTACGATGCCCTGGCCCCACGCATTCTTGACGGTGCCTTAGGCGACGTGCTGGCCCGCGCCACGGTGCGCGACGAGAGTGGTGCCGCGCAGGCCGAGGCCGACGCCGATGCTAGCGATGAATCATCCGAAGAGGGAGACGCCTGATGTTCCACCTGCAATCGCTGGAACTGTTGCAGTGGGATTATTGCCAGCGCCTGACGCTGCCCCTGGACGGTTCCATCATCACCATCGCCGGGCCCAACGGGTCCGGCAAGACCACGCTGCTCGATGCCATGCGCACCCTGCTGGGCCTGGATTGCTCGGGCGGGCGCAGCTACAAGACCTATGCCCGCCACGCCAATGCCGATACCACCTGGCTGCGCGCGACGGTGGACAACCGCCCGCATGGCCGCCAGAGCTCGACCCGCCCGTTCGCGCGCAACCTGCTCTATGCGGACCAGGTCACGCTGGCCTGTCGCATCGAACGCAACGGCGGCGACTGGCAGCGTCGCTACTGCATGAGCGATGGCGACGTCGCCATCGAAACCCTGGCGCAATTGCCCGAGAAGGATTGGCTGGGCCTGGACCACTGGCGCAAGCGTCTGGAAGGAGCCGGCCTGTCGCGCGCGATTGCCCGCGTGCTGGCGCTGGAGCAGGGCCAGACCGACCGCCTGTGCGAATTCTCTCCCAAGGAATTGCTGCGCCTGGTCTTTGAAGTCTTTGGTGACCAGGAAGTGCTGGACCGCTACGAAGAAGCCCGTCGCCATCAACGCGACCTGGCCGCCGAGGTCACGCTGGCCGAACAGGAACTGGCCTACAGCGAAGCGCAACTGGCACAGCTGGACAGCCGCGTGACCCTGTATCGCCAATACCAGGGCAAGCTGCGCGAGCGCGAGATGCTGTCCACCGAAGTCATTCCGGTACTGCGCTGGCACGAGGAGCGGCAGGGCACGGCCACGCGCCTGCGCGAACTGCATCGCCAGCGCCTGCACCACCATCATCTGCGCCGCCAGCGCAGCAGTGACACCCTGCTGCTGTCCTCGCTGCTGACACAGCAACAGGCTGCGCGCGAGAAGGTCGCCACGCTGGAGCGCGACAAGGCCGATGCCCAGCAGGCCCAGCAAAAGGCGCGCGACGCCGAAAAACCCGTGGAAGAACTGGTCAAGCAGGCCGATGAACTGCTGGCCCTGTCTGCCGTGGAAGGTGATGCCACGCAACTGCTGGCGCGCGTGGATGAACTGGAACAGCAGAAGAACACGCTGCACGACCGCTGGCGCGATCTGGAGCAGCAGCGCAAGGACGCCAGCGGCGCGCTGGAGCGCCTGACCGGACAACGCCAGGCCCCGCGCCCGAACGACGTGCAGCAGTTCACGCGGGCCTTGCGTCAGGCCGACATTGCGCATCACCTGCTGGCCGACGTGATCGAGATTGCCGACGACCACTGGCGTGCCGCAGCCGAAGGCGTCTTGCGCGCTTCCTGCTGGGTAGTGGTGCTGGACGATCCCAAGGATGAAGCTGCCGCCATGGCCCTGGCCGAGCGCGAGCGCTATCGTCACTACGTCGTAGCCGACGCCGCCACGGCCAGCGCGCAGCCGCCGGCAGAGAGCCTCCTGGCGGTGCTGCGTTTCTCGGCCAAGGCACCGTCCTGGCTGCTGCGCCAGCTGGCGCAGATCCACCGCGTGGCCGATACCGTGGAAGGTGCGCGCAGCGGCGGCGAATGGATCACGCCGCAAGCCTACTGGCGCGATGGCCGCGGCGGGCGCAGCGTATGGCGCGATCCGGGCGACTACCAGTTCGGCGCGGCGGCACTGGCGGCGCGTCAGACCTCCATCCAGAAACGCCTGGCCACGCTGGACGAGCAATTGACGGACGTGGTCCTGAAGCAGAGCGACATCAAGCGCCAGCTCGACGCCGCCAAGAAAGCCACCGAGGGCCACCTCGCCGCAGAGGCGCTGGCGAAGCGAAGTGAAGAATTCGAACAGGCACGCCGCCAGTTGCCGGCCCTGCGTCAGGCGCGGGTGGCTGCCAGTGAACGTTGGGGTCAGCTGGATGCCCGGCACGCCGAGGCCATCGAACAGCGCACCATCCTCGATGGCAAGCTCGATGCCCTGCAACGCCGCCTGCGCGACAGCGAAGGGGATCTTGCCGGACAGGAGCGCGAATGGCGTGCACGTCACGATGAGCAGCGCGCCCGTGCGCTGGCCTCGCGCGCACAGAAGAGCCGTTTCCCGGCGCACTGGATTGTCGCGGCGACGGTGCAGGCTTTGTACGAGAAATACACCAACGCCAAGCAGGCCGAGCTGCGCATGGCTTCGGTGGAGAATGAACTGGAGAGCGGCCAGTGGGAGAAGGACGGCACGGTCGAGGACAAGCACCTCATCATGCAGGGCACGGTAGGCAACCAGCGCAATGAACTGGATGCGCGCAAGATCAGCAATCACCAGGCCGAGGAAGCCGTGGGCAATGCCCGCGAACGCTACATCGACGTACTGCGCGCCACCGTGCGCCGCTATCGCAAGAACATCGTCGACCTGGGCGCGTTGGCCGGGGTGGTGGTCAGCGCCGACCTGCCGCATCTGGACAATGACGACACCATCCTGCGCCAGGCCGAACTGAAGGTCAGTTTCAACTTCGACGGCAAGGGCGAGATCGGCCTGAACGACGGTGAAGCCTCGGGTGGCCAGCAGGTCATCAAGTCGCTGATCCTGCTGGTGGGCTTGTTGAAGGACGACGACATGCCGGGTGGTTTCGTCTTCATCGACGAACCCTTTGCCCACCTGGACGTGCGCAACATCCAGCTGGTCGGCAACTTCCTCAAATCGACCCGAGCGCAATACGTGCTCACCACGCCGATCACGCACAACGTCGAAGTCTTCGAGCCGGCCGATATCACGCTGGTCACGTCGAAGAAACCGCGCGAGGCGCGCTGGGCGCCGCCCATTGGCGTGTTGCAGCGGCGCTTGCGGTTGGATGCGTAAGAGGGGGCAGCATGAGTCATTTGGTCGCGAGGCCCATCGGTAAAAGACGTCGAGACGGTACAGAGTTTCAGGTGCGGGAGGCATCAGGAGCGGTTCCCTCGGTGCTGAGACATTTCGAGCCGAATCAAATGGCTGCACTGCGCCTGTGGGTGGACGAAGATGACTCCAAGCCGCACAAGCGAGAGAGCTTGCTGAAGATTGCCGTGAAGAAGATCGAGGGTTTTAGACTTGAAGACGGCGATCTGTTGGTCGAGCATCTTTTGCAAGATGGCTGGGTGATCTGCACTGAGGTCAGAAAGCCAAAGTGTGCCTGGCAATGGGTGAGTCTTGCCTGGCGCGACTTGACCAAACTGCAGTCCTTGTTGGGGGTGAGTGGCACCCTCGGACGCCAGCAACAACGCCAGACGCATCTGTCTCAAGCCAAAGAGCAGCTCATCGCCCGTCTCGACAGTTTTGCGCAAGGCGATACCGATCCTTACCTTAACGATGAGTTGGCCCAGGCCATTGAAGAGCTGGAAAAAGCCAAGACGCTCACGCCCGATGCCTTGAAGCGACGCCTGGATCTGATGTTCCAGGTGGCGCACTGGCGCGATAGTGGTCAGCAGGGGATGCGTCAGGACTTTGCCTTGTCCGCGCGGGATGGGACAAAGGCCATCGAGGCCAATGAATGGAAGTGGCTGGATACGGTCTTCGATCTTGAACGCCTGGGTATCAGCCGCTTTGCCCAGACCGCATGGCTGGCAGGGGAGGTGGAGCTGTGCTGGTCAAATCGCAAGATGGAATTGTCCGCCGTCCATTTTCTGGGCATTCCCCTCAAGGACATGCAGCACCTGGAGCGGCTTGAGGGGGTGCAGCAATGGTGGCTGATCGAGAACCGGACTAGTTTTGAACGCAATGCGCGCAAGCTTCCTCACGGTACGCTTCTGCTCTGGATGCCGGGACGCCCCTCGTTGGGATGGCAGGCGATGATGGCCCATTTGCTGACCAAGGCGCCATGCCCGGCCTGGATCAGCGCTGATGCCGATCCGGCTGGCGTGGATATCGCGTGTGCGGTCGGTCGTCTGTGGGAGCAAGCCGGCCTGACCTGGGAAGCGCATCAGATGAGCAGTGTCGAGTTGACACAGACCAAACAGAAGTGGGACTTGACGCCACGAGATCGCTTGCTGTTGCAAAACTTGCTGGCACGTGAAACACTGCCGGCCACACTGCGCACCTTGTGCGAAACCATGCAACGCGAAGACCGCAAGGCCGAGCAGGAAGCCTGGCTTTAAGTTTTTATCGGGGGACTGGAGCCCCCGCTTCACCTTCTCACATTCCTTCCGTCAGGAACTGCACCACCGCCTGCGTGAAGGCACGGGGCTGCTGCTGGTTGGAAATGTGGGCCGCATCGAATTCCACATACAGCGCTCCGGGGATGCTGGCGCGCATGAACTGTGCATCGGCCGGGGGCGTCGGCACGTCACCACTGCCGGCGATGACCAGCGTGGGCGCACGGATGCCTGCAATCGCTTCCCTCAGATCATTGTCGCGCACCGCGGCACAGGCGCCTGCGTAGCCTTCGGCCGGGGTGGCCAGCAGCATGGCGGTCAGGTCCTGGACCTGCTGCGGATGCTGCGCTGCATACTCGGGCGTCAGCCAGCGCGAGACCACGGCGGCGGCGATGGCAGAGAGGCCATCACGCTGCACCGTCTCGATGCGACTGTTCCAGGCGTCCGCCGTGCCGATCCTGGCGCCCGTGTTGCAGAGGATCAGTTTGTTCACCCGCTCGGGATGATGCACCGCCAGCCACATGAAGGTGCTGCCGCCCATGGAGAGTCCGCAGAAGTGCGCTTGCGCAATCTCCAGCTGGTCCAGCAGGGCGATCACATCGCTGCCCAACTGGGCGATGGTGTAGGGGCCGGGCGTGACCTCGGACTGGCCGTGACCACGCGTGTCGTAGCGCAGCACGCGGAAGTGCTTGCTCAGTTCGGCAATCTGCGGATCCCACATCGCCAGCGAGGTGCCCAGCGAGTTGGACAGCACCAGCACCGGCAGGGCGGCGTCGCCGTCGAGCTGGTAATGCAGTTTGATTCCGTTCAGGGTTGCGAAGGGCATGAGTAAATCCTTGGCCCGCGCCACCGGACGGTGGGTGCGGGCGTGTGTGAATCAAAAAGCGTCAGATACGCCGGGAATCAGCCAATCTGCGCGATGGCCGAGGGATGCTGGGTCAGCGGTGTGACCGAAATGGTCATGAACGGGTAGAGCGGCAGGGCCGAGAGGATGTTGTGCAGCTCATCATTGCCGGACACATCGAAGATGCTCACGTTGGCATACTGACCGACCACGCGCCACAGGTCGCGCCACTTGCCTTCACGCTGCAGATTCTGTGACATCTCCTTCTCATCCTTCTTCAACTGGTCGGCCACGGCCTTGTCGAGCGTGGCGGGAATGTTGACCTGCATTTGAACCATGAACAGCATGATGTTTGCTCCGTTGTCGTTATAGGGGATGTTGCGATGTTCGATAGTCGAACATAAATCCTTTATTCGCACAAACCAGTGTAGGCGTCCGTGCTTGGACCTGTCAACTTGGGCAGACGGTTTTCTCCGCGTCAACAGCGATCCGCCTGTCGCTGCGGCGCCGTCTCCATGCGGCTCAGTCGCGTCGGTCGGGAATCGGAAAGCCGGTAGCCGGGAAGGAGCTGGTTTCGATATCGAGCCAGGCCGGGCGCTCGGCATACATGTCGGCCACCAGTTGCTTGATGGCCTCGATGTACCAGGCATTGTCGTTGATGCGGTGGGTCAGGATGATGGGTGAGGTCGCGCGGGGATCGTCGATGAGCCGGTAATGCAGGTCATTGCGCAGCCGTGCCGAGGCCGGGATCAGGCACAGCCCCGATTCGGCCGCCACCAGGCCCAGCGCGGTCTGGATCTCGCGCACTTCATGCACTTCGGCCGGATGGATGTCCTGGTCGTTGAGCAGACTCAGGATGTGGTCGGCGAAACTGGGGCGCGGCTCCTTCGGATAGACGATCAGCTTCTGCCCGTGGACTTCCTTGAGGTTCACGCGCTGCTGGCTGGCCGCCAGCGGGAAGGAGGGCGGGATCGCCAGCACCAGTTTTTCCTCGCGCAGGACGATGCGCGCCACCGTCGCGTCATTGCTGCGGATACGCCCGAAGCCGACGTCGATGCGCCCCGACTTGAGGGCCGCAAACTGCTGCATCGAGGTCAGCTCCAGCAACTGGATGTCCACCTCCGGGTAGTGCTGGCGCAGCTTGCGCACCAGCACCGGCAGGCCGCCATAGAGGGTCGAGGCGACGAAGCCGATGGACAGCGTCTGGCGCTGGTTCAGGCCGATCTGCTGGGTGGCGTTCTTCAACTGCTCCAGGCGGTTGAGGATCTGCAACGCCTGCTCATAGAACACCCGACCGGCTTCGGTCAGGCGCAGCGGACGGCTGTTGCGCAGGATCAGCTGCACCCCCAGTTCTTCCTCCAGCAGCTGGATCTGGCGCGACAGCGGCGGTTGCGCGATGTGCAGCTGTTCCGAGGCGCGGGTGAAGTTGCGCGTATTGGCCACGGCCACGAAGTATTTCAGTTGTCTGATGTCCATGGCGGAAAATCATATCTCACAGAAACTAATGATGTCTAATCCTTTGATTTTTATAGGAGACATTGGAAACTATATAAAAAAGGTATGAAACTAGACGAATTTAGTGTTGGCAATGGCAGGGCTTCCGGGTGTTCAATGCAGTCCATGGATACCCAAGCACACTTTCATAGCGCAGCCCCGGCCTTGATCGACCGGGTCGAGACCTTCCTGGTCGATCTGCCGACCATCCGTCCGCATCAATTGTCCATGGCGACGATGAACGGGCAGACCCTGATGCTGGTACGTCTGTACTGCTCCGACGGTACCGTCGGCGTGGGCGAGGGCACCACCATCGGTGGCCTGGCCTACGGCGCCGAATCGCCCGAGGGCATGAAGCTGGCCATCGATACCTACTTCGCGCCGCTGCTTCTGGGTGCCGATGCCAGCCTGATCCCGGCCATCATGGCGCGCCTGAACAAGGCCATCCAGGATAACCGCTTCGCCAAGTGCGCCATCGAGACTGCGCTCTTCGATGCCCTGGGCCAGCGCACCGGCCTGCCGGTCTCGCAGCTGCTCGGCGGCCGTGCCCGCGAAAGCCTGCCGGTCGCCTGGACCCTGGCCTCGGGCGACACCGCCAAAGATATCGACGAAGCCGAACGCATGCTGGCCGCGCGTCGTCACAGGATTTTCAAGCTCAAGATCGGTCGCCGCGACGTCGATGCCGATGTGGCCCATGTGGCCGCCATCAAGAAGGCGCTCGGTGATCGTGGCGCGGTGCGGGTGGATGTGAACATGGCCTGGAGCGAACTGGAGGCCCAGCGCGGTCTGGCCGGTCTGGTCGATGCCGGCTGCGAACTGGTGGAACAACCGGTGGCTTCGGCCCAGGCGCTGGCGCGCCTGAAGGGCAAGCACGCCATCGCCATCATGGCCGATGAGTCGCTCACCGGTCCGGCCTCGGCCTTTGCGCTGGCGCGCATCGGCGGGGCGGACGTGTTTGCGATCAAGATCGAACAATCCGGTGGCCTGCGTGCGGCCCAGCAGGTGGCCGCCATCGGCGACGCGGCCGGCATCGAGCTGTATGGCGGCACCATGCTGGAAGGGGCCATCGGCACCATCGCCTCGGCGCATGCTTTTGCCACCTTCCGTGAATTGCAGTGGGGGACGGAATTGTTCGGCCCGCTGCTGCTGACCGAGGAAATCCTGGCCGAGCCCTTGCAATACCAGGATTTCCAGCTGGCCATCCCCAACCGCCCTGGCCTGGGCATCGTGCTCGATGAGGAGCGTGTGCAATACTTCCGGCGCGATCGCAAGCAAGGGGCGACAGTGACAGCAGCGAGGCCGGCCACCCTGGCCGGATAAAACAAGAAAACGCACTTCCCCAATCTACAAATCGAAAAGGAGACTCAACATGGCAGCCAAGATTTTCAGCACCCCCGAAGTCCAGGACTTCCTGCGCCTGGCCAGCGGCCTCGATACCGAAGGCGGCAGCCCGCGCACCAAGCAGATCGTGCATCGCATCCTGTCCGACCTGTTCAAGACCATCGAAGACCTGGAGATCACCTCCGACGAATACTGGGCCGGTGTGGCCTACATCAATCGCCTGGGAGCGTCCAGCGAAGCCGGCCTGCTCTCGCCTGGCCTGGGCCTGGACCGCTTCCTGGACATGCGCATGGATGCCGAAGACGCCGCACTGGGCATCACCGGCGGCACCCCGCGCACCATCGAAGGCCCGCTGTACGTGGCCGGTGCGCCGGTGGAACAGGGCTTCGCGCGCCTGGATGACGGTAGCGACAAGGACGGCCAGACCATCATCATGCACGGCACCGTCTATGGCGCCGATGGCAAGCCCGTGCCGGGCGCACAGGTGGAAGTCTGGCATGCCAACACCAAGGGTTTCTATTCCCACTTCGACCCGACCGGCGAGCAGAAGCCCTTCAACATGCGCCGCACCATCATCACCGATGCCCAGGGCCGCTACAAATTCCGCAGCATCATGCCGGCCGCCTATGGCTGTCCGCCGGCCGGCCCCACCCAGGGCCTGCTGAACCAGTTGGGCCGCCACGGCAACCGTCCGGCGCACATCCACTTCTTCGTCACGGCGGACGGCCATCGCAAGCTGACCACCCAGATCAACATCGACGGTGATCCGCTGATCTATGACGACTTCGCCTACGCCACCCGCGAAGGCCTGGTGCCGCCGCTGGTCGAGCGCACCGATGCGGCCAGCATCAAGGCCGAAGGACTGGAAGGCCCGTTCGCCGAGATCGTCTTCGACATCAGCCTGACCGCACTGGTCAACGGTGCCGACAACCAGGTCGTGGACCGTCCGCGCCTGGCCGCCTGATCGACTGATCGACTTGCGCCAGCAGCTGGCGCAGGACAGCCTCATCCCCGCCGACTGCCTTGCCGCGATGGTTTTCCATCGCCACAGGCGGGCTGCACCCTGGAGAAAAGACATGACCACCCTTGCCGCCGACAAGTATGACGAGGTCGAGCGCCTGCTCGACACCGCCCTGGACGAAGACGCCACCAACGGCATCTTCCGCTGCCGCCGCGACATCTTCACCAATGCCGACCTGTTCGAGCTGGAGATGAAGCACCTGTTCGAATCGAACTGGGTCTACCTGGCCCACGAGAGCCAGGTCCCCGAGATCAACGATTACTACAGCACCTGGATCGGCCGCCAGCCGGTGGTGGTCACCCGTGACAAGAACGGCGAGCTGCACGCCATCATCAATGCCTGTGCCCACAAGGGGGCCATGCTGTGCCGTCGCAAGCATGGCAACAAGAGCAGCTTCACTTGCCCCTTCCACGGCTGGACATTCTCCAACAGCGGCAAGCTGTTGAAGGTCAAGGACGAGAAGACCACCGAATATCCGGTCTCCTTCAACAAGAACGGCTCGCATGACCTGACCCGCGTGGCGCGCTTCCAGAATTATCGCGGCTTCCTCTTCGGCAGCCTCTCGGAAGATGTGCTGCCGCTGGAAGAGTACCTGGGCGAGACCCGCGTCATCATCGACCAGATCGTCGACCAGGCCCCCAACGGCCTGGAAGTCCTGCGCGGCAATTCCAGCTACCTCTATGACGGCAACTGGAAGATGCAGATGGAAAATGGTTGCGATGGTTACCATGTCAGCTCGGTGCACTGGAACTACGCCGCCACCATGAGCCGCCGCAAGGAAGGCGGCACCAAGGCCACCGACGCCAACAACTGGAGCAAGGCTGTTGCAGGTGTCTACGGTTTCGAGAACGGCCACATCCTCTTGTGGACCAATACGCTCAATCCAGAAGTGCGCCCGATCTGGAACCAGCGCGAAGAACTCGCCGCCCGCGTGGGCCAGGCGCGCGCCGATACCATCGTGGCCCAGACCCGCAACCTGTGCCTGTATCCCAACGTGTTCCTGATGGACCAGTTCGGTACGCAGATCCGCGTGGCCCGTCCGATCAGCGTGAACCAGACCGAGATCAGCATCTTCTGCTTCGGTCCCAAGGGCGAGAGCGATGAAGACCGCCGCGTGCGGATTCGCCAGTATGAGGATTTCTTCAATGTCTCCGGCATGGGCACCGCCGACGACCTGGAAGAGTTCCGCGCCTGCCAGGCTGGCTATGCCGGTTCGGCCGTGCGCTACAACGACATGAGCCGGGGGGCGCCGCTGTGGAAGCAGGGCCCGGACGAGAATGCGAAGAAGATGGGCATGAACCCCAAACTGAGCGGTGAGCGCAGCGAGGACGAAGGTCTCTTCGTCTGCCAGCACCACTACTGGACCGAGCAGATGCGCAAGGCGGTCAGCAAGGAACGCGCAGCCGCAGGGCAAGGAGAACAAGCATGAGCCAGCCGACCCGACTCGATGCCGTCTGCGCCTTCCTCTATCGCGAGGCGCGCTATCTCGACGAACGCCAGTGGGAATCCTGGCTGGAACTGTACGCCGCGGACGTCGAATACTGGATGCCGGCCTGGGACGACGATGACCAGCTCACCGAAGACCCGCACCGCGAGATCTCGCTGATCTACTACGCCAACCGCGATGGCCTGGAAGACCGCGTCTTCCGCATCAAGACCGAGCGCTCCAGCGCCTCCATGCCGGAGCCGCGCACCAGCCACATGATCGCCAACGTGGAGATCCTGGAGGAGACCGATGACGCGGTGGAGGTGCGCTACAACTTCCATACGCTGTCGCACCGCTACAAGATCACCGACCAGTTCTTCGGCACCACCCTGGTCAGCTTGCGCAAGACCGAAGGCGGCTTCCAGATCGCCCGCAAGAAGATCGCCCTGAAGAACGACTACATCCGCCAGGTCATCGACGTCTACCACGTCTGACCAGCGCGCAGGAGACATGACATGAGCAGCTATCGCATCGCCCTCAACTTTGAAGACGGGGTGACCCGCATCATTGACTGCGGTCCCAAGGAGAAAGTCCTGGACGCGGCGTTCCGTCAACGCATCAACCTGCCCATGGATTGCTCCGACGGCGTGTGCGGCACCTGCAAGTGCCGCGCCGAGAGCGGACAGTATGACCTGGGCGACGACTACATCGACGACGCCCTCAGCAGCGATGAAGCCGAGCAGGGACTGGTGCTGACCTGCCAGATGATCCCGCAATCCGATTGCGTGGTCGCCGTGCCGGTGGCCTCGACCGCCTGCAAGACCGGCAGCGCGAAATTCGCTGGCAAGGTGGCCGAGGTCAGCGCCTTCGGTGAGGCCGCCTTCGAACTGGTGCTGGAGGTGGCCGCCGATGCCCCGGCTTTCCTGCCGGGGCAATACGTCAACATCACGGTGCCGGGCAGTGGCCAGCATCGTTCGTATTCCTTCAGCTCGCCCTCGGGCGCCAAGCGCATGAGCTTCCTCATCAAGAACGTCCCCGGTGGCCTGATGAGTGGCTGGCTGGGCAAGGCCGGCAGCGGTGACGCGCTGGAGATGACTGGCCCGCTGGGCAGCTTCTACCTGCGCCCGGTCGACAAGCCGGTGTTGATGCTGGCCGGTGGTACCGGGCTGGCGCCTTTCCTGTCGATGCTCGAAGAGATGGTGCAGCGGGGTGGGCAGCACCCGGTACACCTGATCTATGGCGTCACGCGCGACCAGGACCTGGTATTGGTGGATCGTCTTGAAGACCTGGCCAAGCGTTTGCCCGGGTTCAGTTTCACCACCTGTGTGGCCGATGCCGCGACCACGCATCCGCGCCAGGGCTACGTGACCCAGCACATGCCTGCCGAGGTTCTGCATGACGGCCAGGTCGATGTCTATCTGTGCGGTCCGCCGCCGATGGTGGAGGCGGTGCAGAAGCACTTCCAGTCGCAGGGCATCGCCCCGGCCAGCTTCCATTACGAGAAGTTCGTCACCAGCCAGCCGGTAGCGGTGGCGGCATGAGCGCAGCGCTCACGCGTGGACGCTTCGCGGGCAAGGTGGCCGTCGTCACCGGCGCGGCCCAGGGCATCCTGCAGGGCGTAGCCATGGGCATCGCCGCCGAAGGCGGCCAGGTCGTGATGGTGGACCGGGCCGACTTCATCCATGACGTTGCGATGCAGGCACCGGACGGACGGGCTACCGGCTGGGTCGCCGACCTCGAAACCTATGCCGGCGCACAGGCCGCGATGGCGCGTGCGATCCAGCTGCATGGTCGCATCGACCTGCTGGTCAACGGCGTGGGTGGTGCCATCCGCATGCGGCCCTTTGCCGAATTCGAGGCCGCCCAGATCGATGCCGAGATCCGCCGCTCGCTCATGCCCACCCTCTACGGCTGCCATGCCGTACTGCCGCACATGCTGCGGCAGGGGCGGGGCACCATCGTCAATGTCTCTTCCAATGCCACGCGCGGCATACGCCGGGTACCCTATTCGGCGGCCAAGGGCGGTGTGAATGCCATGACCATGGCACTGGCGATGGAATACGGTGAACAGGGCATCCGCGTGGTGGCGACCGCGCCCGGTGGCACGCAAGCACCGCCGCGCCGCGTACCGCGCAATGCGGAAGGCGACAGCGTGCAGGAACAGGCGTGGATGCAGCAGGCCGTGCAGCAGGTCACCGATTCCACCTTCTTCAAGCGCTACGCCACGTTGCAGGAGCAGGTCGCGCCCATCCTCTTCATGGCCTCCGATGAGGCCAGCTATATCACCGGGGCGGTGCTGCCGGTGGCCGGTGGTGACAACGGCTGAGCCGCTTGTCCCTCTACACTGAAACGGAGAAACCATGTCTGAACGCCAGGCCATCATTCCCAAGGGAATGGAAGATGTCTACGAAAAAATCGGTTATGCACCCGGCGTATTGGTCGGCGATGTGCTCTACGTTTCCGGCCAGATCGGACGCGGTCCCGACATGCAGCTGGTCGAGCCGCGCGAGGCGCAGATCGTGCAGGCTTTCGAGAATCTGAAACGGGTGGTGGAAACCGCCGGCGGCACCCTGGACGACATCGTCGACCTCTCCACCTTCCATACCGACATGCGCGACCTGCCCTTGTTCATCAAGGTCCGCAACCAGTACCTGAGAAGCTATCCACTGCCTGCCTGGACGGCGACCGGTGCCCACATGCTGGGTGGCGGTCCCGGCTACCTCATCGAGATCAAGGCGGTGGCGCATCTGCGCAAGAAGGGACCAGCCTGACCGATATCGAAAAACGGCAAGGCAACGCTGGAAATCGCAAGAAAACAGCAAGGCATAACGACACATAACAACGCCAATCCCGCAAGACAAACGACAACGGAGGAGACCCCATGAAAACCCAGGAAGTGAGCCAGATCATCGATGGCGCGCGTTTCACGCAATTCCACTGGATGGTGATGTGCCTGTGCGCATTGCTGCTGGTGTTCGACGGTTATGACCTGTTCATCTACGGCGCCGTGCTGCCGGTATTGATGAAAGAGTGGACCTTGTCACCCGTGCAGGCAGGTGCATTGGGCAGCTATGCACTGTTCGGCATGATGTTCGGTGCCTTCATCTTCGGCCCCCTGGCCGACCGCATCGGCCGCAAGAAGGGCGTGGCGATCAGCTTCGTGCTCTTCAGCCTTTCCACCTTCGCCAGCGGCTTTGCCAGTTCGCCCAACGAGTTCGGCATCTTCCGCTTCCTGGCCGGGCTGGGTTGCGGCGGTCTGATGCCCAATGCCGTGGCCCTGATGAATGAATACGCCCCCAAGCGCCTGCGCAGCACCCTGGTGGCCATCATGTTCAGCGGCTATTCGCTGGGTGGCGTGTTGTGTGCGGGCCTGGGCATCTGGATGCTGCCCCGCTTCGGCTGGCAATCGATGTTCTTCGCTGCGGCCGTGCCGCTGGTGCTGCTGCCGCTGATCCTGTGGAAGCTGCCTGAATCGGTCGGCTTCCTGCTGCGTGCCGGCAAGCAGGAGCAGGCGCGCGCCATGCTGGCGCAGGTGGCGCCGCACGCCGCGCCTGGTGCCGATGTACAACTGGTGCAAGGGGAGGCCAAGCCCTCTGGCGCACCGATGCTGGAGCTCTTCAAGCAGGACCGCACCGTCGGCACGCTGATGATCTGGATCGCCTTCTTCTGCTGCCTGCTGATGGTCTATGCACTCGGTTCCTGGCTGCCCAAGCTCATGGCCAGCGCCGGTTACAGCCTGGGTTCGTCGCTGTCCTTCCTGCTGGCGCTCAACTTCGGTGGCGTGGTCGGCGCCATCGGCGGCGGCTGGCTGGGTGACCGCTTCACCCTGCCCAAGGTGGTGGTGAGCTTCTTCGCGGTCGGCACCGTCGCCATCGCCCTGCTGGGGTTCAACAGCCCCACGCCGGTGCTGTACCTGCTCATCATCGTGGCGGGCGCGACCACCATCGGTACCCAGATCCTGTTGTATGCCAATACCGCCCAGTTCTATCCGCTGGCGATCCGTTCCACCGGTCTGGGCTGGGCTTCCGGTGTGGGTCGCTCGGGTGCCATCGTCGGCCCCTTGCTGGGGGGCGCACTGATGGCGGCGGCGCTGCCGCTGAGCATGAATTTCCTGGTCTTTGCGATTCCCGGCCTGGTGGCGGCGCTGGCCTTCGGCATCTTCCTGCTGCGCTATCGTCACGGGCAGCGCGCCGTGGCGGCCGAGGCGACATCGACCGTGTCGGCTGCCACGATCTCGCGCAGCGTTTAAGCTAGTCATTCAAGCCGGTTCGGCGCCCCGGAGCATCGCTCCATCGGGCGCCGGACCTTTTCCCTTTTGTACGCTGGTGCGGTTGCCTCTGCAAGGAAGCTTCAATGGTTCAACGACAAGGCTCGCTCACCGCCTGGGTGGCGGGGTTTCTGGCAGTACTGATCTCCTACGCCGGCCCGCTGGTGATCTTCGTGCAGGCCGCCCATGCCGGCCAGGTGCCGCAGGCGCAACTGGTGTCCTGGGTGTGGGGGATTTCCATGGGGGCGGGCGTGAGCGGGTTGCTGCTCAGCTGGTGGTTCAAGATGCCCATCATCACGGCCTGGTCGGCCCCGGGCACGGCGCTCTTGCTGAGTCTGTTTCCCGCCATCGGCATGCCGGAAGTAGTCGGTGCCTACCTGATGGCCGCCGTGATCCTGATCGTCATCGGCGTGACCGGCTACTTTGAAAAAATCCTCGCCGTCATCCCCAAGGGCATCGCCGCCGGCATGATGGCCGGCATCCTGTTCCAGTTCGGGGTGCAGGCCTTTCGCTCCAGCACCAATGCCCCGCTGATGGTCTCGGCCATGCTGGGCGCCTATCTCGCGGGACGCCGCTGGTGGCCGCGCTACGGCATCGTGGTGGTGGCGCTGACCGGTTTTGCGATGGCCTTCGCCAGCGGCAGGACCGAACTCGGCGTGTTGCACCTGGAACTGGCGCGGCCCGTCTTCATCGCCCCGCACTTCAGCGTGGGCGTGTTCTTCAGCCTGACGGTGCCGCTCGTGCTGGTGAGCCTGACCGGCCAGTTCCTGCCGGGCATGGCGGTGCTGCAACTGGCGGGCTACCATCCGCCCACGCGCGCCGTGGTCACCGGGACCGCGCTGGCCTCGCTGGTGACGGCCTGCTTCGGCGGCATCACCATCGTGCTGGCCGCCATCACGGCGGCGCTCTGTACCGGCAAGGATGCCCATCCCGAGCCCGGCAGACGCTACGTGGCCGGCATCGCCAACGGCGTCTTCTATCTCATCGGCGGCACCTTCGCGGCATCCATCGTGACGCTCTTTGCCGCCTTCCCCAAGGAACTGATCGCAGCCCTGGCCGGGCTGGCACTGATCGGCGCCATCGTGTCCAACATCCGCCTGATGAGCGAGGACGGCATCCACGCCGAGCCCGCCGTCATCACCTTCCTCGCTACCGCGTCCGGCATGACCCTGTTCGGACTGGGCGCGGCCTTCTGGGGCGTGGTCATCGGCATGGCTGCGCACTGGCTGATCGGCCGCCCCACACAGAAAAAATGAACACAAGGAGACCCCCGATGAAATCGCCGCATGATGATGTCTTCGATCCGCTGGCCCGCGAGGTGCTGGCCGTGGCGCCGGGCCGCGCGCATGACTTGGCGCGCCTGCGCGTGCTGGCGCAAGTTCACGCCGTGCCGACCGTGACGGTGGTCGGCAAGTACAACCACGGCAAGAGCCGCCTGCTCAACGAGCTGATGGGCCGCGACGTTTTTGCGGTGGCCGACCGGCGCGAGACGGTGACGCTCTCCGAGCACCATCACGCCGAACTGCGCTGGCTGGATGCCCCCGGACTGGACGCCGACGTCGCCCTGCAGGACGACAGTCACGCCCAGGAAGCCACTTGGCTGCAAGCCGATGTGCGCCTGTTCGTGCATGCGGCCAAAGAGGGCGAACTGGATGCGGCCGAACGCCACCTGCTGCAGGCCCTGCGCGAGGATCAGCAGCGCACGCGGCGGCAGACGCTGTTCGTGCTCACGCAGGTGGACCAGATGAGCGACGAAGAGCAACTGGCCAAGGTCAGCGCCGCCATCGTTGCGCAGATGCCGGGACTCGCGCTGCATCCGGTGTCCTCGACGCGGCATCGCAGTGGTGTGGAGGGCGGCAAGTCCCTGCTGCTGCAACGTAGCGGCATCCCTGCACTGCAGGCGCTGCTGCGGGAGGTGGTGGAGCAGGTCCCGGGCGCTCGCCAACATGAACGCAGCTTGCTCTTCACGGAGATCGGCCAGCAGCTGCTGCAGCAGCAGGCTGTGCTGGAGAGCGGGCTGCAGACACTGCGCCAGCGCCAGCAACAACAACGCCAGGATTTTGAACAGGGACTGCAGGCCGTGCTGGAAAAAGTGCATCAGGACCTGCTGCCGGTCGTCGAATTTCAAGGGGACGATCCTGCCCTGGTGCCCGATACCGCCGCCGACGAATTCAAGCTCACCGCAGGCAAGCGTGAACGGGCGCGCATCCATGTCGCTTATTCCCGCGCCTGCATCGCCATTCGTGCGCACCTGATCCAGCATGGCGTGGAAGGTCTGCCGGCCAGTCAGCAGACCTCGGTGGCCAGTCTGGATACGGTGATGGTGGCCGTGCTGGGCATCTCCATCAAATACCGGGCCGACCTGCGCCGCCGTTTCTGCGAACCGGCAGGGCAGGCGCAACTTGCGCAATCCTTCCTGCATTACTACGAACTGTCCGAAGATCGCCAGGCCCTGCAGCAGCAGATCGCCAACAGCCAGTCCGATCTGCACGCGCATGCCCGCGCGCGCCAGGCCCTGGCGCGGCTGCAAGACGGGGAGGGCGCATGAGCCGCGAAGAACAGCGTTTCATCGATGCCATCGGCCGCACCGGCCAGGGCGAGGCCGACCTGCAGCCGCTGCTGGCGGCGCTGCGCGACTGGCTGGCCGCGCTGGGCCAGGCACTGGCGCAAGCGGCGCTGCCCGGCGGCGGCTTGCAGTCTGTCTGCCCCATGGCGCGCCGCATCGCCGCCTTGCAGGAAGACCGGATACGGCAGGCACGCCGCCGTGAAGAACAATGGATTGCGCTCGCCCCCGCACGCGCGCTGGCCCAGCGCTTCGAGGGCAAGCTCATGCTGCTGGTGTTCGGCAAGTTCAATGCCGGTAAAAGCTCGCTATGCAACTTTCTCGCGCAGCGCTTCGGCCAGCGCCACCAGACGGTGCAGTATTTCCATCTGCAAGGCGGGCTATTGGTGGAGAGTGAAGTTCCTTTCCCTGAAGGCGCCACCGAAACCACGGCACGCCTGCAGGGCGTTTGCCTGGGCCAGGGCCTGGTACTGCTCGACACCCCCGGCCTGCACTCGGCCACCGACGAGAATGCGGCGCTGACGCAGCGTTTCCTCGACAGTGCCGATGCCGTACTGTGGCTGACCAGTTCGACTTCGCCAGGACAAGTCCAGGAGCTCGATGAACTGGCGCGCGAACTGCGCCGTGGCAAGCCGCTGCTGCCGGTGCTCACGCGCAGCGACGTGATCGATGAGGATGAGGTGGACGGGCAGATCGTCAAGATCCTGCGCAACAAATCCGACGCCAACCGCGCCGACCAGGAAGCCGACGTGCGCGCCCGCGCTGCCGACAAGCTGCAATCGCTGGGCGTGGCGGTGCATCAGTTGAAGACGCCGGTGTCGGTCTCCGCGCATGTGGCCCGGACCGCCGGTGCCGATGCCCAGGCGATGCAGGGGGCCGGCTTCGAGCGCCTGTATGCGGCGCTCGCCGAGTTGCTGGCGCCTGCCCTGGCCTATCGCGACCGCAAGCCGGCGGAGGTCCTGCTGCATCATCTGCAGGAGGATGTGCTGGCGCCCCTGCAAGCGCAGACTTTGCCCGCGCTGCAGGGCTTGCAGCAGCTGGTGCAGGATGAACTGGATGCACTGCCGGCCCGGCGTGCGCGCATCGTGCAACTGGCCTGGCGCGAGGTGATGCCGGGTCTGCCGGCCCTGCTGGAGCAACATGCCGCCAGCGATGAGGTGGACGCTGTACTGGCCAGCCTGCACGCGCAACTGATGCACGCCTTCGAACGCCACGCACGCGCGGTACTGGACAGCCATGTGCTTCCGGCACCGGTACCGGTGGCATTGGCTCTGCCGGCCGGAAGCGGCTATGAACGCGTGGCCGAGGATCTGCCGCCGTCCTACGAAAAACTGTATGAGGCGATCGGACAAAGTGTACTGGCCGTGCTGGAGGAACTGGCCGATGAAGTGGCCAGCTACTGTACTGCCCGGATGGCCGCACTGTCTGATGCAGTGTCCGTGCAGCGGGCGCTGATCGAAGAGCATGCGCGGCGGCTGGCGCAGCTGGAAGAAGATCTGCGTCAGCCACAGGCCATGGCGGCGCGCTGACGTCGCTGTCTGGCGAGATGGCGGCTCGCCTGGAATCTTTTGGCGTGTTAAGGATCGCTTAATTTTGTCGACCTACAGTAAAGCATCGACGGTCGGCTCAGCATTGGGCTGGCCCCGACGCTGCGCCATGGAGCGGCAGCACTTTCATCCTGAACCACGACAAGGAGCCATCATGGACATCACCAAGATCACCGCCATCAGTGCCATCGTCTTCGGCCTCGCCGGCATGGCTGCGCCATTGACCTACGCCCAGGACATGCAGGGCACGGTCGCCTACATGAACGGCGGCATCGGTGCCGGCGAGCAGGCCAAGCTGCGCGAGGCGGCCAAGGACTACAACCTGCGCCTGCTGTTTTCCGAAGCCAAGGATGGCGCCTACGTCAGCAACGTCAAGCTCGATGTCACCGATCATCACGACAAGAGCGTCTTTCATCTGCCCAGTGCCGGCCCCATGACCAACCTCAAGCTGCCAGCGGGACAGTACCAGGTCACCGCCATCTACAACGGCGTCAAGAAGACCAGCAAGGTCAGCGTGGGTGAAAAGCCCGTCTCCTTGAGCTTCAACTGGGTGCATCAGGATAACTGAGCCCGCCTTCCCCCTTGGCCAGCCTCGGCCACCCCTCAATACCTGCCTGAACGCCGCCACCCTGCGCCATGAGCGCGGTGGCGGTGCTCGCGCCTGGTCGGCGTGGTCATGGTGCGGCAAGGATCCGGAAACGGGGAGGCAAGGCGCCATTGTGCCCAACTTTGGGCCGACACGCGGCCAAGCAAGACCAGGACTATTGATGGAACGCCAACAAGGCAGCAGCTGAAACGCCCGCCATCCCCTCCGCACCCAAAAAATTAATGTTTTACATTTCATAATGTTTCCACCCGGCCAGTTTGGGATATCCTTGCCTGGCAAGGGTTTGCGGGCTTGCGTTGCCGTTTCGGCATACCATGTTTCTTCATTTTGAACTGGTCGCCAGGCCAGCGCACTCCTAGAATCGACCGCATGCAGGGCGGCGGTCACTGGAAGGCCAAGGGGTTGGCACCAGTCTTGCTGGTACGCATCAGGGGGCAAGCCGGACGGTCAGGGAAAGTCCGTCTTTCGGGGCGCCATAGTCAACATGGTTGGGATGGAAAGAAGCATGATCAAGAACATACGTATCGGCTCGCGTCTGGGGGCGGGCTTTGCCGTGGTGCTGGTGTTTTCCATGGTGGTTGCGGCGGTGGGCATCTGGCGCCTCAAGACGGTGGCCTACCAGACGCAGGAGATGATGGATGTGCCGCTGAAGACGGAACGGCTGGTGTCGCAATGGAATACCTTGCTGCTCATCGCCATCCAGCGCACCACCACCGTGGTCAAGAGCCATGATCCCGAGCTTGAAGCCTTCCTGGCCAAGGAAGCCGCCGCCTCCAGCAAGGAGTCCGCGCAAACCTTGAAGAGCGTCGAGCAACTGCTCAACAGCGAGGACGAGAAAAAACTCTTCGCAGCCATCAACGTGGCGCGCAAGCAGTTCCTCACCATCCGCGACCAGATCTATGCGGCCAAGAAGCTGGGCGATGCGGCCAAGGTGGAGGAGCTCTACCAGCAGCAATACGTGGGCATTGCCAACCATACCCAGGCCGCCATGCGCGCCTTGCTGGATTTCGAACGGGCGCGCATCGATGAGATTTCCGCCGACATTGCCCGCGATGCCGCCAGCAGTCAATGGCAGATCTTCGCGCTGGAAGTCGTGATCCTGATCTGCGGTATTGCCTTTGCGCTGCTGCTCACACGCAGCATCACCCGGCCGGTACATGCGGCACTGGCCATCTCGCAACGCGTGGCCGCCGGTGACCTGACCTCGCGCGCCGCCCCCATGGGCCGCGACGAACTGGGCCAGCTGGTAGCTTCGTTGCAAGGCATGAGCGAGCGACTGCATGGTGTGGTCTCCACGGTGCGCCTGGGGGCCGACAGCATCGCCGTGGCCTCGGGGCAGATCGCCAATGGCAACCTGGACCTGTCGGCGCGCACCGAAGAGCAGGCCGGTGCGCTGGAAGAAACGGCCGCCTCCATCGAGCAGCTCACCTCCAGCGTGCGTACCAATTCCGAGAACGCGCATCAGGCCAATGACCTCGTCAAGACCGCTGCGTCCATCGCCGGCCAGGGCGGGCAGGTGATGCAGGAGCTCATCGATACCATGGGCAACATCAATACGTCGTCGCGCAAGATCGTCGACATCATCGGCGTCATCGATGGCATCGCCTTCCAGACCAACATCCTCGCGCTCAATGCCGCCGTGGAAGCGGCGCGTGCAGGCGAACAGGGACGCGGCTTTGCCGTGGTGGCATCCGAAGTGCGCGCGCTGGCGCAGCGTTCGGCCTCGGCCGCCAAGGAGATCAAGCAGTTGATCGATGACTCGGTCTCCAAGGTCGATGCCGGCAGCGGTCTGGTGGAGCGCGCGGGCAAGACCATGCAGGAAGTGGTGGGCAGCGTGCAGGGCGCGCATACCCTGGTGGGCGACATCAGCACCGCCAGCCGCGAACAGGCCGAAGGCATCCACCAGGTCAACCAGGCAGTGGCCCAGATGGATGGCGTGACCCAGCAGAATGCGGCGCTGGTGGAGCAGGCTGCGGCCGCGGCCAAGTCGCTGGAAGACCAGGCGGCGCAACTGAAGCGGGCGGTGGCTTTCTTTGCCTTGCAGGCCGCGTAAGCCAATCGCAGGCAACAGGAAACATCGACGAGGGCCGCAGCATGCTGCGGCCCTTGTCATGCAGGCTCAGGAAAGAGGGTAGAGGGTCGAGGGAAGAGGGAAGATCAGGACAGTTCAGCAGCGATCAGGCCGCCCTGAGAAATTCAGGCCCGAAGTCCATCAGCACATCGCGCACCAGCGTTGCCGTGCTCTGGCAGCCGAGCTTGTCCTTGACGCTGGCGCGATGCACGTCCACCGTCTTGACGCTGATGTTGAGGTCGCGCGCGATGAGCTTGCTGGACTGGCCCATGATGACCTTCTCCAGGATCTCGCGCTCGCGTGCCGTGAGCGTTTTCAGGCGCGCCTTCAGTAGCTGGCGGCGCTCGCGGGCCTGCATGTTGCCGGCCACGTGCTTGAGCGTCATCTGGATGCGTTCGAGCATCTGCTGCGAGTTGTAGGGCTTTTCCAGGAAGTCGACCGCGCCATTGTGCAGGGCGCGCACCGACATGGGGATGTCGCCATGCCCCGAGACGAAGATCACGGGGATGTCGGCCCCGATTTCCTTGAGGCGATCCTGCAGCTGGAAGCCGCTGATCTCGGGCATGCGCACATCCAGAATCAGGCAGGACAGGCTGTTGGCGTCATAGGCCTTGAGAAAGGCCTCGGGACCCTCGAAGCATTCGGTCCGGATATTGACCGAGCTCAGCAGCCAGGCCAGAGAGGTCCGAACGGCCTCGTCATCGTCGACGATGTAGACCACCGGCGGGTTGGTTTCCATCTGCACTCCTCGTCTCGTCAAAATGGAGCCGGCTTGCACCGGCACTATTTCCGACCCTCTCGATGTCTTGATGGACTGGTCGGCACAAATCAAATCCTTGCGCTTTGACTTATGCAAAAAACAGGCCTGAAATTCTTGGGATCAGCGCCACTGTAACACCCTCCTCCTGACGATGGTCTAGGTATTTTTACCTAGATCTTTTGCCGCAATCCCCTGTGGGGCGGGCGTGTGGCCCGGATTGTCTGCACCATGCTCATGCCTTAACCTGCTGTCATCGAGCGCCGTGCTTCATCGGCGTGCATCACAGGGAGATTCCATGCACAGCACCGCCATCCAGAAAGAAAAAACCGCCGCACCCATCGCCCGCGCCGCCCTTGCGCCCGAGCAACTGGAATTTCGCAATGCCATGGCGCATCTGCCGGCGGCGGTGTCCATCATCACCACCGATGGCCAGGGAGGCCGTTGCGGCATCACTGCGTCGGCGGTCTGTTCGGTCACCGATACCCCGCCCACGATCCTGGTCTGCATCAATCGCGGCAGTGCCATGCACGACGTGTTCAAGAAGAATGGTCGCCTGTGCGTGAACGTGCTCTCCGACGAGCTGGAACAACTGGCCATGCACTTCTCCGGTGCCACCAAGGTCCCGATGGAAGAGCGCTTCGGCTGGGATATCTGGGAAGAACCCGGCGAACTGGGGCAGCCGGTGCTGGCCGACGCGCTGGTCAAGCTGCAGGGACGCATCCGCGAGTTCAAGGAGGTGGGCACGCACTCGGTGATGTTCGTGGAGCTGGCCGAGGTCAAGGTCAATGAGAAGAAGGACAGCCTCATCTACTTCAACCGGCTGTTCCACAAGGTCAAGCGTACTGCGCTGTAAATTCTTTACCCGTCATCAAAGATGAATGCCATTCAGCACAATGCTGAATGGCATTCATGCTTTTGCGTCCGGCTATTTGAGAACAGTGTGCGCGCAGAGTGTGCGAAAACCGTTCGGACCAGGACAGACGCCAGTGTGTGCGTCAAAGATCCAGCACCAGCATCCCCGACCTGGCCCGCGAGACACAGGTGCAGATCTGGTCATTGGCCGCCTTTTCCTTCCTGGACAGGCAATTGTCGCGATGATCCGGCTCGCCCTCCAGCAGCGGTACCACGCAGGTGCCGCAGATGCCTTCGCGGCAGGAGGTATCGATGACGATGCCCTCGCGCGCCAGGATATCGACGATGGGAATACCTACCGGAATCTGCACCACCTTGCCCGAGCTGGCCAGCTTGACTTCGAAGGCAGCATCACCACCGACTTCGGCAGAAGTGGCCGGGGCCGCCGGTGCGGCGAAGTGTTCAAGGTGGATCGCCTCTTCGCTGCGGCTGGCCGCTGCGCACTTGACCACCGCTTCCATGAAAGGCGCCGGGCCACAGGTGTAGACGTGGGCTTCCTTGCTGCCGGCTTCCAGGCAAGCCGTGAGGTAGTGCGCCATCTGCGCCGGCATCACCGCATAGTGGAAACGCACCTGCGCGGCGAAGGGGGCATTCTCCAGCAGATCGGCAAAGGCCGCATGCTCGCGTGCCCGCACGAAGTAATGCAGTGTGAAGGGCTTCTGGTCAGCCCAGAGGCGATAGGCCATCGCCAGCAGAGGGGTCACGCCGATGCCTGCACCGAAGAGCAGATGTTCCGGTGCGCTGGTGTCGAGCGCGAAGAGGTTGCGCGGCGTACCCACTTCCAGTTCCATGCCCGGCTTGACGGCATCATGCAAGGCCGCCGAGCCGCCGCGCGAAGCCGCTTCACGCTTGACCGCGATGGTATAGCCGCAGCGATCTTCCAGCGGGCCGCACAGCGAGTATTGGCGCATGATCCCGGTCGGCCCGGTGACGTCGATGTGGGCCCCTGGCTCGTAAGCCGGCAGCGGGGCGCCATCGGCGCGCACCAGGCGGAAGGAACGGATGTCGCCGGTTTCGTCGGTAACGGTGTCTACGATCAGTTTCATGAGGCCAATACTCGTCGGTTCATTTCAATGGCGAATGGGCGCTGCGCGCTCAGAGCAGGAAGCCCAGGGCGTTGAGGCTGTCCATGGAGTTGATCAGGCGGATCACCTTCTGCTCGATCTTCGGACCCTGGGGCGTGAAGCGCAGGCGATGCGTGAGGTTGGCCACGAACATCGTGTGCTGCTGGCGCTTGTAGCCCACCAGCACCTGGGCCGAGGTGATTTCGACCAGCTCCTCCGACAGGTGCACCGGGACGAAGCGCGACACCGTGCGCACGGTCGCCGCCGCATCCACGGCCGACATCGCGTGGCCCGAGGTCAGGCGTTCGATGCGGATCTTGCGCATGTGGGCATTGTCGTAGGCGTAGTTCAGCGTGGCCGCATAGTCGGTGGTCTCGGGATCGATGGGCACCACGTAGTAACCGTCCTCGGTCCACAGGGACTGCCAGGCGGCATAGTCCTTTCGGTCCAATAGTTCAGCTTCCTTCCAGATGAAGGCGATGGCACGCGCCATGGGCGCGGGGATGCCTTGCAGAGTGTCTTGTTGGTTCATATCGATCATTTCTCCATCATCTTTTTCCACATGGCATAGGCTTCGCGCATGCCGGTTTCATCGGTCGAGTGCGACACCTTGTCGCCGTTGTCGTCCACCCATTCGCGGTTCAGGCCGCGATTGACCAGGATGGGCGCATTGCGACCGGCGTAGGAGCCGGTCTGTACGCGTTCCCAGGCTTCGGCGTCATCGGGGCTGCCAAAGCCGAACGGACCCTGGAAGTGTTCGTGGATGCGCAGGCGTTCGCGGTTGGCGATTTCGGGGCCGCCGTCCATGCCCAGGGCCACGTGGCGGATCTGTGTCTCGCCCACCGACACCGGATGCAGCACCCGGAAGAAGGACATCGACATGGCCACATTGGGGAACAGGTTCAGGTTGAAGCCGGCGCCGTGCAGCGAGCGCACGATGCGGCGCACCTGTTCGGGCGGCATGGTCCTGGAGAGTTCTTCGGTGACGTGGGCGAAGCGCTCCTGCAGTTGTTCGCTGCCATCGTCCACATCCAGGTCCACGTGTTCGGGCACCATGATCATGACGCTGTGGCCATTGCCCAGCGAGCGGGTGATGGACTGGTCATCGGTCATGAAGGAGAGCATCTCGGAAGTTTCTTCATCGACCGACGACAGGAAGGTCTTGTGCACCACCGGGAAGTGATAGCCGTCAGTGGTGTTTTCCAGCTGGATCTTCCAGTTGCCCTTGAAGCTGAACTTGTGCTCGCCCTGGACCTTGATGGGGAATCCGGCCCCTTGCTTCATGAACAGGTCGATCCATTTCTTGGCATGGCCGAGAAAGTCCGACAGCGGTTCGATCTCCTGGTTGAAGGAGGCGAAGATCATGCCGTTGTAGCTCTCCGCACGCAGGCTCTGCAGGGGCAGGTCGGCCTTTTCGATGACCTCTTCATAGCCTTCCGGATAGGGCAGGCCGCGCAGCTTGCCATCCAGGCCATAGGACCAGCTGTGATACGGGCAGGTGAAACCGGTGGCATTGCCCTTGTGCTTTTCGCACACGGTGGCGCCACGGTGGCGGCAGCGGTTTTCCAGCACGTTGATCTTGCCGGTCTTGTCGCGTACTACGATGACCGGCTGACGGCCGATCTGGGCAGTCTTGAAGTCGCCCGGGTTCCTGATCTCGCTTTCATGGGCGACCCAGATCCAGGTCTTGTAGAAGATCTTGTCCATCTCCGCTTCGAAGATGGCCGGATCGGTGTAGAGCGAAGGATCCACCACCGCATCCTGTACCAGATCGGCATAGGAGGAATCGGTCTTGCGCGGGTGGAAGCGTAGCGGTGCATTCATGGCTTTCTCCAGTGGCTTGCAGTCGTTGTCAGTGTTGATCTTGGCGAGCTGATGTGATCGGTGATGCTCATGCCTGCTGGCTGAGCACGCGCTCCAGGTGCAGGCCGAGCGCGCAGATGCGTTCGTCATCGCCCTTGCGGCCCACCAGTTGCAGCCCGGCCTTGAGCGGGCTGCCGGCGATGGGCACCGGAATGCTCAGGGCCGGATGGCCGGACAGGTTGAAGGGCCGCACCAGCGAAGACAGCATCAGCACCGAGGCGCCCTGGCCGATCGCCGCCAGCGTCGGCGGCAGGGCCGGCAGCGTCGGCAGCAGCAGCGCATCGGCGTCAGCCAGTGCAGCATCGACTTCGGCGCTGAAGGCGGCGCGCACGGCTTCGGCCTGGGCCACGGCTTCATCGGTGGTGGTGGCTGCCGCCGAGAGGCGTTTCTCGATATCCGCCCCCAGCTTGCCCAGGCCCAGCAGATGACCGAAGGCATCATGGGTCTCGCGGTTGATGAGGGTCATGCCGGCTTCAAAGGCGGCGTGCATGTGGTGCGGGGTCCAGGCAGCGCCTTGCCAGCCGCTGGCGGCGAAGGCGGTGGCGACGGCCTCTGCGATCTCGGGATCGGCCTGTACCGTCACCAGTTTTACGCCGGCCTGTGCTACCGCTGCGGTAGCGGCAGCGCGGTCGAAACCGGGGGCGATGCTGGCCATGGCGCTGATGATGAGGTCCATGCTGCGCGCAAACGGGCCCACGCAATCCAGACTGCTCACCGTCGGATACGCCCCGGCGCGGCTGACGCGTCCAAAGGTCGGCTTCAATCCGATCACGCCGCAGCAGGCTGCGGGCAGGCGGATCGAGCCGCCGGTATCGCTGCCGATGGACATATCCACCAGCCCCGCGCCCACGGCCGAGGCCGAGCCGCTGGAGGAGCCACCGGTCATGCGGCTTGCGTCCTGTGGATTGACGGCGGTGCCGTTCCAGTCATTGATGCCGGTCATGCCATAGGCCAGTTCGTGCATGTTGGCGCGGGCGGTGATTTGCCAGCCGGCCTCCAGCAACTTGCGGACCACATCGGCGTGGGCCGTGGCCGGTGGTGCGTCGGCCAGCGCGGCGCTGCCGCCGCAGGTGGGTTGGCCGGCGATGTCGATGCAATCCTTGATGGCCACCGTCGGGCCGCTGCCCCCCAGGTGGAAGCGCGAGAGCAGGGCGTTGCCGGTGCCGGGGACGGTGCGCGGGGTGGCGTTGCTCATCCTGCGGCTCCCAGGCAGACGATGCGGGCCTGTTCTTGCAGGGTGGACTGCTCGCGGCGCTTGCGGGCCGAAACAGGGGCTGACACTGTCGTCTGCCGGGGAGAGGAAGACATGGGCTGAGGGTTCATGGCGCTGCCGTTCAAATGGGGGCGTACAGGCTGGCAATCCACGCGGGAAGCGGGATGCAGGCGGGTTCCTTGGCTGATATGAAGCATTCTAAAAGTCGCCTTAAAATAGATCAAATTGATGTAAAATATTTTTCACATAAGCGGCATGGATAGTGATGACCGCTTTTCCTTGATATCGCTGATCGGCCCCAGGCCCTGCGCGACCCCTTCCGGAGACTGCTATGGCGACCTTCAACAACATGGACCTGAACCTGCTGCGGGTCTTCCAGGCCATCGCCGATGAACGCAGCCTGACCCTGGCCGGCAATCGCCTGCACCTGTCACAGCCAGCGGTGAGCTACGCCCTGGGACGGCTGCGCCAGATCTTCGATGACCCGCTCTTCATCCGCACCAAGGAGGGCATGCAGCCCACCCCCGCCGCGCTGGAACTGTCCAAGCCCATCAATCGCGCGCTGCAGGCGGTGCAGGATGCGTTGCGCTATACCGAGCGCTTCGATCCGGCCGCCAGTACGCGCGTCTTTCGCGCCTCGATGACCGACGTGGCCGAAATGATGTTCCTGCCGCAGCTGTGCGAACTGCTGACGGCGCAGGCACCGCACACGCGACTGCAGGTGGAGCAGGTGTCGCCGGCGCATCTGGAAGAAGCCCTGCGCACGGGACAGCTCGATTTCGCCTTCGGCAACCTGCCGGCCCTGAAGGCGGTGACCTGCCACGAACTGCTGTTCCGCGAAACCTATGTCTGCATGATGCGCAAGCGGCCTGCGCTGCCTGCGCGGGAACAGTTGCAGCTGGACGAATTCCTGTCGCTCTCGCACGTGCTGGTGGAGTCCGCCGAGAGCAGTCATCACCAGGTCGAGAACTCCTTCCGCAATCTCGGGGTGCAGCGCAAGATCAGCCTGTCGATCCCGCACTTCACGGTGCTGCCGCGCATCCTCGGCAAGTCCGATCTGGTGGCGACCGTCCCGGCGCGTATCGCCAGGCTCTTTCACAGCGAACACCCGGATGTATTCCTCTCCTACGAACTGCCGGTCAAACTGCCGGCGGTGGACATCACCCTGCACTGGCACCCGGCCTTCGATGCCGATGCCGGCAACAGCTGGTTGCGCCAGATCGTCATCGACATGCTGCAGAGCTACGGTCGCAGCAGCTGATCGCCTCCCGTGCAAGGCAGAAGGCCCGCCAGTACGGCGGGCCGTTCTCCTGCGGGAAGACCGCCGGATGTCGGCCGCGGTCTTCCCTCCTCAAGTCGTCCGTCGTCGTCCGTCGTCGCTCGTTTCAGAAGCGATGACGGATGCCCAGGCGCACTGCGCTCTGGTTGCCGGTCGATGACTGGATGCCGCCACCGAAGACCGGATAGGCGTTGTAGCCCTTGTCGCGGTCATACACGGCGCTCAGGTACAGGTCGGTGCGCCTGGAGATCTTGTAGTCCACCGTCGCCACCAGCGCCTGGGCATTGCCCACGGCCTGGTTGCGCTTCTGGAACTGGTAGGCCGCTGCCAGATCCCACAGCGGCGTCAACGCATAGACCGTGCCCAGTTCATAGGTGGTGGCCTTGGCACTGGTGTTGGTGTTCTTGACCTGAGTGATGACGCCGAAGGGTGTGAAGGCACCGATCCGGTAGCGCGCGCCGCCGCCGTAGATGCGCGTGGAGAAGCTGCCGGTGCTGTCCTTGACGTCGGTGTAGGCCAGTGCACCGCTGAAGGCGCCGCTGTCGTACTGGCCCACGGCGCTGACGGTGCGGCCCGCATTGTTGTTGCCCGCCGTTTCGCCCAGGCCGACCATGGCACCGAAGCTCAGGCCACCGAACTTGGCGCTGTTGTACTTGATCGAGTTGTTGGTGCGGTCGCCGCCATAGATGTGGTTGTTCAAGGCCGTGCCGTGGGCGGCATCGGCATGCAGGCCCCAGCCCAGGGAGCCGGCCGGCGACAAGGCGCCCATTGCGTACTGACCACCGATATTGGCCATGAAGTCATACTGGCGGCCCACGCTGATCGATCCCCATTGCTTGCTGCCCAGGCCGACGAAGGACTGGCGGCCGAACAGCAGGCCACCCTGGCCGAGACTGCCGTCATCGGCACCGAAGCCGGTCTCCAGCGTGAAGAAGGCGTTGAGCCCCCCGCCCAGATCTTCTGTGCCCTTGAAGCCGATGCGGCTGCCCTGGGCGATGCCGCTATCCATGCGCAGCAGCGAAGCGCTGCCGCCGCCGGACTTGGTGGCGTTGGAGTAGTAGGTCAGGCCCAGATCGATCAGGCCATAGATGGAGACGCTGCTCTGTGCATGTGCCATCCCCGTGCCGGCCGCGAGCAAGGCGGCGGCCAGTAGTTTCTTCTTCATGTGACAAGGCTCCCTGTGGTGTTGCAGTGTGATGGTCGCGCAGCGTGCCGGGTGAGTCCGGTGCGCAGCGGCGAACGCAGCCTGGTGCGGTGGAGGTCTGCGTGGCGTGCATGACAAGTCGTCATGTGTGCCCATCATAGGAAGCGCATTTGCGTCAGATCAAATTGATGCAGCCGATAGCGGGAATAAGCGTCATTCATGTACGCGGCCGATGTGGCATCGACTCTCGAATCCGGTGCATGAATCGGCCTTCAGGCGGGACAATCGTGCAGAACCTCACCATGCAAGTGCGCACAATCACCAAGCCGGCGCGTCGCTTGTGGACCCTAAAGCTATCTTTAGGTGTGGCGTTGGACCAACGGCAGCGTGAAGCAGAAGCGAGTGCCGCGTGGCTTGTCCTCTTGCACGTGCGCTGCTGCACCCTGCACCTCTCCGGGTTGTGCCCAGATGTCGCCGCGATGGCGGGCAATGATGTTCTTGCACAGTGCCAGGCCGATGCCGTTGCCGCTGACCTTGGAAGAGAAGAAGCCATCGAAGAGCCGCTCGCGATGACCGGCATCGATACCGCGTCCTTCGTCGGCCACGGTCAGCAGGGCATTGCCGCCGCTACGGGCAGTACCGATGCGTACATGGCGCGCACCCTCGGGGAATGCCGTCATCTCCTCGATGGCATTGAAGGCGAGATTCAAGATCACCTGGCCGATCAGTACCTTCTCGCAACTCACCATCAAGGGCTGCGTCTGCGTTTCGATGTGCAGGTGTACCTTGCTTTCAGCGGCCTTCATTTCGATGAACCAGCGCACCTCCTCGAGGACCGCGTTGAGGTCGATGAGCCCCTCGCTCTGCTCCAGTCGAACCACGTATTCGCGCACGCTCTTGATGATGGTGGCCGCGTGGTCAACCTGGCGGCTGGCGCTTTCCAGTCCCCATACGATCTGCCCGGCCTGTTCGCCCAGAGCCTGGCTGTGGCGGATGCGCAGGACCGAGCCTTCGAGGAAGTTGCGGATCGCCGCCAGCGGCTGCGACAGCTCATGCGCGATGGCCGTCGCCATCTCGCCCATGGCATTGTGACGCGCCAGGTATTCCAGCGCGGCCTGGTCGCGGCGTCGCGCCTCCTCGGCCTCAACCTGGTCCGTGATGTCATGGAAGTGCAGCAGGTGGCCCTTGAGGTCGTTCTCGATCTCGATGTAGCGGCACACCGCATGATGCCAGCGCACCAGCCCATCCTTGCGCAGGATCTGGTAGCGCAGCGGGAAGCTGATCGCGTCCGGCAGCGACAGCGTGAGCAGCTCCAGCAATTCCTCGCGCGACTCCGGCAGGCATTGCTCGACGAAGTTCTTGGGCGGATTCTGGCCCGGCCGCACCCCCAGCAGCTTGCGCCCGGCGTCGCTCAGGTATTCGATGCCGCCGTCGGAACGCAGGACCGTCACGCCCTCGTCGGAGTCCTGCATGAATTCCTTGAGGCGACTCTCGAGCTTCTTCATCTCGCGCCGTATCTGTTCCTCGCGCGCAATATCGCGGAACTGCACCATGATGACGTCGCGCTCGGTCAGCGGCACCAGCGTGGCAATGGCTTCCGACAGGATCTCGTCACCGTTCTTGGCGCGGTAGCACCACTCAACCATGTTGCTGCCATGGAGCACGGCATCGTGCAGCCACTTGCGGCCGATCTCGCGGCGGTATTCGTGCGACTGCCGGCTCATGTCCGGGGCCTTCAGGGGCAGCAGTTCTTCCAGCGTGAATCCCAGCACCTGGCAGGCCGAGGGATTGGCCCAGAGGATGGACTTGGTGCGGGCGTCATGCAGGATGATGCACATGGGCAGCGCCTCCATCATGCGGCGGAAATCGTCGAGCCCGAAGCGGATGGTGTCCTCGGGCAGAGCAGGGGAAGGTGGGGCGGCGGATTGTTCGGACATCGCTTCTCTCGGTCATCGCTTCATGATCTGCCGGAGGGTGTTTGCTCCATGGATGGGTTCACGCAAACAAGGGCACACCGGCTTCGCAGTTCGGGAACAGGTCTAGGGGTTTTCTTTAGAAGACTTCACCTATTCCCCTAAAAAAAACTGCAGCGCTCCCGATTGAACCGGGAGGGGCCGCTCCCTACACTCGACTTCATTCTGATGCAAGCCACCTGGAGAATGCAATGTCCGTGATGGAAAACCCGGCCGCGCTGGCGGTCCGTGAAGAAGATGCCCTGGTCCCGCTGCTGGCCGAGATCCGCGCACGCCGCGACGAATTCGCCGCGCAGCGCTTCGTACCCAGGGATTTCATCGCGCAGTTGAAGAAGGTCGGGGTCTATCGCGCCGCCACCCCGCAGTGCTTTGGCGGCAGCGGCATGTCGCCCATGGATTTCCTGCAGCTGATCGAACGGATCTCGGTGGCCGATGCGTCGGTGGGTTGGGTCGCCAGTTTCGGTTCGGCCTCGGTCTACCTGGCCGCCTTGCCCAAGCAAACGCAGGCCAGGCTCTACGCCAACGGTCCGGACCTGACCTTCGCCGGTGGCCTGTTCCCGCTGCAGCCAGCGACCCAGGTCGACGGCGGCTGGATGGTCAATGGCACCTGGAAATTCGGCAGCGGCTGCAAGGGCGCCGATGTCCTGGGCGTGGGGATCGGAGCGGCCATGCCCGGCCAGGCCGGCTCCAAGCCGCGCACCGCCGTGCTGCCGCCGGAGCAGGTCGAGATCATCGACAACTGGGACGTGATGGGACTGGTCGGCACCGGCAGCCATGACCTCAAGGTCAGCCAGCAATTCGTTGCAGATGAGTGGACCTTCATCCGTGGCGGTGCTGCCACCATCGATGAACCGCTGTACCGTTATCCGACCATCGCCTATGCCGCCCAGGTGCTGGCCGTGGTGAACCTGGGCGTGGGACGCGCCGCCATCGACGAGATCAACCAGATGTCCGGCGGTCGTGTGGCCATCACCGGTGCGCCCAAGCTGGCCGACCGTTCCTATGTGCGCATCGAGGTCGCCAAGGCCGAAGCGAAATTGCGTTCGGCGCGCGCCTTCCTCTATGACGCCACCAGCGAAGTCTGGAATTGCATCCTCGCAGGCAACCCCGTCACGCCCGAGCAGGTCAGCCTGCTGCGCCTGACCGCCGTGGAAATTGCCAAGGTCGGCAATGAAGTCACGCAGGCCATGTTCGGCCTGGCCGGCACCACTGCCATCTACAGCAACCACCCGCTGCAGCGCTACCTGCGCGATGCCGCCGTGGTCAAGCAGCACGCCTTTCTGGGCGAGGGCATCTATGACGGTGCCGGTGCGGTCACGCTGGGCGTGCCGCCGATGCCGGGCTTCCTGTAAGCCGCTGCCTTCTCGCATTTTTATTCTCACGTTTTCAGCCCGGAGCCTCCATGAGCCAAATTCCAGACAATGACAAAGAACCGCTGCGCGTCCTCTTCTGTGTCGGCGTGACGCAAAACTTCTTCGACCTGCCCGCCACCGAGACCGGTCCGGTGTGGCAGGCCTATGGCCAGATGATGACCGCCCTGGCCACCATGGACGGCATCAAGGTGCTGGGCACCATGGATGACGATCGCCTGATGGTGGGCAAGTCCGACGACGCTCCCTGGACTTTCTACATCATGGCCGACGTGGTCGACCTCGATACGGTGGTGGCTGCCTGCAACCTGTTCCGCACCACCATGGTCGGTGAACACCGTCTGTGGAAGTACGGCAAGATCGAAGCCCGCGTGGGTCGTGCCCTGATCATTCAGGGCGGCTGATCATGGACAAGAAGATTGCCCTGGTCACCGGCGCCGCACGCGGCCTCGGTGAAAGCATCGCGCGCAAGATGCACGCGGCCGGCTACAAGGTGGCGCTGGCCGACATCGACCTGGAGCAGGTCTCGGCAGTGGCCGCCAGTCTCGACGTGAGTGGCGCCACCGCCATGCCGCTGGCGCTGGATGTGCGCCGCAAGCCCGACTTCATCGCCGCCTGCGATGCCATCGAACTGCGCTGGGGCGGGGCGGCGGTGCTGGTCAACAATGCCGGCCGCTCGCGCGTGGCACCACTCATGGAGATCACTCCCGAGGAGTGGGACGAGGTCACGGCCATCAACATGAAAGGCACGTTTCTTGCGTGCCAGGTGTTCGGCAAACGCTTTGCCGATCGCGGCTACGGACGCATCATCAACATCGCCTCGCTGGCCGGACAGAACGGCGGTACCGCCACCGGTGCGCACTATGCCGCGGCCAAGGGAGCGGTGCTGACGCTGACCAAGGTCTTTGCACGGGAACTGGCGGGGGCGGGGGTGACCGTCAACGCCATCTCGCCGGGTCCGCTGGATTTGCCCATCGTGCGCGAGATCGTCCCGGCCGACAAGCTGGCCGCCACCATCGCCACCATTCCGGTCAAGACGCTGGGTGAACCCGACTTCATCGCCGACGCGGTCCTGCTGCTGGCGTCGCCCGAGGCGGGCTCGGCCACCGGTGCCTGCCTCGACATCAATGGCGGGCTCTACATGCGTTGAGCGGAGCGGCCCTGCGCCGATGTCAGATTGCTGTCCCAGATCGGTGGCGTAGTGGGAAAGCCCGCCATCATCTCAACCAACAAGGGAGAAACACATGCTGCACAAACGTCTGATTGCCACCGCCGCCACTGCCGTCCTGGCCGCTGCCGGAACCCTCGCCAGCGTCGCCGGCAATGCTGCCTTTGCCCAGGTCAGGATCGGGGTCGTGACCTCCTCGACCGGGCCGGTTTCGCTGGTGGGTATTCCGCAAAAGAATACCGTGCCGCTGCTGCCGACCAAGGCCGGTGATCTCAAGATCGAATACATCTCGCTGGACGATGCCAGCGATCCGACCAAGTCGGTCACCGAAGTCAAGAAGCTGATCTCCGAATACAACGTCGATGCCATCATCGGCCCCAGCGGTTCGCCCAATGCCATGGGCGTGATCTCCTTTGTCGCCGAGGCGGGCGTACCCCTGCTGGCCCCGGTCGGTACCGCCGCCGTGGTCCTGCCGATGACGGAGCAGAAGAAGTGGGTCTTCAAGACCACCCAGAACGATGATCTGATTGCCAGCGCGCTGGTGGCGCAGATGGTCAAGAGCAAGATCAGGACGGTGGGTTTCATCACCATCAACGATCCCTTCGGTGAGAACTGGGCCAAGGTCTTCAGTGAGCTGGCCGCCAAGAACAACATCAAGATCGTCGCCAACGAGCGCTATCAGCGCACCGATACCTCGGTGACCGCGCAGACCCTGAAGATCCTCGCGGCCAACCCCGATGCGGTGCTGGTGGCCGCACCGGGTGCCGCCACGGTCCTGCCGCAGACCACGCTGTATGACCAGGGCTACAAGGGCAAGATGTACCAGACCCACGGCGCTGCCTTGCCGGCCTTCCTGCAACTGGGCAAGAACAAGGTCGAGGGCACCATCCTGGCGGCCAGCCTGATGCTGGTGCTGCCGGAGATCCCGGACAGCAATCCCTCCAAGAAGGTCGCCACCGACTACATCGACGCCTACAAGAAGATGTACAACGCCGTGCCCGCCACCTTCGGCGCCAACGTGTATGACGCCGGCCTGCTGCTGGAGAAGGCCATTCCCGTCGCCGCCAAAAAGGCCAAGCCGGGCAGCAGGGAATTCCGGGCCGCCCTGCGTGATGCACTGGAGAATACCAGGGAAGTGGTAGGCACCCAGGGCGTCTACAACATGAGCCCGGCCGACCACAGCGGGTTCGATGAGCGCGGACGCGAACTGATCACCGTCAAGGGTGGCAACTGGACCCTGCTCAAGCCATAAGGACCTTGCCTGCTCCGTCGGCCCCGGCCTCCACGCCGGACCGCCGGAGCGTTTCACCTCCACACGCATCCCGAACCTGGCGCGTCGTCTCCGCTGGATGGCAGCGCGCGCCGGCTCCACAAGGAAGTCGCAATGAATCTCCAAATCGTGGCGCTGCTGGGACAGGACGGCATCACCAACGGCGCCATCTATGCGCTCCTGGCGCTGTCCATTGTCCTGGTCTTCACCGTCACCCGTATTCTGCTGATCCCGCAGGGAGAGTTTGTCTCCTTCGGCGCGCTGACCATGGGCATGATGCAGAACGGCCAGCCGCTGACCGTGGCCTGGCTGCTGGTGGCCATGTGCCTGGGCGCCTGCGCCTTCGATCTCTACGACATGTGGCGCACCAGCCGCCGTCGGCCCGGTCTGTGGCTGCCGGCCAAGCTGGTCTATGCCCTGGTCGTGGCGGGTGTCGCCCTCAATGTCAACTTCTCCACCCTGCCCATGCTGGCGCAGATCGTCATGACCCTGCTGCTGCTGGTGCCGATGGGGCCGCTCATGTACCGCATGGCCTTCCAGCCCATCGCCTCAGCCTCGCCGCTGGTGCTGCTGATCGTCTCCATTGCCGTGCATGTGGCCCTGGTCGGGGTGGCGCTGCTGGTGTTCGGCCCCGAAGGCGCACGCACTGCTCCCTTCACCGACGCCAGTCTGGAAGTAGGCAGCCTGCGCTTGTCCAGCCAGGCGCTGTGGGTGATCTGCGTATCGCTGCTGTTGATCGTCGGGCTGTTCCTCATGTTCGAGCGCACGCTCTATGGCAAGGCCCTGCGCGCCGCAGCGCTGAACCGGATGGGCGCGCGCCTCATGGGTATTTCCCCGGTGTTCGCGGGCAAGGCCATGTTCCTGCTGGCCTCGCTCATTGGCGTAATGTCCGGTGTGCTGATTGCCCCCATCACCACGATCTACTATGACTCGGGCTTCCTGATCAGCCTCAAGGGCTTCGTCGGGTCCATCATCGGCGGGCTGGTCAGCTATCCGGTGGCAGCCCTCGGTGCGCTGGCCATCGGTCTGATCGAATCCTTCTCCACCTTCTGGGCCAGTGCCTACAAGGAAATCATCGTCTTCGTGCTGATCATCCCCATCCTGCTATGGCGTTCTCTGTCGACCCGTCACGTGGAGGAAGAAGAATGAAACCCGCTGCTTCCGCCTCTTCTTCCAAACGTTCGCAGGCACGCTTGTCCTCGCGCGTGGCGTTGGGCTTGTTCGTGGTCCTGCTGGCGGCCGCCCCGTTCGTGCTGCCGCCGTTCACCATGACCTTGTTGAACAACATCGGCCTGGCCTCGCTGGTGGTGCTGGGACTGGTGCTGCTGACCGGTGTGGCCGGCCTGACCAGCTTCGGGCAGGCGGCTTTCGTCGGTCTCGGTGCCTACTTCTCGGCGGCACTGTCGGCCAAGATCCTGCCGCTGCCCGCGGCCCTGTTGTGGATGCAGTCGCCTTGGGTGGCCCTGGTGGTGGCACTGGTGCTCACCGCCTTGCTGGCCTATGCCGTGGGCAGCGTCACGCTCAAGCTCTCCGGCCACTACCTGCCGCTGGGCACCATTGCGTGGGGCATCAGCCTGTATTTCATCTTCGGTACGCTGGAGAGCATGGGCGGCCAGACCGGCATGTCCGGCATTCCCTCCATCAGCTTCTTCGGCATCGTGCTCAGTTCCGACCGCGCCATGTTCGGTCTTATCTGGGTGGCCGTGCTGTCGGGCGTGGCGGCCTTGAGCAATCTGCTGGATTCGCGCGAGGGCCGTGCCATCCGCGCGCTCAAGGGTGGCATCGTGATGGCCGAGGCCATGGGCATCGATACGGCGCGCATGCGTATCGTGGTATTCGTCATCGCGGCCGTGCTGGCGGCGCTCTCGGGCTGGCTGTACGTGCACATGCAGCGCTTCGTCAATCCGTCTCCCTTCGGCCTGGGCTTTGGCATCGACTACCTCTTCATGGCGGTGCTGGGCGGGGCCAGCCATGTCTGGGGTGCGGTGCTGGGTTCCACCCTCATCGTGGTACTCAAGGAGTGGCTGCAGGGCATCCTGCCGGTGGTGCTGGGGCGCTCGGGCAACTTCGAGACCATCGTCTTCGGGCTCTTGATCGTGGTGCTGCTGCAGCGTTCGCGCGATGGCCTTTGGCCTTATCTGGCGCGGCTGGTGCCGGTGCGCAGCCGGCGGCTGGAGATCGATCCGCAAGCCGAAGCGCTGCCGCGCCGCCCCATGCCTGCACCGCAGGAGGTGGTGCTGGATGTGCGGGAGGTGACCCGCAAGTTCGGCGGCCTGGTGGCCAACAACAACATGAGCCTGAAGGTAATGGCCGGTGAAGTGCTGGCCCTGATCGGCCCCAATGGCGCGGGCAAGTCCACGCTCTTCAACCAGATTTCCGGTGTCGATACACCGACCTCGGGCAGCGTGCAGTTCCGTGGCCATGAGGTCACCGGTCGCGGTTCGCGTCATATCGCCGGGCTGGGCATGAGCCGCAGTTTCCAGCACGTGCGCCTGATGCCGCGCATGACGGTGCTGGAGAACGTTGCCATCGGTGCCTACCTGCGCGGCCAGCGTGGGGTGCTTGCCTCCATGCTGCGCCTGGATCGCCAGGAAGAAGCCCGCATCCTGGCCGAAGCCGCCCGCCAGATCGAGCGGGTCGGCCTGAAGGCGCAGATGTTCGAACAGGCGGGTGCGCTCTCGCTGGGTCAGCAGCGCATCCTGGAAATCGCCCGTGCCCTGGCCGCCGATCCCTGCCTGCTGCTGCTCGATGAGCCCGCTGCCGGCCTGCGCCTGGGAGAGAAGCAGGCGCTGGGCGAGCTGCTGCGCAAGCTGCGCGGCGAGGGTATGGCCATCCTGCTGGTGGAGCACGACATGGATTTCGTCATGGAACTGGTGGACCGCATCGTGGTGATGGACTTCGGCCAGAAGATCGCCGAGGGCCTGCCGGAAGAGATCCAGAACAACCGCGCCGTGCTGGAAGCCTATCTGGGCGTGGCCGACGAGGAACAGGCTGCGCCCGCCGACACGGCCATGGGCCAGGCCATTGCAGCAGGAGCACATCATGGGCAATAAGGTATTGGAAGTGCGCGATCTGTCGGCCGCCTATGGCCGGGTGCAGGTACTGACCGGGATCGACCTGTCGGTGGAGCAGGGCAAGATCGTCACCGTGATCGGCCCCAATGGCGCGGGCAAGACCACGCTGCTCTCGGCCATCATGGGGGTGCTCCCCTCGCGCGGCGCGATGGCCTTTGACGGGACCATCCGCCATTCGCCGGAAGTGGAAGAGATGGTGGCTGCCGGCATGACCCTGGTGCCGGAGAAGCGTGAGCTGTTCGCGGAGATGAACATCGAGGACAACCTGATGCTGGGCGCTTTCCAGCGTTACCGCACCGGCCAGCGCGATCACGCGGCCACGCTGGAAGAAGTCTATTCGCTCTTTCCGCGCCTGCGCGAGCGCCGTAGCCAGCAGGCCGGCACTCTCTCCGGCGGTGAGCGCCAGATGCTGGCGGTGGGCCGTGCACTGATGGCCAAGCCGCGCCTGTTGATGCTGGATGAACCGAGCCTGGGTCTGGCGCCGCTGATCGTGCGCGAGATCTTCCGCATCATCGCCGAGCTGCGCCGGCGGGGCGTTTCCATCCTGCTGGTGGAACAGAACGCACGGGCTGCGCTGCAGGTGGCCGATTACGGCTATGTGCTGGAAAACGGCGAGATCCGCATGCACGGACCGGCCAGCCAGCTGGCCAACGACCGTCGCGTGATCGAGGCTTACCTGGGCTTGTCCGGCAAGCATCAGGACAAGCTGGCTGGTTGAACATCTTCCTGATTGATTGAGTGATTGCCATGAGCAATGCAACTTTCCCCTCTGCTGCATCACCTGTTGCGCCCTTGCGCATCTGCGTCGCCGGTGCCGGCGCCATCGGCGGCACCCTGGCCGTGCGCCTGTCGGCAGCCGGTCATCAGGTCAGCGTCTTGGCGCGCGGCCAGACGCTGCAGGCCATCCGCGAGCGTGGCCTGAGCCTGCATGACCTGCACGGCACCACGCACGCCCGTCCGGTTGCCAGTGACGTCCCGGAGTTTGGCCGGCAGGACGTGATTTTCCTGTGTGCCAAGAGTCAGGACATGTCAGCCTTGCTGCCCCGGATCGCGTCCATGGTGGGCGAAGAAACGGTAGTGATCCCGACCAGCAATGGCGTGCCGTGGTGGTATTTCCATCGCGAGGGCGGGCGCTTCGAGGGCGAGACCGTCAAGGCGGTTGATCCCGACGGGGCTCTTGCGCGTGCCGTTGCGCTGGACCGCTTGATTGGCAGCGTGCTCTTCATCACGGCCGAGGTCGAGAGCCCGGGCGTGATCCGTTGTGTCAATCCGCACCTGATGGTGCTGGGCGAGCCTTCCGGCGAGATGAGCGAGCGGCTCATGCGCGTGCGTGCGGCGGTGGAGGCCGCCGGGATCGAAGCCCGCGCTACGGATCGCATCCGCGACAAGCTGTGGACCAAGATCATCGCCAACATCAGCACCAATCCTTTATCGGTCATCACGCAAGGCACCTTGCAGCAACTGTACGGCTTGCCGGAATTGCGCGAGGTAGTCAGCCAGATCATGCGCGAGACCCTGCTGGTGGCCTCCAGCCATGGTGCACGGGTGGATATCGATCCGCTCACCTTCGTGCAACTGGGCGAGGCCATGGGGGCGTTCCGTACCTCGATGCTGCAGGATCTGGAACGGGGCCGGCCATTGGAACTGGCGGCCATTGGCGATGCGGTGCTGGAGATGGCCGAGCGTTATGGCATCCCGATGCCGATCACGCGCGCCATCGTGTCGCTGGCGCGTTTTCGCGGCGAGGCGGCGCAGCAGCAGAAAGAGCAGACAGGACAACAGAGAGCGCAGCAGACACAACAACCGCAGCCGGCGGCACGGGCCGCCTGAGCGCGATCACCTCATTTACGGATTCAGGAGTCAAATCGATGAATATCATGCAATTCAGCTATGGCGCAGATAAGCCATCCCACTGCAGCGACGAGGAATGGGCGCTGCGCATCCAGCTGGCGCACTGTTACCGGCTGGTGGATTACCTGGGCTGGACGGAGATGATCTTCAACCATATCTCGGTGCGTGTGCCGGGGCCGGAGCATCATTACCTGGTCAATCCCTTTGCGCTGAACTACAACGAAGTGACGCCGGCCAATCTGCTCAAGGTAGGGCTGGATGGGCAACTGGCCGAACCCTCGGACTACAAGGCCAATCCGGCGGGGTTTGCGCTGCACAGTGCCATCCATGGTGCGCGCGATGACTTGCGCTGCGTGATCCATACGCATACCACGCCGATCTCGGCGGTGACGATGAAGAAGAGCGGCTTCGAGCACAATGATTTCTACGGCGCGCAACTGTTCGGGCGCATCGGGTATCACGAGTTCGAGGGCATTACGCTGTTTGCGGAGGAGAAGGAGCGCATGCTGCAGAGCCTCGGGGACAAGCACATCCTGGTCTTGCGCAATCACGGGGTGGCGGTGTGCGAGAGCGATATCCAGCGCGCCTTCTTCCTGTTGTGGACGGTGCAGCGGGCGGCCGAGATCCAGGTGGCGGGACGGTCGATGGCGGGTGAGGATCAGCTGTTGCCGGATGAGGTAAGGCAGAAATGCGCGGACCTGACGCAGCAGCTCATTCGCAATGACGGGTTTGCGGTGATTTTCTTTGAGGCGATTGTGCGCAAGATGTTGAAGGGGGTTTATCAGGTGGGTTGATCTTGCGAGAGATTAATGGGACTGGTCCGGGGGGAGCGGGTGCCGCCCAATATGGCCCGGAGCCTAGCGACGGGCCAGTCGGAGAAAACAGTGGGGTATTGCAGTGTTTCAGTACCTTGATTCTTTTTTGATCCTGTTTCCTACTTGAATCCATAGGTCTTTGATGTCTGATAGCTGCGCTTTTTGCTTGCGCTTGACGTTGTCGAAGAAGTCAAAGGCGCTGAAGATGAAGACGCCGGGACGCAGCTCATAAAGCGCCGTATGGCACATGCTGGTAGCTCGATACACCGGGCCGTCGTCGAGATAACAGTCTGACTCGGCAGCGTAAATTTTTATCGGATCGGCCATTAGGGGTGTCATTGGATAAGTGAAGAGGGGGGTAAATGTGTAATAGCCGATCTGCTGCTCATCCCGATCGCCCCAACGTTCTTCGTCGGGGACTGTCTCGGCGAAACCCATCGCCCAAATATAGTCCTTGTTAGACGAGATACATAGTTCGCCTAGCCACTTCTTCGTTTTTGTAGAGTGGAAGACGGTGCAGTAGCTATCTGGATAGTCTTTGCTAACTGGTTTCATGTTTTTGGACATGTGCCACGCTTTGGGAAAGCGTAAATCCCGGGTAAGCGCGATTGCCTCATTTCTGGAAAGGACTTGCGAAAAAGCAGGGTCTGCAAATATCGGTAGAAAGGCAAAGAGTAATATTCTGATCGCTTGCATATAAGTTTTTCCGATGTCGGTGTTGGTCTTTGCGCCGGAGTTAGGAATTTTTTTCTAGCGCAGAGGTTTTTTTCTGTCGACCTCCCCATCTAGGGTTTATCTTTTTTTGTCGATCTTTTTTCCCACCTCAATCCATAAATTCCTGATGTCCCTGAGTTGGGTCTTCTGTTTGCGCTTCACGTTGTCAAAGAAGTGAAAGACGCTATAAATGAAGACGCCGGTGCGCAACTCATACAGTGCGGTGTGGCACATGCTGGTAGCGCGATACACCGGACCGTCTTCCATATAGCAGTCCGGTTCGGCGGCGTAGTTCTTTATAGGTTTCAAAATAAATGGCGTCATTGGGTAGATGAAAAGTGGCGTGACGCTCCAGTAGCCGACCTCATATTTGCTACGATCGGCCCAGTCCTCCTCTTCAGGTACTTCGTCCCGGATCCCCATCGTCCTGATGAAATTCTTATTTGAAGAAATGCAGAGTTCTCCGAGCCATTGATTTGTCTTGCGTGAATAAAAGACAGTGCAGTATGTTTTAGGAAAGTCTTTTCCTAGCGGTTTCATATTTTTTTGAATGCGCCATGCGGCAGGAATATGAAGGTCTTGCGATAGTGTGGCTAACTCCTTCGTGGAAATTTCGGTTGCCGAAGCGAACGGAGCAAGAACTGCGAAGAGGGTGAAGAACTGAATTCGAATTCTGATCATTTTTTGTCATCCAATAGTATGTTCTGTGCCCAGAGAGTCTCCTTCAAGCGTTCGTCCACCCGCACCCAGCACGACGCCGCCTCGTTGCCGGGATTGATGCGGTCCCAGCGGAACTGGAGCTTGATGCGATCGAGCTGATCGGTATGGACCTCTTCTCCGGCAGGCCCGACGACGATGGCGGTCTGCGGCAACATGAGCGGCTTCTGATGAGTACGCGCAGGGCGAAACGGCAGCCTGCGGCGTTGTACCTCGACGCGATTGAAGCAATGGCCGGTGTGCTCATTGCCCTCTTCGCCGATGTCCCGTTCGCGCCCGATGGACTGCTTGAACGTCTTCAGTGCAGGACTCAGGCTGCCCGGAAAGTCCAGCGCCTGATGCGACAGGGGAAGGTTGTTCTCGATGAACCAGTCGATGGCGAGGATGACGAACTGGCGTTCGCTCTGCGCTTCCTTCCGGTGCAGCGGATGCTCCTCCAGCCTGAACCAGCGTCCACAAGCCAGATTGCGTACACCCGAGACGGCAGCGTAGCGCTGCATGGAGGATTCCCACTGCTCCACTTGCAGGTCGGCCTGTCGATTGCCTTGTGCCTGCTGCGCAAAACTGTAAGCACCGGTGTACTCATACATCTCCAGCTGCGCGGGCAGCTGGCCGTATTCGGGCATCACCTGTTCTTCGGCCTCCTTCTGCATGCGAGGCGATTTGTAGTCGTCGCTGCGGCCCCGCCAGGATGTCGAGGCGAGCGTGCGGCTCGCGCTCCAATGCAGGATCTTGTCGAGCTCGTCGCGCGGGCCGGCGCCGTGGAAGGCAAGGTCTTGCTGCGGCAATCCGGGCAGGCTCCACGTATTGTCGGTGATGACCAGAACGTGGCCGCTGCCGTCTTCCCGCTGCTCGTGATGGGCGAACCAGCCTTCTTCTTCCATGAGACGCTGGACGAAATGCCAGTCGGTTTCGTACTGGGTGCAATAGGAGCGCGAAAGAGAAGGCCGCTCCAGTTCAAAGCGATACTGCCCCCGCGCCTGTGGATGGCAGTCGAAGACGTCCGCAAGAATGTCTTCGGTGGTCTTGTCCTGCCAGATGCGCGCATCCTTGCGAAAGCGCAGGAAATGCAGCCAGGACGAAAACGCAAGCTGGCAGAAGTCGATGTCGCCGTCACTGCCCAGCCGCCTTGCGCTATGCACGTAGCCATGCAGGGGCAGCGTGTGGCCCTGGTGTTGTCTGATCCATAGGGTGACGGGCTGGGCAATCAACTGCTCCAACGCGATGCCGACCTCCGTGGCCAGCACATCGATGCTGACCTCGTAGCCATGACTCAGGCGCTCAGTGGCGATGAGCCGTTGTGGCAGCAGGATGTCGGTCCCGAGCGGCGAGTCCAGCTGGAGCAGCCGGCGATGCTGCGTCATGCGCGCTTGGGAGCGAGATGAATCTTTCTGCGAGGGGGAGGGCATGCGATGCGACTTCCAGAGAGAATTTGCGCATTCCGAAACATGCCAGTGAACAAACAGGAGAAAAAGCAGGACTTCTTGCGAAGTGCACCTGCCCGGTTTGAAGGAGGATGTCCCGGATGCCGCCTATGCCCGTGGACTCATCGATGCAGCAGAGGCCCCGAGCGACGAAGGCGACAGTCTCCGATGCACGAAGCGCTTTCTCAATGGAAGAAATTCTATTTTTCTGATGATTAGCATTGCTGCTTTCAGTGCGTAACAGTCAAGATAGATCGTCGCTTTTGATGAAATGACGATATGTTTTGAATAGAACCCATTTCATAAATAGGCGTGAGATGCGTTCTGTCCAGAAAGGGCGCTGGCAAGGCGCGCGACGCGTCGT
>NZ_JABXGG010000023.1:0-70253 GCF_022627875.1 Herbaspirillum sp. C7C8
GGTGGGGCGTCACAGATTCGAACTGTGGACCTACGGATTAAGAGTCCGCTGCTCTACCAGCTGAGCTAACGCCCCGTTGCTGCACTTCCTTGTTGCTTCAGTGCTGCAAGGGAGAGCGCATTATAGGAGGGAGGTCGGGGTGGCGCAAGTCTTTTCTCGAAAAAGATGAAAATATTTTATCTCTTGCGCATCGACACCACGCCGCGCCGCATTTTTCGCCCTAGAAGCCGGCCTTGATCCCGTTGACCCAGGATTTGGCCGGCAACCTGGTCTGGCTCTCGATGAGTGCCGCACGCGCATACAGTTCGGGGAAATCGAATGTCACCGCGCCCTTGAAGGCCAGTGCCACGACGTTGCCGTCATGGACTTCGGGCAGCGAGACCACGGTATCGAAAGCATATTCCATGGCCCGCAGGTTCTTGGCGTAGCTGGGATGATCGCCAAAGAGGTTGACCGTCATCACCCCGCCCGGTGCCAGGCTGTCATGGCAGGCCTGGTAGAACTCGGCGCTGTCGAGCACCGGTCCGCGCGCGGTGGCGTCATAGAGATCGACCTGCAGGGCGTCGATGATCCCGTGGCTGGCAGCGTGGACGATGAAGTCCATGGCATCGCTTTCGATGATCATCAGGCGCTCGTCCGGCTCCGGCAATTTGAACATGCTGTGACAGATCGCAATGACGGCCGGGTTCAGCTCCACGGCCGTCACCTGTGCCTGCGGGAATTGACGGTAGCTGAACTTGGTCAGTGCACCCGTGCCCAGGCCGAGCTGTACGATGTGGCGCGGTGCGCGGTTGAAGAGCATCCACGCCATCATCTGCTGGGCGTATTCCAGTTCGATCCAATCGGGTTTGCGGATGCGCATCGCACCCTGCACCCACTCGGTCCCGAAATGCAGGTAGCGTACGCCTTCCAGTTCGGACAGCGTCACGGGGGCATATTTGGGTTTGCGCGGTTTGCTGGCGTCAGCTTCCAGCTGTTGGCGGCGACGATTGGGGCCGGCCTTGGTGTTGGCCTGGGCTTCGATGGATTTTCTTCGGATGAGCATGATATGAATGAAACGGCGCGGCAGCCGGGGAGGCCGCCTGCGGATGCCGAATGATACCTTGCCTTGGCGACTTGTCCGAGACGGCCATCATCCAGCGCATGGCCATCCGGCGGCCGGGAAAAGTGATCCAGGCAGTTTTTGCCTCCATTTTGCGCATCGATACTGCTCAGTCTGCTCGGCCTCCATTACACTTCGACCATGTTCAAGAACCTCATCCTCTGCCTGAAGCTGGCCATCGTCTTCTGCGCCATCGTGTTTTTCGCGAAGGCGTTGCAGTATTTGATCTTCAATGGCGGGTTTTCGGGGGAGTTTTATGACTACCTGTTCCTCAGGAAGTGATTTAAAGAATGCTTGTTGTCGAAGATGCCGATGTGACCTTGATCACCCGGCGGGATGCCGGTATGCGAAGCCACTGACGATCAGCGCAATGCAGCCCGCCAGCGCGCCCGCTTGTCTTCATACCCCAACGCCGCATGCGCCGGACTGCTCGACGGCAGCACCACCACCCGATAGTCCTGCGCCTTGGCGCCCAGCGCCTTGATCCCGATCTTGCCGGCGGTCCCACCATTGAAGGCGATGGTCTCCAGTGCAGGCAGTCTGGCGATCAGCGTCAGCAAGTCATTGCCGCTGTGATCCCTGATTTCGCTGTCCAGACTGCCGATACGCCTGGCCTGGGCGATCACATCCCACAAGCCGATGCGATGCTGCAGCAAGCTGGCCAGCCTGGCGGCATAGTCCATCGCGTAAAGGTCGACCCCGATCACTTCGCCCACCAGCCGCCAGAACGCATTGCGCGGATGCCCGTAATACTGCCGGATCGCCAGCGAAGCCGCTCCCGGCAGGCTGCCCAGGATCAGGATGCGCGTATCGGGTGCCACCACCGGCGCAAAGCTGGCCAGCAAGGGATCAGTTGCAGATGTATCTGCATCGTGGTCAGCATCAGCGGCGGAGGAAGGGCGAGCAGGCATGGAAACGGCTGGGATGAAAAGAATTTCAGCAAGCGCTACCCGCATCGCAGTGCGTGCACAATGGCGCGGCTGCAGAGGCGTCAGGCTTGCGGCAAAATGCACAAGAATTCACATCTTAGCGTAAGCTGCCTTGGCGTCACGCGCCGGGCCATTCATTCAAGGGAAACTGAACATGACAGATAAAGTCATCATTGTCACCGGCGGCAGCCGTGGCATCGGCGCGGCCACCGCGCTGCTGGCAGCCCAACGTGGCTACGCGGTCTGCGTCAACTACGTCTCCAACCGTGAGGCTGCCGAATCGGTGGCCGGGCAGATCCGCGCCGGCGGCGGCCGCGCCATCACCGTCGCGGGCGACGTCTCCAAAGAGGAGGACGTGCTGCGCCTGTTCACCACCACCGACCAGGAGCTGGGCCGCGTCACCGCCCTGGTCAACAACGCCGGCATCTTGGAGCACCAGTCCCGCCTGGACGCCATGAGCGCCGAGCGCATCACCCGCGTGCTGGTGGCCAATGTCACCGGCAGCCTGCTGTGTGCGCGCGAGGCGGTCAAGCGCATGTCCACCCGTCACGGCGGGCAGGGCGGGGCCATCGTCAACCTTTCGTCGATGGCGGCCAAGTTGGGTGGTCCGGGGGAATACGTCGACTATGCCGCCTCCAAGGGCGCCATCGATGCCTTCACCATCGGCCTGGCCAAGGAAGTGGCTGCCGAGGGCATTCGCGTGAACGCCGTGCGTCCCGGCCTGATCTATACCGACATCCACGCCAGTGGTGGCGAAGCGGGCCGTGTCGACCGGCTCAAGGATGCCGTCCCCATGAAGCGCGGCGGCACCGCCGAGGAAGTGGCCAACGCCATCCTGTGGCTGCTGTCGGAAGAGTCTTCCTATGCCACCGGCACCTTCATTGACGTCTCCGGCGGCCGCTGAAGCTACGCCCGCTCATTGAACGAGGAGCTCCCATGGACAGCACCAGCACCGTCTCCCCGCGCCGCATCGATGTGCTGCTGGCCCGCTATGCCGAGAGCCATCGCCATCCGATGAATGAACTGATCCACTGCATCTGTGTGCCGGCCATCGTATTTTCGCTGCTCGGCCTGTGCTGGATCGTGTCGCCCGCCGTGGCCCTGGTGGTGGCCGCCGCTGCGCTGGCCTACTACCTGCGCCTGTCGCCGCCCTTTGCCGTGGGCATGCTGGCCATGTCGGCGGTGATGCTGGTGGTGCTGGCGCGATTGCCGCTGGGGGCCGTGCTGCCGGTGTCGGCGACGGTCTTCGTGCTGGCCTGGATCGGCCAGTTCATCGGCCACCGCATCGAGGGCAAGAAGCCATCCTTCTTCGAGGACCTGCGGTTTTTGCTGATTGGGCCCTTGTTCGTGCTGGCCTTCCTGTACCGCCGCTGGCACATCACGTATTGAGGCGCGCCACAGAGGACAGATTGTCGGCGCGGGACATCTTTGTATTAAGATGTAAAGGAATGTGTGCATCCGCGCCGGATGCGCGATCATGTTGCGTTCGCGCGGACGCCCGAATTCCCCCGCCGCCCGGAGACGGGCCAAACAGTTCTCAGTCGGAGTTTTCAGTATGAAGAAATTGATTTTGATCGCAGCCTTGGGCTCCCTGGTAGCCGGCTGCGCAGTGACACCCAACTCGGCCAGCGTCTACAACACCCGCCAGGCCCAGGGCGAGCAGACCGTGCGCATGGGCGTGGTCGAGTCGATCCGCAACGTCACCATCGACAAGGGTTCAAGCGGCATCGGCACCCTCGGTGGCGCCGCGCTGGGTGGCATCGCTGCCGGCTCCAACATCGGCGGCGGCAACGGCGCGCTGGCGGCCGGCATCGTCGGTGCGCTGGCCGGTGGCGTCCTGGGCAACCAGGCCGAAGCCCACCTGAACAACCGTCCGGGCCTGGAAATTACCGTGCGCCTGGACAACGGCGAACTGCGCGCCATCACCCAGGATGCAGATGAACCTTTCCGCGTCGGCGAGCGTGTGCGCCTGCTGTCCAACGGGCGTACTACCCGCGTGACGCACTGATCGTTGCGAAGCGTATGAAGAAGCAGGACTGCGGTCCTGCTTTTTTTTCGCCGATTTCGCCCATTCATTCAGTTCCGTGCCCAATGATCAGCAGGTTCTTGCTGCGATGAGGCGTCCGCCGTCCGGTCTCCCTGGGCCGTCTTGCCTGCCTTGGGCACCCACCTGCCGCCAACCGGGTGGCTAAACGCCGATATGAAAGAAAACGCCGCCCGGATAGTCCCCCAGGCGGCGTTCCTGCCCGCCAGGCCAGCGAGGGCGGCGGGCATGCGGCAACAGATGAACAGACTTACTTCGCGGCCATGGCCAGCAGCATGTCGTTCAGGCGCTTGACGAAGCTGGCCGGGTCGGCCAGCGCACCGCCTTCGGCCAGCAGGGCCTGGTCGTACAGGATGTGCGACCAGTCGTCGAAGCGCGCCTCTTCGTACTTCAGGCGTTGCACCAGCGGGTGGTCCGGGTTGATTTCCAGGGTCGGCTTGGACTCCGGCGCAGCCTGGCCGGCCGCCTTCAACATGCGCACCAGATTGCCCGAGAGCTCGTTCTCGTCGGCCACCAGGCAAGCCGGGGAGTCGGTCAGGCGGAAGGTCACGCGTACCTCCTTGGCCTTGTCGCCCAGGGCGGTCTTCATCTTCTCGACCAGATCCTTGTACTCGGCTTGCGTTTCTTCGTGCTGCTTCTTCTCGTCTTCGTTTTCCAGCTTGCCCAGGTCCAGGCCACCCTTGGCCACCGACGCCAGTTCCTTGCCCTCGAACTCGGTCAGGAAGGACAGCATCCACTCGTCCACGCGATCGGTCAGCAGCAGCACTTCCACGCCCTTCTTGCGGAAGATTTCCAGGTGCGGGCTGTTCTTGGCGGCCTGGAACGTCTCTGCGGTGACGTAGTAGATCTTGTCCTGTCCTTCCTTCATGCGGCCCACGTAATCGGCCAGCGATACATTCTGCACCTCGCTGTCGTTGTGGGTGGAAGCAAAGCGCAGCAGCTTGGCGATGCGTTCCTTGTTGGCCGCATCCTCGCCGATGCCTTCCTTCAATACCTGGCCGAACTCGGTCCAGAAGGTGGTGTACTTGTCCTTCTGCGCCTGCTCTTCGCTGTTGGCCAGTTCTTCCAGCAGGCTCAGTACGCGCTTGGCCGAACCGTCGCGGATGGCGCGCACGTCGCGTGACTCCTGCAGGATCTCGCGCGAGACGTTCAACGGCAGATCGGCCGAATCGATCACGCCCTTGACGAAGCGCAGATACACCGGCATCAACTGCTCGGCATCATCCATGATGAACACGCGCTTGACATACAGCTTGATGCCGCCGCGCTTGTTGCGGTCCCACAGGTCGAAGGGGGCGCGCGCCGGGATGTAGAGCAGCTGGGTGTATTCGCTGCGGCCTTCCACGCGGTTGTGGGTGTAGGCCAGCGGCGCGCCGAAGTCGTGCGAGACGTGCTTGTAGAACTCTTCATACTGCTCGGGCGTGATGTCCGACTTGCTGCGGGTCCACAGGGCGCTGGCCTGGTTGACCGTTTCCAGCTCGTCCTTCTGCACGGTTTCCTTCTTTTCCTCATCCCATTCTTCCTTGTGCATCAGGATGGGCAGGGAGATGTGGTCGGAATACTTGCGGATGATGGACTTCAGTTGCCATGCGGAAAGGAATTCATCTTCGCCCTCACGCAGGTGCAGGATGATGTCGGTGCCGCGACCCGGCTTGTCGATCTGCTCGATGCTGAAGTCGCCCGCACCTTCGGATTCCCAGCGCACGCCTTCGGAAGCGGGCGTGCCGGCACGGCGCGTCTCGACCGTGATGCGATCGGCGATGATGAAGCCCGAATAGAAGCCCACGCCGAACTGGCCGATCAGGGCGGCGTCCTTCTGCTGGTCGCCCGACAGGCGCGAGAAGAATTCCTTGGTGCCCGACTTGGCGATGGTGCCCAGGTGCGAGATGGCCTCGTCACGGTTCATGCCGATGCCGTTGTCGGAGATGGTGATGGTGCGCGCCGCCTTGTCGAAGCTGATCTTGATCTTCAGTTCCGGATCGTCCTCGAACAGGCTGCCATTGTTGATGGCCTCAAAGCGCAGCTTGTCGGCCGCATCCGAGGCGTTGGAGACCAGCTCGCGCAGGAAGATTTCCTTGTTCGAATACAGCGAGTGGATCATCAATTGCAGCAGTTGCTTGACTTCGGCCTGGAAGCCCATGGTCTGTTTTTCGGTTGCCATGTGGTTGTCCTTATTGAAGAAATGGATGAGTGAAATAGGCAGAGCTAATCGTCTGTGGGCAGGATATAGGGAGAGACTTGTGGTTTTTCAACCGCATTTTTGTTGTTTTTGTTCTCTCTGTTGCCCCTCCGGCATTTCCCGATGGCATGACGGCAACAAGCTGACCATAATTGCCGAAGTTAACTTTTATCAAGTCAATTGAAATTAAACGATTTTTCCCGGCTTTTTGTAATTGAGTTGCAATCCGCCAGTGATAGAATTGTTTTAACAAAATAGTAACAAATTCGATCAGGCTGATCGAACGGATGTGCGGGCCGGTGCTTCACAAGAAAAAGAACAGGAGTTCCCCGGCTTGATGACGGGAATCGCGGCGAGGGCTGCAGATTCTTTCCTGGGATGCGGGTTGGGTAGGGGAGGCCGGTGGGATACCGGCTGATCGTGTTGATGAGAGTTCTTAAAAGCAAGCGTTTCATACTGGGCGTTTCACTTGGCTTGGCCGCGCATCATGCGTTGCTGGCGGCGGACAAGCCGCCGCTGGCCGCCGCCACAGCCATGCAGGCCACACCGTCCACGGCCGACAACAAGCTCGATACGCCGCCCCAGATCCGTCTGGGTGCCGATCCTGCCGGGCCGTCCGCCGCCGATTACCGCCTGCCGGGTTTGCCGGCCGACACCCCGCCGGGTTCGCCGCAGGATGAAATCCTGCTGTTGCTGCGCCAGTCCGATCCGGACTTTGCCGGCAACCGGATCGCCCTGCCGCAGATCAGCATCGTCACCGAAGGCGAGACCGTAGCGGACCTGAGTCTGCGCAGCGTGCTGGACCTTGCCCTCAACAACAGCTACAGCTACGCCGCCACGGCGGCCCAGGCCGACCAGGCGCGCTATGCTTCCAAGGCCACGGCCGGCCAGTTGGGGCCGACTCTGGATGTGCGGGCGCAGAAGGGCAATGAATATTCCTCGCCGTCCTCAGTGATCGATCCCAATACCGGCCTGATCCAGCGCGCCTCCTATCACAAGCGCTGGGACGTGACCGTGATCGGTCGCCAGCCGATCTTCGCACCCGGTTCGTATTACGACTACCGCAAGAGCAGCGCGCTGGCCGATGCCGCCGACCTGCGCCGCGACGATGCCCGCGAGACCCTGTATTACAACGCCATCAAGGCGTATTACGACGTCATGCGCGCCTATGCCACGCTGTCGTTCTCGCGCAGTTATGCGCAACGTATGGCCGCCTTGCTGGACTACATGAACAAGCGCCTCCAGGGCGGCGGCGCCAGCCGCATCGATTTTGAACGGGTGCGCGGGCGCTCGCTCACGGCCCAGTCGGCCGTGGCCGAGGCCGAAGGCGCGCTGGAAAGCGCCATGGTGACGCTGAACCAGATCACCGGCCGCAAGATCGAGCAGATCGAGGTGCCGGACCACATGATGCCGGTCGTGCCCGACACCTCCAAGCTGGCCCTGCAGGATGTCTACGACACCAACCCCGGCGTGCGCGCGGCGCGGCGTGATGTCGATGCCGCCAATCAGGAACTGAAGTCGGCGCGCGCCAGGTTCTCGCCCACGCTGGCGCTGGAATGGACCCAGACCAAGACCCGGGGTGCCGGTGGCGCCATCGATACCACCGACAACAGCCTGCAGCTGACCACCGATCGTCGCCTGATGATGGTGGTGACCATGAACCTGCTCAATGGCGGGTCCGACCTGTATTACAGCAAGCAGGCCGGCGCCAAGTACGTGGAAAAGAGCAATACCGCGCTCGACCTGGAACGCAAATTGCGTGAGCAGATCGAGATCAACTACCGCACCCTGGGCGCGGTGCGAAAGCGCATGGAGATCTCGCGCCAGGCCTATCTCACCAACGCCAACGTGGCCGACGTCTTCCTGGAGCAGCTCTCCACCGGCAGCAAGCAATTGCTGGACGTGCTGGACGCCTACCAGCAGGCCTACCAGGCGCGCATGGATTTTGCCAACCTGTTGTTCCAGCAGGCCGATATCAGCTACCAGATCCTGCGCAACACCGGTCGCGCATCGGCGCTGGAAACTCTGCCCGCGCGGGCAGCCAAATAGGACGGGGGAACCATGGAGGGCGGACGTGAGCAGAACTTCTGGCCAGGCTTCGTGGACGCACTGTCCAACGTGGTGCTGGTGATGATCTTCGTGGTGGTGGTGTTCGTGGTGACGCTGTTCTACTACTCCCAGAAGCTGGCGCAGATGAAGGTCAGCAAGCTGATCTCGCAGGGCCAGGTGCAGGTTGTGGGCCAATCCAAGGCAACCAAGACCGATACCATCGCCACCGCCGACAGCAACAGCACCAACAGTGCCGAGACCCCGGGCGAGCGCGAGAAGGCGCAGGAGATCGAACAGTTGAAGCGCGAAGTGGCCAGCCTCAAAGCCAGGCTGGCGGCGCCGCCGCTGCAATCCGACAATGGCAGCCTGCGCAGCGCCGCCGCGCCGTCCAGCCCCAACGCCATCCAGGTCAAGACCGAACCCAACGACAAGGAAGTTGCACCCGGCCTGCGCATCGATGCCAACGAAAAGGCCGTGACCCTGAACTTCGATGCCGACTCCACCCAGTTGAACGAGGAGGGTAGCCGTGCCCTCGACAAGAGCATCGGCGACTGGGTGCGCCGCGCCAAGTCCAGCCAGGGCAAGATCGTGGTCACGGGCGTCATCGGCAGCGGCGCCTACAGCGAGAGCCGGCGCCGCGCCTACTACCGTACGGTGGCGGTACGCAACTACCTCATCGACGCCGGCGTGGACAAGGCGCGCGTCACCAGTCGCGTGGCTACCGATGAAAACGGCAACGGCAACGATGCTCGTGTGATCGTGCAATACCAGGCCCAGCCAAAATGACGCTCTCGCTCAAGCCCGGCACCGGCCACGGGATCAGTTCCCGCAGCAAGGGCTTCATGCGCCGCGTGGCGCCACGGCTGGACCGTCGCCTGGGCCAGTTGCAGAGCATGCCGCGACCGCGCCTGGCGGTGCTGGCCTGTGCGTTGTTGCTGGTCTTGCTGGTGATCTGGTCGATGCTGGCCCCCATCGACATGGTGGTGCGGGGCAACGGGCGCATCGTCGCCTCCGAACACAACCAGATCATCCAGCACCTGGAAGGCGGCATCGTCTCGGCCATCCTGGTGCGCGAGGGTGCGGTGGTCAGGAAGGGCCAGACCCTGGTCTCCATTGCCGACGTGCGCGCCAATGCCGACCTCGGTGAAGGCCGTGTGAAAATTCTCGGCCTGCGCGCCAAGATCGCGCGCCTCTCGGCCGAAGCCGCCGGAGCCGCCAGCCTGCAGATGCCGGCCGACCTGGAACACGACGACCCCGCCGTGCAAAGCGAACAGGCCGCCTTCGCTGCGCGCTCGGCCAAGCTCACGCAGGAAATGTCGGTATTGCGCGAACAGTCCGCGCAACGCCAGGCCGAACTGGGTGAAGCCATCAGTCGCCAGAAGAGCCAGACCAGCGAACTGGATCTGGCACAGCGCCAGTACAAGCTGATCCACAACATGCTCGAACGCAATGCCGCCTCGCAGCTGGAAGACATCCAGGCCGCTGCCCGCGTGCAGGATGCGCAGAGCAAGCTCTCCGCCAACGAAGCCATGATCCCGCGCCTGAAGGCCGCCATCGCCGAGTCCCAGGCCAAGATGGGAGAAGCGTCGTCGCGCTTCCGATCGGACGCCCGCACCGAGCTGACCGCTGCCGAAAACGAACTGGCCCGCCTGCAGGAAGAGATCAAGTCGCGCAATGACCGCGTCTCGCGCTCGGAGGTGAAGGCGCCCATGGATGGCGTGGTCAACCGCGTGCTGATCAATACCGTCGGCGGTGTGGTCCGCCCGGGCGACCCCATCATCGAGATGACCCCCAGCGACGACAAGCTGGTGATCGAAGCCCGCATCTCCCCCACCGACCGCGCCGAACTGGTCACCGGTGCCAGGGCGCGCGTGAAGGTATCGGCCTATGACTATGGCGTCTATGGCGCCATGGAAGGCGTGGTCACCGAGATCAGCGCCGACACCGTCCCCGATGACAACAATCCGCGCGGCGAGCGCAGCTACCGCATCAAGATCGCCGTGCAGCGCGGCGACAACGAACTGCAGCGCAAGCTGGCCCTGATGCCCGGCATGACCGCCAGCGCCGACATCATTGTCGGCCGCCGCACGGTGTGGCAATACCTGATGTCGCCGCTGTCGCGCTTCGGCCAGGGTGCCCTGCGGGAGCCGCGATGAACTGCGCCGCCATCCCCGCAGTGACTTATTGCTCGCCGCAAAGCCGCATCCACCAAGGCTTTGCGGCGGTTGACGTTTTCTGCACCAGCCATTTTCCCTGCGTTCTTTTCTCCGGAACCTCGCACGTATGAAAAATCTTCGCCAGTTCTACGCACTTGCCGCCATCCCGACGCTCCTGCTGCTGTTCGGGGCCTTCCTGTTCCGGGCCTTCGTGGGGCATGCGATCCAGATCAATCCCTTCCTCAACCTCTTCATCATCGCCGTGGCGGTGTTCGGGGTGAGCCTGATCTTCTACAACCTCTATCGCGTCAACTGGGAATACGACAAGCTGATGCAGTTCTACGACCGCACCAAGGCCGGCGAATCGATGGACAGCCTGGTCAAGGCGCCCGAGTTCGAGGGCACGGAGATCGGCCAGGTGCTGGTCTCGGTGGCCAGCACCAAGGGTCGCCTGACCTCGCGTATCGAACAGGAAACCATCGAGGGCTCGCTGCATGACTTGCGCGCCCATCTCGATGCCAAGACCGAGTTCCCGCAATTCCTGACTGGTTTCATGATTGCGCTGGGCCTGCTGGGCACCTTCATCGGTCTGCTGGAAACGCTGGTCAGCACGGCGGCGCTCATCGACGGCTTCGGCAAGGCCAGTGCCGGTGGCGACATGGATGCCTCCTTCATGCACCTGGTGGCCGACCTGCAAAAGCCGCTGGCGTCGATGGGGACGGCCTTCTCGGCGTCGATGTTCGGCCTGATCGGTTCGCTGGCCCTGGGCCTGACGTTGACGCCCCTGCGCGCGGCCAGCAAGAAGCTGGTCACCCGGGCCCGTGAATGTATCAGCGACATGGTGCAGCACGTGGTGCACGACATGAGCGGCCCGGCCGCCACCCAGCGCCAGGGCGTCTCCGAAACCTTCCTCGCCGAATTCCTGCAGGACCTCATGGTGTTGCAGCGTGAATCGATCATGGCTGCGCGCAACAGTTCGGAAGCCTCGCTGCAGGCCGGCATCAAGCTGGAAGGTCTGAACGATCGCTTGAACAACATCGTCCAGCTCTTCAACGACAGCATGGAAGAGTCGCGCAGCCTGCGCCAACTGGTGGCCTTCGGCCCGCGCATGCACGAAACCGCGCAGCAGACGCTGGAAGAAATCCGCAACGTCGGCCAGCTGATCAACACCAAGATCACCTCGGCGCGCGATCTTTCCGACAGCCTGTCCTCGCTGGAAGAGCGCCTCTCCGTCAATGGCGATATCGCCAATCGCACCTTCGAAGTGCTGCCGCAGATCGTCACTACCATCCAGACCGGCCAACTGGCGTTGTCCACGGCGCTCAATTCATTGCAGGCGCAGCAGGGCGAAATCTCCAGCATGAACGAGAAGAACGCGCAGAATATTGCGCAACTGCCGGCGCTGCTGAACCAGATCTCGGTACGCCTGGCCGACGAGATGGGCGCCATCCAGTACCAGGGCGAACTGCAGGCCACCGTGGCGGCTCGTCTGAACGAACTGGGCAACACCATCGGCGAGAACTCCAGCAACATGGCGCGCGATGCGCTCTCCGCACGCCAGCTGCAGATCGACCTGGCCAAGCACATGGCGACCCAGAACGACCGCGTCAAGAACCTGGGGGCCATCCCGCAATCGCTGACCTCCATCACCGAAGCGCTGATGCGCCAGAACATCAACTGGCAGACCGTCATCGAAGAAATGCGCAGCGGCCGCCAGACCATGGTCAAGGACCTGCGTCTGGAGCTGCGCGAAGCGATCCGCGAACTCACCGCGACCAATCGCGGCGGCCAGGCCTGATGCCGGCCTGACGACGATCACCGCACACCATGAACGCCAGCGAACAGGTCCACATCGATCAGCCGCAAGTCCGCACGGACCTGCGCGCCGATCCCACTTACCTGACGCTGCTGCGCGCCTATGGCAGCCGTTTCGTCGAGGTCATCGTCGCCGGCATCCTGGTCAATCTGCTGGGCTTGTTGATGCCGCTGTATTCGCGGCTGATCTACGACAAGGTGCTGGGCAATCACATCCCGGAAACGCTCTGGGCGCTGACGCTGGGCATGCTGCTCTTCATCGGGCTGGAGCTGGTGTTGCGCATCATCCGCGTGTATTACACCGAGCAACTGGCCGGTCGCCTGGATGGCGAATTCGACGAAGTCTCGGCACGCCGCCTGCTGACAGCCAAGGTACAGGCCCCGGTGGGCGTGGTGCTGGCGCGCTACCGCGATCTGTCGGCCGCACGCGACCTGCTGTCCTCCAACTACATGCTGCTGCTGGTGGACCTGCCGTTCCTGGCGCTGTATCTGGTGGTGCTGGGCCTGATCGGCGGCCACATGGTGTGGGTGCTGCTGGTGGGCGGTGCCTTGCTGGTGGGGCTGCAACTGCTGCTGAAGGTGCCGGCCAACGATTACGCCCATGCCGCCATGAAGGCCGGCACCGGCAAGGTCGACAAGCTGGCCAGCATCGTCTACGGCATGGAAACGCTCAAGACCACGCCCCTGCAGGACCGCCTCATGCGCGCCTTCCTGGCCGATGCCGGCGCCAATGCCGTGGCCCAGGCCAAGAGCCGTTTCTGGATGAACACCAGCTACGCCATCTCCACCGTCGGCTACACCTTCATCTCGGTGGCCACGCTGGTGGTCGGTGTCTATCTGGTGGAAGACAACCTGCTGACCGTCGGTGCGCTCATCGCCTGTTCGCTGCTGATCAGTCGCGCCACCACGGTGCTGTCCTCGCTGGCCGCGCTGTTGGGGCGCATCGAGATGTTCCGCCGTGCCCGCGCCGAATTCGACCAGCTGTTCGAAGAGCAGGAAGAAACCCCGACCGCCGACGTGCTACGCCAGGAAATGCGCGGCCTGATCCAGGTCGGCAATCTGCTGCTGCACCTGGACCAGAAAGAAAATGCGACCCTGAAGAATATTTCGCTGACCATCCAGCCCGGCGAGAAGGTCGGCCTGGTAGGACGTTCCGGCTCCGGCAAGTCCACGCTGCTGCGGGCGCTGGCCGGATTGCACAAGCCCGACGAAGGCCACGTCCTCATCGATGGCGTGGCCGTGACGGCCTATGCCCCCGAAGTGCGCATGCGCTGCATCGGCTTCAAGCCGCAGGAACCCTTCCTCTTCGATGGCACGGTGGCGGCCAACATTTTTGTGGGCGACCGCGTGCCGGGGCAGGTTTATGAAGCGGCGCTGGCGGTATCGTCACTGGATGACCTGATCGCGCGCGGCGAGCTGCGCCTGGATCAGGCCATCAAGGCGCCCGGCAATCTCTCCGGCGGCCAGCGTCAGATGGTGGCATTGGCCCGCGTGATCGCCTGCACCCCGCGCATCCTGCTGCTGGACGAACCGACGACCGGCGTGGACCAGCAGACCGAGGCCCGCATCATCGAGCGGCTGGCGGCCTATGCCGGCTCCCGCACGCTGGTGGTGGCCACCCATAGCCCGGCGCTGTTGCGCCACGTGGACCGCATCATCGTCATCGAGGGCGGGCGCATCGTGGCAGACGGACCGCGCGACCAGATTTTGCAGTGACTCTGCCAGGCAGGATCACACCGAACCAGATTCGAAACTCGAACGATCTTCGATAGCGAGGAAACATGGCAACCGCAAGCTCATCACAAGCGAACTCCGCGGACAAGGTGGCAGGCCCCGTCAAGGTGGTCATGCCCGACCAGGCCGGCAGCTTCCAGGTCAGCGCCACCCGCGCGGCCGTGCAGCACGTGCAGGTGGTCGACGTGGACATGGTGCTGCACATGGCCGATGGCACCAAGGTGGTGCTGGCCGGCGGCGCCATGGAGGCGATGGACGACAAGTCCAAGGTCAAGTTCACCGACACCAGCGCCGATACCGGCAAGCTGCTCGATACCGTGGGCAAGATCGCGCTCAAGCCCAACGATCAGTCGCGCGTGCTCAATTCCGATCCCGTGAGCTCGGCGCCCAACGTGGCCCCGGCCCAGACGGTGACGGTGGATCGCAACTCGGCCAGCATCGGCGGCGAGGGCGCCACCCAGTTCGCCCAGATCATCAGTGACAATGCGGCGTCCCTGACCAGCAGCAGCGCCAGCTCCAAGTCGGCCACCTCGGCAGGTCCTGTCGTCGGCGGCGATACCACCCACACCACCGTGGGGGCCACGGCAGCGGCGGCGCAGGATCTGGTGTCCAACACTCCCCCGGTGTTTTCGCCCCAGATCAATCCCAATTCCAACGACGCCCCCGTCAAGCCGAGCGATCTGCAGCTGCCGCCGGAACGCCCCGGCAGCCAGCCCTCCACCATCGTGGTCGATCCTTCGCAGCCATCGATGGCGATCAAGCTGGTCAACCTCGCCACGACCACGCAGAGCGGCGATGTTCTCCGGGGGAGCGGTGGCGTGGCCGCTTCGGCCACCGATGCCGGGCTGCCGCTGCAGTTCAGTACCCAGGTCATCAATGCCCCCGACAGCGTGCATACGATCTACGCGGCGGGCAACAATGCCGGCACCTTCATCAAGGTGTTCGACGTGACCATCACCGGCAGTGGCACGGTGGTGTCGGTGACGGTCTCGGGCGTACCGGCGGGCATGTCCATCGTCAACGGTACCGACCTCGGTGGCGGACGTTTCCAGGTGTCGGTGGCGGCCGGTCAAACCGACTTCCCATTACAGTTCCAGTACAGTACGGTGGAAGCCAATTCAGCCTCACCGGTACACCAGGCTTTCGACCTGAGCTTCACCACCGTGGTGGCTACCTCCAATGGCCAGCTCACCCTGAACGACACTCGCCACGTGGCCATCAAGGATGCCAGTGCCTATGGTGACCTGAGCTATCTCGACCCGGCCACCGGCGACCCGGTGCTGGTGCTGCCGGCCCAGGGCCTGCCGCACGAGATCCATGCCGGCAACGGTGGCGTGACCGTCTATGGCAGCAACGCCAATGACTTGCTCTATGGCGGCACCGGCAACGACGTGCTGATCGGCGGCAGTGGCAATACCTTCTTCGAAGGGGGCGCCGGCGCCGACCAGATCGTGGGCGGCCTCAACAGCACCGGCACCAACGTCAACACGGCCAGCTATGCGGGGTCCTCCGCCGGCGTGACAGTCAACCTGGTCACCGGGGCGGGCACGGGCGGGGATGCCCAGGGCGACCAGCTGAGCAATATCCAGAACCTGCGCGGCAGTGCCTTCGACGATACCTTCGTGGTCAATGCAGCGGTCAACCGACTCGACGGTGGCAGCGGCGGGTCCGATACAGTGTCGTACGCTTCATCTAACAGTGCCGTGACAGTCAACCTGGTCACCGGCACCGGGTCGGGCGGATACGCGCAGGGCGACACCTATACACATATCCAGAACGCCATCGGCAGCGACTACAACGACATCTTCATCGCCAGTGGCGACGCCAACCGCTTCGATGGCGGGCTGGGTTCCAATACGGTGTCCTATGTCAACTCCAATGCCGGGGTGAACGTCAACCTGCAAAGCGGGGTGGGCAGCGGCGGGGCGGCGGCGGGCGATAGCTACGTGCGCATCCAGAACGTCATCGGTACCGCCTACAACGATACCTTCGTGGGCAGCGCCGACGCCAACAGTTTCGATGGCGGCAGCGGCGGCAGCGATACGGTCAGCTATGCCGGGTCGACGACGGGGGTATCGATCAACTTCGTCTCCGGACGCGGTACCGGCGGCTATGCCGAGGGCGACAGCTACAACCACATCCAGAATGCCATCGGCTCGGCCTTTGACGACGTCTTCATCGCCGGGGTGGACAGCGTGCACTTCGATGGCGGCAGCGGCGGGTCCGATACGGTGAACTACGGGGCATCGACCGGCGCGGTCACGGTGAACATGATCACCCTGAGCGGCAGCGGCGGCTATGCGCAGAACAATACCTATACCAACATCCAGAACATCGTCGGCAGTTCATATTCCGATACCTTCATCGCCAGTGCTGCCGCCAACAACTTCAACGGTGGGCTGGGCGGTTCGGATACGGTCAGCTATGCCAATTCCAATGCCGCCGTCACGGTCGACCTGACGCACTCGGATGGCACCGGTACCTCTGGCGGTTATGCCCAGGGTGACGTGCTGGCGCACATCCAGAACCTGGTCGGCAGCAGCTTCAACGATACCTTCATTGCCAGCGCCGACGTCAACAACTTCGACGGCGGCGCTGGCTCCAATACGGTCAGCTACATCTACTCGACAGGTGGCGTGACGGTCGATCTCACCAATGCCATCGGCACCGGTACCGGCGGCTACTATGCGGCGGGCGACTCCTTCAGCAACATCCAGAACCTGATCGGCAGTGCCTACGACGATACCTTCGTAGCCAGCGCCGATGCCAATACCTTCGATGGCGCCGGTTCCAATCACAACCGCGTCAGCTATGCCGCCTCCACCACGGCGGTCACGGTGGACCTGAACTACACCGACGGCACCGGCACCTCAGGCGGCTACGCCCAGGGCGACAAGCTCTCCAACATCCAGGACCTCACCGGCGGTGTTGGCAATGACAGCTTCGTGGCCAGTGCCGCGGCCAACAACTTCGACGGCGGAGCCGGCTCGAACCGCGTCAGCTATGCCGCATCGAACGCCGGCGTCACCGTGGACCTGGTATTGGGCAGCGGCAGCGGCGGCTATGCCGACAACGATACCTACGTCAACATCCAGAACGTCACCGGCAGCGCCTCCGACGACACCTTCATCGCCAGCCTGGCTGCCAATGATTTCGTCGGCGGGGCCGGCACCAATACGGTGAGCTATGCCAAGGCCAGCGACGGCAACGGCGTCACCGTCGACCTGTTCCATGGGACCGGCAGCAACGGCTTCGCCGGGGGCGACACCTACAGCGGCATCCAGAACGTGATCGGTTCGGCCTACGACGATACCTTCATCGCCGACAGCAACAGCAATGTCCTTGCCGGCGGGCTGGGTTCCAATACGGTCAGCTATGCCTTCTCGACGGCGGCAGTCACCGTCAACCTGGTGACCGGCAGCGGCAGTGGCGGCTTTGCCGCGGGCGATACCTACACCGGCATCCAGAACGTGGTCGGCTCCTCGCTCGACGACGTCATCATCGCCAGCAGCGAGGCCAACAGCATCGATGGTGGCACCAGCACGGCCAGTTCGCACAATCGCGTCAGCTATGCCGGTTCCGACGCCGCCGTCACGGTGGACCTGAGCTTCACCAATGGTAGCGGCACCTCCGGCGGCTATGCGGCGGGCGACAAGCTGGTGAATGTGCAGGACCTCACCGGCAGCATCTACGATGACACCTTCGTGGCCAGTCTGGCGGCCAACAATTTCGACGGCGGTAGCGGGTCGCTGCACAACCGGGTCAGCTATGCGCACTCGACCACCAGCGAGACCATCAACCTCTTCACCAGCAGCGGCAGCGGCACCTACGCTGCGGGCGATACCTACACCAACATCCAGGACGTGACCGGTGGTTCGGGCGACGACCTCATCATCGCCAACGCCGCCGCCAACTTCATCGATGGCGGCAGCAGCACGGCCAGCTCGCACAATCGCGTGAGCTACGTCAACTCGAGCGTGGCCGAGACGGTGGACCTGTTCAATGGCGTGGGCACAGGCGGTACCGGCAGCCTGGCCAATGGCGATACCTACGTCAACATCCAGGACGCCACCGGTGGCAGCGCCGATGACACCTTCATCGCCAGTGCTGCGGCCAATCATTTCGACGGCAGCGGCGGCACGCACAACCAGGTCAGCTACGCCAACTCCAGTGTCGACGAGACGATCGACCTGCTCGCCGGCCAGGGCAGCGGCGGCACCGGCAGCCTGGCAGCAGGCGACACCTACACCAACATCCAGGATGCCACCGGTGGCAGCGGCAACGACACCTTCTATGGCAACACGGTGGCCAACCGCTTCGATGGCGGCGGCGGCAGTCACAACCGGGTCAACTACGCCAGCTCCACCGTGGCCGAGACCGTGAACCTGTTCGCCGGTACCGGGTCGGGTGGCACGGGCAGTCTGGCCAATGGCGACACTTACACGAACATCCAGGATGTGACCGGTGGTACGGCCGATGACGTCTTCATCGCCAGCGCGGCTGCCAACGCCTTCGACGGTGGCAGCGGCTCGCTGCACAACCGTGTGAGTTACACCAATTCCGCCGTGGATGAAACCGTCAACCTGGTCACCGGCCAGGGCACGGGCGGCACCGGCAGTCTGGCCAACGGCGACACCTACATCAACATCCAGGACGTCACCGGCGGGGGCGGCAATGACACCTTCTACGGCAACACGGCGGCCAACAACTTCGATGGTGGTGGGGGCAGCCATAACCGGGTCAACTACAGCAGCTCCACGGTCTCCGAAACGGTCGACCTGTTCACCGGCAATGGCAGTGGCAGCACCGGCAGTCTGGCCAATGGCGATACCTACACCAACATCCAGGACGCTACCGGCGGTGTGGCCGATGATCTCTTCGTAGCCAGCGCGGCGGCCAACAACTTCGATGGCGGCACCAGCACGGCCAGTTCGCACAACCGTGTCAGCTATGCCAACTCCACGGCCAATGAGACCATCAACCTTGTCACCGGACTGGGCAGCGGCACGCTGGCAGCCGGCGACACCTACACCAACATCCAGGATGCCACCGGCGGCAGCGGCAATGACACCTTCTACGGCAACAGCGCCGCCAACAGTTTCGATGGCGGCGGCGGTACGCACAACCGGGTCAATTATTCCAACTCCACGGTCGATGAAACCGTCAACCTGATCGCAGGCACCGGCAGCGGCGGTACGAACAGCCTGGCCAATGGCGATATCTACACCAACATCCAGGACGTGACCGGTGGCAGCGGTAATGACACCTTCTACGGCACCAGTGCCGCCAACTTCTTCGATGGCGGTGGCGGCAGTCACAACCGCGTCAACTACAGCAGTTCCACCGTGGCCGAAACGGTCAACCTGTTCAACGGCACCGGCAGCGGTGGCGCGAACAGCTTGGCCAATGGCGATACCTATACCAACATCCAGGACGTCACAGGCGGCTCGGCCGATGATGTCTTCATCGCCAACAGCGCGGCCAACTTCTTCGACGGCGGCACCAGTACGGCCAGTTCGCACAACCTGGTCAGCTACGCCAATTCCAGTGCCGACGAAACCGTCAACCTGGTCACCGGCACCGGCAGTGGCGGCACGGGCAGCCTGGCCAATGGCGATACCTACATCAACATTCAGGACGTCACCGGTGGTGGCGGCAACGACACTTTCTACGGCAACAGCGCGGCCAACAAATTCGATGGCGGTGGCGGCAGCCACAACCGCGTCAACTACAGTACCTCGAGCGTCTCGGAGACCATCGACCTGTTCAACGGCAGCGGCAGCGGCGGCACGGGCAGCCTGTCCAACGGCGATACCTACACCAACATCCAGGACGCCACCGGCGGCACCGCCGATGACGTCTTCATCGCCAGCGCAGCGGCCAACGCTCTCGATGGCGGCACCGGTTCGCTGCACAACCGCGTGAGCTACGTCAATTCCAGCGCCGATGAAACCATCAACCTGCTCACCGGCAGTGGCAGCGGCGGCACGGGCAGCCTGGCCAATGGCGATACTTACGCCAACATTCAGGATGCCACCGGCGGCAGCGGCAATGACACCATCGTGGCCAGCCTGGCGGTGAACTTCATGGATGGCGGTGCCGGGTCCAATACCGTCAGCTATGCCGGCTCGGCCAGCAGCAACAGTTCCACCGGCGTGACGGTGAATCTCTCAACCGGTGTCGGCAGCGGCAACTACGCCCAGGGCGATACCTACGCCAACATCCAGAACGTGATCGGCAGCGACTGGGCCGATACCCTGACCGGCTTCGCCACGGCGGGTGTGAGCTCGGTGCTGACCGGCGGCAAGGGCGCTGACAGCCTCACTGCCGTGCTCGCCAACCGTGCCGATACCTATGCGTCCTATGCCGGCTCGTCAGCGGGCGTGAGCATCAACCTGCAGGCCGGCACCGGCAGCGGCGGCGATGCCCAGGGCGATACGCTGTTCAACATCGACAACCTCATCGGCAGCAGCCAGAACGACACCTTCTTCGCCAGTGCCAATGCCAACAAGCTCAGTGGTGGCGCGGGGGGCTCCGATACGGTCAACTACTCGCTTTCCACCAGCGGTGACGGTACTACCGGCGTGACCGTGGACCTGTCCACGGGCACCGGCAGCGGCAACTATGCGCAGGGCGACACCTATGTCAGCATCGAAAACGCCGTCGGCAGTGCCTTCAACGACACCCTGACCGGCTTCGCCACGGCGGGTACGCAGTCGGTGCTGGAGGGCGGTGCAGGTGCGGACACCATCACCGCAGTCAACGGCAATCGTGCGTCGACCTATGCCTCGTATGCCGGTTCCGGCTCGGCCGTGACCATCGACCTCAAGAACGGATCCGGCACGGGAGGAGATGCCCAGGGCGATATCCTGGTCAACATCGACAACGTCATCGGCAGCGCCTTCAACGACCTCTTCAAGGCCAGTACCCAGGCCAACAAATTCGACGGCGGCAGCAATGGCGTGGACACCGTCAGCTACGAATACGATACCGGCGGCGTGACCGTGGACCTGACCAACACCCTGGCGGCCACCGGCACCTATGCGGCGGGGGACACCTTCACCAACATCGACAACCTCACCGGCGGCGCGGGCAACGATACTTTCTATGCCAGCGGCGTCGCCAATTTCTTCGACGGCGGGGCGGGCAACAACACCGTCAACTATGCACGCTCGGGCAGCTCGGCGGTGGTGGTGGATCTGTTCCATGGCACCGGCAGTGGCGGTTATGCAGCCGGGGACACCTACGCCAACATCCAGAACGCTACCGGCAGTGCCGGCAGCGATACCTTCTATGCCAGCAGTGCGGCCAACATCTTCAACGGCGGGGCAGGGGGGAGCGATACGGTCAGCTACCTGTATTCGACCGGCAGTACGATCTCCGCCAGCCTGGTGTCGGGCGGTAGCGGCGGCGATGCCAGCGGCGACAGCTACATTGGCATTGCCAACCTGGAAGGGAGTGCCAACGTCGATAGCACCCTGACCGGCAACAGTGCGGCCAACGTGCTCTCTGCGCGTGGCACCACCACCACCAACGTACTCGATGGCGGCGGCGCCAGTTCGGGCACCGACATCTTCAACGTGGTCGATGGCGGCAGCAATTCGGTCACGGTGGGCAGCGGCAGCAACCTGATCAACGTCAGTGCCGGCTCGCACAGTTCGGCGGGGGCGCAGAGCGACATGGTCAACCAGACCACCGGCAGCGCCAACATCCACAGCATCAGCGGTGGCGCCGGCGTGACCACGCTGCATTTCGCCGATCTGGGTTCGACGCTCAATCTGAGCAACTTCTCCAGCAAGGTCACCGGCATCACCACGCTGGACGTGAGTGCCGGCAGCGGTACCAACGTCATCATCACGGCCGATGACGTGCGTCAGATGGGCATGGACGGCAGCGGCATCTCCAAGGTGCTGACCGTCAAGATGAGTTCCTCGGAGAGCTTGCAGATCATGGCCAATGGTTCTGACCACTACGTCTACTTCCCCGGTTCGACCGACTATGCCTTCTACAACGCCAGCAATCAGGAGATTGCCCGCATCCATCTGGTGACGGCCTGATGGAACGATGAGCCGGGGCCGGCCTGCCGTGCGGGAAGAGGGCGATGGTCAGCGGTCCATCGCCTTTTCCAGGAAGCGCCAGATGCCGGGGTCCGACATCCCGGCGACGTTGATGCGCATGCGGGTGGAGGGCAGTTGCGAGGGCGAGAACAGGCTGCCCGGCGCCAGCAGGAATCCCTGTTCCATCGCCTCTTCGGTCAGCACGTTGGTATCACGCCCGGTATCGACCCACAGGAACATGCCGCAGGGCGGCGGATCCTCCACCTCCATGCCCATCCTCTCCAGCTGGCGCATCACCTTGTCGCGCGCACCGTTCAGACGCGCCCGCAGTCGTTCCGCATGCTTGCGGTAATGCCCTTCGGAAAGCACCCGGTAGGCCACCCGTTCACCGATCTCGCCGGTGGTGAGTGTGGAGAGCAGCTTGCGGTCGGCCAGGCTGCGCGCCAGTTCGGCCGAGGTGGCGATGAAGCCCACGCGCAGGTTGGCCGAGAGGGTCTTGGAAAACCCGCCGAGATAGATCACCCGCTGCAACTGGTCCAGCGCCGCAATGCGCGTGGCGGCCTGCACGGCCGAGCCGGGGTGCATGTCGCAATAGATGTCGTCCTCGACGATGATGAAGTCATGCTCCTCGGCGATACGCAGCACCTGGAACGCCTTGGCAGCTGACAGCGAGGTCGAGGTCGGGTTGTGCAGCACCGAGTTGATCACGTACAGCTTGGGTTTGTGGATGGCCGCCAGCTCGCGCAACTGGGCGATGTCCGGGCCATCGGCCAGGCGCGGGATACCGACGATCCTGGCCCCCAGCGCGGCAAAGGAACCGAACATCAGGAACCAGGCCGGATCATCCACGAAGATCACATCGCCCGGCCGCAGGAAGTGGCGCGCCACCGTATCGATGGCCTGGGTCACGCCGGTGGTCAGCACGAACTGCTCGGGCGCGGCCGCGATTTCCAGCTCGGCCAGCTTCAACTGCAATTGCTGGCGCAGCGGCAGGAAACCCAGCGGTGTGCCGTAGCCCAGCAGCAGGGAAGGATTGTCACGGCTGATGGCGCGCAGGGCGTTGGCGATCAGTTCGCCATCGAGCCAGTCCGGCGGCAGCAGGCCGCCCCCGGGCATCTTGTGCGGCGGCATCTGGCGAAACATGTTGCGGACCAGCCAGACCACATCCAGCCCGCGTTCGGCCTCGGCCACCGCCTCAGCCTGCGCGGCCAGGTTGCCGTAGCCGTTGGCGACGGCCACCCGTTCCTTGACGAAGAATCCCGAGCCCCGGCGTGACTCCAGATAGCCCTGGGCCACCAGCCGGTCAAAGGCTTCCACCACGGTAAAGCGCGAGATCTCGTGGGCATCGGCAAACTGCCGGATCGAGGGCATGCGCGCGCCGCCACGCAGCAGCTTGTCATCGATGCGGGCGCGTACGCCGCGCACGATCTGGTCCACCAGCGACTCGCCACTCTCGCGAATGAGCAGCGGCCAGCCGGGCAGGGCGCTGTCACTGGACAGTGTCTTGGAGGGAATACTGCGCAGATGCTTGACTGTATTGGTCATTTTACCGTGACAATGTTTAAAACTATTTGGAAAAGTGTACAGGTACTGTACTGGTATTGTCGGCTAGGATGTCAGCCAATGCAAGAGTAAGCGGCCTGGCGGGAATGCGCCGGACCGGGCTGCGATCAGTGCTCTTGTTTCGCATCTTTTCGAGGAGACCATCGTCATGACCAGCCTGTCCATCCAAGCCAGCCAAGCCACCCGGACTGCCAGCGAACTGCTGCCCGGCCTGGAAGAGATCGAACAGGCGGCCGGCATCGTCTACGCCGGCATGGCTCCGACCCCGCAACTGTGCTGGCCGTTGCTGAACCAGGCGCTGGCTGCCGAGGTGTGGGTCAAGCATGAGAACCACGCCCCGACCGGTGCCTTCAAGGTGCGCGGTGGCATGGTCTATCTGCATCACCTGGCCCGGCAGCAGCCGCAACTGTCCGGCGTCATTTCCGCTACACGCGGCAATCATGGCCAGTCGGTCGGTTTGTCGGCGCGGCGCTTTGGCATCGCCGCCACCATCGTGGTCCCCGAAGGCAACAGCCGCGAAAAGAATGCCGCCATGCGCGCCCTGGGCGTGGACCTGATCGAGCATGGCCGCGAATTCCAGGATAGCCGCGAACATGCCCAGCGTCTGGCCGGCGAGCAGCAACTGCACATGATCCCTTCCTTCCATCGTCACCTGGTGGCGGGCGTGTCGACCTACTGGATGGAGCTCTTCGCCGCCCAGCCCGGGCTGGATGTGGTGCTGGTGCCCATCGGGCAAGGTTCCGGTATGTGTGGTGCGGTTGCGGCCCGCAATGCGCTGGGTTTGAAGACGCGCATCATCGGCGTGGTCTCGGCCCATGCGCTGGCCTACAAGCTCTCTTTCGAGGCGGGCCGCAAGATCGAAGCGCCGGTCTCGACCGGCATCGCCGATGGCGTGGCCTGTCGTGTGCCGGACCAGGCTTCGCTGGACGTGATGCTCCGCGACGTTGACGAGGTCGTCGCCGTCACTGATGACGAAGTGATGGATGCCATGAAGCTGGCCTTCATCGCCACCCACAATGTGGCCGAAGGCGCGGGTGCCTGTGCGCTGGCCGCCGCCCTGCAACTGCGCGCGCGTCTGCGCGGCCAGAAGATCGGTGTCACGCTCTCCGGCGGCAACGTCGATCACGACGTCTTCGCCCGTGTGCTGGCACGCCCGAGCGCTGCGGCCGATGCGCTTCTGGCACCGGCGCAGGTGGTGTCGCTGGCGCAGGCTGCGCACAGGAGAAACGCATGATCGAAGCCTTGTTGCCGCTGATGTCGTTTGCCTTCGTCTCCTCCATCACGCCGGGGCCGAACAACATCATGCTGACCTCCTCGGGCATCTGGTTCGGCTTCCGGCGATCCCTGCCGCACATGCTGGGCATCACCTTCGGCTTCGGTGTGCTGCTGGCCGTATGCGCATTCGGTATAGGTCAACTGGTGGTGGCGCTGCCGCAAGTGGTGCTGTTGTTGAAGGCGCTGGGATGCGCCTATCTGCTTCATCTGGCCTGGCAATTGCGCCGCATGGGCATTGCCGGTGCGGGTGAGCGGGCGGTGCAGCCGATGTCGTTCCTGGGGGCGGCGATGTTCCAGTTCGCCAATCCCAAGGGGTGGGTGATGGCCATTACCGGTGCCTCGGCCTTCATGCCGTTACTGCATGAACGCGCCGGCTGGCTGGCCATCCTGATCTACTGTACGGTGTTCTGCGCGGTCAACCTGCCTTGCGTGTCGGTGTGGGCCGGCGCCGGTGCGGTCTTGCGGCGCTATCTCGAACAGCCCCGGTGGCGCGCGATCTTTGCGGGCATCATGGTCTCGCTGACACTCTATTCGGCGCTGGCAATCTGGTTGTAGCAGTAGCAAATGAAAAATGATTTGGTGCAATAACGCGTTTTGACGACAGGGGACCCTCATGCAAGCCAGCAGCAAGACCCGCCACCCCGCAGCAAGAACTTCCGGCGTCATCCGTCACGAAAGTCGCGGCATGTGGCTGGGCCTGATCGGCGTGGCCATCTTCAGCCTCACGCTGCCCTTTACCCGGGTCGCCGTGGCCGAGCTCAATCCGGCCTTCATCGCCTTTGGCCGCGCGGTGGTGGCCGGCGTCTGTGCGCTCGCGCTGCTGGCCTGGATCAAGGCCCCGCGTCCGACGCGCCAGCAACTGCGCGGTCTCATCATCACGGCGCTGGGCGTGGTGGTGGGTTTTCCGTTGTTTTCCTCGATCGCCATGCGCTATGTCCCGGCCGCCCACGGCGCCGTGGTAGTGGGCCTGCTGCCGCTGGCGACCGCCCTGTTCGGTGCGCTGCGCTTCGGCGAGCGGCCCTCGAAGGGTTTCTGGCTGGCGGCGCTGGCGGGCTCCGGCATCGTGATCGCGTTTGCCTTGCGCGAGGGCGGCGGCAGTTTCCATCTGGCCGACTTCGCTCTGTTCGCCGCCGTGGTGACTGCCGCCATGGGATATGCCGAAGGCGGACGCCTGGCTCAGAGCATGGGCGGACAGAACGTGATCGCCTGGGCGCTGGTGGTGGCCCTGCCGGTGATGTTGCCGGTCTCGGTGTGGCTGGGCTGGCAGTACGGAGTGAGGGCGTCGGCACCGGCCTGGCTGGCCTTTGCCTATGTATCGCTGTTCTCGATGTTCATCGGTTTCTTCTTCTGGTACAAGGGCCTGGCCCTGGGCGGTATTGCCCGTGTCGGGCAGGTGCAATTGTTGCAACCTTTCATGAGCCTGCTGGGCGCGGCGGTGATCGCCCATGAGGCGCTGGATGCGAGCAACATGCTCTTCGCCCTGGCCGTGATCGTGGTGGTAGCCATCGGCCGTCGCATGGCGGTGCGCCGCTGACACGGTGCTGACCGGGTTTGCGAGCCGAAATAGTTCAGCCGGTACGGGCTAAAGCTGCCGTTTTTTGAGATAATCGAGCACTTGTTTTTTCACATTTTGTCAACGCGCAACGCGCGAGCCAACTGTCTTTTGGCCGCAAGCGGGCGCTGTCCAACTGGGAGTACCGCATGTCCGTCTATGAAAAGCTGAAAGCACTGAACATCGAACTGCCCGCCGTGGCCACCCCGGCAGCAGCCTATGTGATGTATGCACAAACCGGCAATACCGTCTTCCTCTCCGGCCACCTGGCCAAGAAGGATGGCAAGGTCTGGGTCGGTCAGCTGGGACGCGACATCGGCACCGACGACGCCAAACTGGCTGCGCGCGCCGTGGCCGTGGACCTGATCGCCACCCTGCAGGCCGCCTGTGGTGGCGACCTGACCCGCGTCAAGCGCATCGTCAAGCTGATGAGCCTGGTCAATTCGACCGGCGAATTCACCGAACATCATCTGGTGACCAATGGCGCCTCCGAGCTGATCGGTGAAGTCTTTGGCGAAGTCGGCAAGCATGCCCGTTCAGCCTTTGGCGTGGCGCAACTGCCCATGGGCGCCTGCGTGGAAATCGAAATGATCGCCGAGATCGCCTGATCGCCGATCCCATGCACTGCCCGGCTGTTGCGGCCGCAGAAGCCGCACGGCCCGAAGCACTCTCACACCGACACAGACTCTACGAACCGTATGAAACTCGAAAATCCCGCACCGCTGCAGTGGCAGTTCTCCCAGCGCGCCGAAGCCATGAAGAGCTCGGCCATCCGCGAAATCCTGAAGGTGACGATGCGTCCTGACATCACCTCCTTCGCCGGTGGCCTGCCCTCGCCGCTGACCTTCCCGGTCGAGCACATGAAGACCGCCTTCGACCGCGTGTTGAGCCAGCAGGGCAAGATGGCCCTGCAATACGGCCCGACCGATGGCTACCTGCCGCTGCGTGAATGGATCGCGGCGTCGCTGTCCACCAACGGCGCTCAGATCACCGCCGAGCAGGTGCTGATGGTTTCCGGTTCCCAGCAGGGCCTGGACCTGCTGGGCAAGGTGATGATCGACGAAGGCAGCAAGGTGCTGGTCGAGACCCCCAGCTACCTGGGCGCGCTGCAAGCCTTCTCGCTGTACGGTGCCAAGTTCGAATCGGTGCCGAGTGACGAGTTCGGCCTGCAACCCGAGACCATCGACGCCATCGCCGCTGGTGCGCGCATGCTGTATTCGCTGCCCAATTTCCAGAACCCGACCGGCCGCACCCTGCCCACCGAGCGCCGTTTCAAGCTGGTGGAAACCTGTGCCCGCCTGGGTCTGCCGCTGATCGAAGATGATCCCTACGGTGCCCTGAGCTACCAGAATGCACCGCTGCCCAAGATGCTGTCGATGAACCCGTCGGGCGTGATCTACATGGGTTCCTTCTCCAAGGTGCTGACCCCCGGCATCCGCCTGGGTTACGTGGTCGCACCGCGCCCGCTGATCCTGAAGATGGAGCAGGCCAAGCAGGCCACCGACCTGCACACTGCGCAGCTGACCCAGATGGTGGTGTACGAAGCCATCAAGGACGGCTTCCTGGACCAGCACGTGCCGACCATCCGCAAGCTCTACGGCGACCAGTGCCAGGCCATGCTGGACGCGCTGCAACAGTACTTCCCGGCCAGCTGCAGCTGGAGCAAGCCGGAGGGCGGCATGTTCATCTGGGTGACTCTGCCCGAGCACCTGGACGCCAGCGCGCTGTTGAATGAAGCCGTGGAACAGGAGAAGGTCGCCTTCGTTCCGGGCGCACCGTTCTACGCCAACGTGGCGCAGAAGAACACGCTGCGCCTGTCCTTCGTGACCGTGCCGCCGGAGCAGATCCGCGCCGGTGTGGAGCGCCTGGGCAAGCTGATTGCGTCCAAGCTGTAATCAGGGCCGAGCGCTTCACGGATGAAGATCGCCCATTTGCCCTTCGGCACTACGGACTGGAGCCAGATCCCCGCCACCGAGCATGCCGGCGTCACCGGCACCGCCTGGTGGCGTACCTGCCAGTTCGGCGACCTGCGCGTGCGCATGGTCGAATACACGCCCGGTTACCTGGCCGACCACTGGTGCGTGAAAGGACATGTGCTGCTCTGCCTGGAAGGGGAGCTGCATACCGAGCTGGAGGACGGTCGCACTTTTGTCCTCAAGCCGGGCATGAGCTACCAGGTCGCCGACGGGGCTGAACCGCACCGGTCGTCGACGGCGGTGGGGGCGAAGTTGTTCATCGTGGATTGATTGGCAGACGTAGCGCAGCTTGCGCTATCGCATGCTCGCCAAGGCCCGCATCGGAAACGATGCGGGCCTTGTTGTTGATGTACTCCTGATTCACTGATCCAGCTTGAGCGTCTCCCCATGCTTGAGCGTGAGGAACTGTTCCTGTGGCAAGCCCGCCTCGCGCAGGGCCTTGGCCAGCTCCCTGGGCGGCTCGTCGAGCGCGTCGTCGGCCAGTTCGAAGGTCCCCCAATGAATGGCCACCGAACGCTTGGCCCGCACGTCCTCGTGGATCAGGACGGCCTGGGCCGGGTCCACATGCTGGTTCTGCATGAACCAGCGTGGCGCATAGGCACCGATGGGGATGAGCGCCAGGTCGAAGTGGCCGAAGCGTTCGCCGATGTCGCGGAAGTCCTTCGAATATCCGGTATCGCCCGCAAAATAGACGGAGAAGGGCTCGGCGCCTGCTTGCTGCGCCGCCGCCTGGATCACCCAGCCACCCCACAAGGTCTCTGAACGGTCGAACACGCCACGCGCCGACCAATGCGTGGCAGGGACGAAGTAGATGTCCAGGTTGTCCAGAACGGTCTTGTCCCACCAGTCCATTTCTTTCACGTTGGTGATGCCCAGCGCCAGGAACCACTCACGCACCCCCAGCGGCACCAGGAACAGCGGCGGCCCGCCAGCCTGCAGATTCAGTTGCTGCACGCTCGCCTGGTCCAGGTGGTCGTAATGGTTGTGCGAGATCACCACCACGTCGACATGCGGCAGCTCGCTGATCTGCATCGGCAGCGGTACCTTGCGCGACGGCCCGATGAAGGAGAAGGGCGAGGCCCGCTGCGAGAACATCGGATCGGTCAGCACGTTCTTGCCGCCCAGTTGCACCAGCGCCGTGGCATGACCGATCCAGGTCACGCTGGGTCTGCCGTGGTTGGACTTGAGCCAGGCCAGGTCGGGCTTGACGACGGGAAACTGGTAATTGTTCTCGGGCGGCTTGGGCAGGCCCTGGGTCAGGCGCTCCCACTGCCATTTCCAGAAGGAGCCCCGCTCGGGTTGCGGGTAGTTGTTGCGAAATCCCGTCTCGGTGCGATTGCTCTTGTTGGGGTCGTAGTACTTGTTGGAGGAAGAGCAGGCAGTCAGTCCGGCGGCCAGCAGCAGGACCGCCAGGCCACGGGTGAGGTGTCGCAGGGGCTGCCGCAGGCAGGATGTCGCAGGGGGCATGGAGGAGGCGCGGCAGCCGCGCAGTGATGACGGTGAGCGACATCCTAGCAGGCCGCAGCGCAGCCTGCAGACGATGTGCCTACATCACGTATTGCGCCAGCCCGCGCCCGAATGACCAGTTGCCCTTGTCGCCCTCGACCAGGCTGATCATCACGTCATCCGGTCCGATGCCGGGGGCTTGCTGCAGGCGCGCCACGATGGAGGCGTACAGCGCGTTCTTCTGCGCCTGGGTACGCGTATTGCTGACTGTAAGCTGGATCAGCACGAAGTCATCCGTACGGGCCATGCCCATGTAACTGCGGCTGAAGACCAGCTCTTCCGGGTCATGCTCGGTGATGACCATGAAGCGGTCGTCCTCCGGTACATTGAAGCTCTCGCGCAGCGCCTCATAGACATTGTCGGCGATGGCGCTGCGATAGGCGCGGGACTTGCCGCGCAACAGGGAAATGCGGACCAGGGGCATGACGTTCTCCTTGCAGGTTGATGAAAAGCTGGAGCGGGTGGTCTCCATGCCTTGCATGCTATGCTGGTGCGATGATTTCAAAAACCACTGATGGATGATTTCAATGATTGAAATTCATCATCATGGATATCTGACCACAAGAGGCTACACGTCATGGAAAAACCGCTGGATCTGGACACCGTTCAAGCCTTCGTCCTGGCCGCCGACCTGCAAAGCTTCACGCGCGCGGCCGAAGCGCTGGACAGTACGCAATCGGCCATCAGTTTCAAACTCAAGAAGCTGGAGCATCGTCTGGGCCGTCGCCTGCTGGAGCGCACGCCGCGTCAGGTGCGGCTGTCGACCGAAGGCCAGCAGTTCCTGCCGGCTGCGCGCAACCTGCTGGCCGCACATGAACGTGCGCTGGAGCAACTGGACCAGGGGCCGGTACGCTTTTCGGTAGGCATCAGCGACCACGTGGCCGGTGCCGCCCTGCCGCGTGCGCTGGCGCAGCTGCATGCAGTTGATCCCGGCGTGGTGGTGGAGGTGCGCGTGGGCTCCTCGCATGAGCTGATGCCGGCCTATGAACGCGGCGAGCTCGATGCCGTCATCGTGCGCCGTGAACCGCAGGATCGGGGCGGCAAATTGGTGATGGAAGAACGCATCGGCTGGTTTGCCCATCCCGATGCGCAATGCTGGTCGGGCGCAGCCCTGCGCGTGGCGACCTTTTCCTCGGCCTGCCGGATTCGCGAATTGTCCTTGCGCAGGCTCGACGCTGCCGGTATCGCGTGGGTGGAAGTGTTCGTCGGCGGCGGCATCCTGGCCGTGGGGGCGGCGGTCAGTGCAGGATTGGCGGTGTCGGCCCTGCTGCATCGCTGCGCACCGCCTGGAGCGGTGGAGGTTGGCCAGCGGCTGGGACTGCCGTCATTGCCGCTGGCGCAGGTGCGCCTGCATTCCCGGGTCAAGCAGGCGCGTACGCAAGCGGCGTTGCGTACGCTGGTAGCGGCGTTGAAGGCGGGTTGAGCGACTGGGCGCGTTTTTTGCCGTCGCTTGCGCAACCACGCCGATCGTTATGTGACCGACCGCATCACATAGCGCCCATGCTGACGGCTTGGCAGAGGGTGGGGGGACGCTCAGGACATGCCGTCCTCACAGAATCGCTGGACTTTCCTCGAAGAATTTCGTGGCGAGACCCCGCGCGCTATCGCCAATGTGATCCTCACATTTTTTCGAAAAAAATCCCTTGAAAACCAAAATCCCCATCCCTAGATCGGTACCAGCAGATGCTCGATGTTGAGGTCTGCGACGAAAACATCGCTTAACTGAAAGGATATTTTTATGCGTACTTTTGATCTCTCCCCCCTGTACCGTACCGCTATCGGCTTCGATCGCCTGGCCCAGATGTTCGACAACGCCCAGCGCACTGATCAGCCCAGCTATCCGCCCTACAACATCGAACTGGTGGCCGAGGACAAATACCGGATCACCATGGCCGTGGCCGGTTTCGCCCGCAGCGAAATCGATATCGAGACCGAAAACGAAACCCTCAAAATTACCGGCCGCAAGCAGAAGGAAGACAAGCAGGTCAACTTCCTGCACCGCGGCATCGCTGCCCGTGACTTCGAACAGCGCTTCCAGCTGGCCAATCACATCAAGGTGGTCGGCGCCAACCTGGAAAACGGCCTGCTCAATATCGAGCTGGTCCGTGAAATTCCCGAAGCGCTCAAGCCGCGCAAGATCGAGATCGGCGCCGCCGAAGACGGCAACGTCCAGCGCCTGGAACGCGCCGCCTGATCGCAGCCCCCCCGCCCAACGGCGATCCTCGCGCAGGATCGCCCTGGTCTGCACCGCCCGTCTCACCGGGCGGTTTTTTGCATGCTTCACGACGCTTGTGATTGACGCCACCTGGCGGCTTGGTTACGTTACAGCTTGCACTTCAACTTCACCGCTCACGACCCGGCACGTGCTCCAAGGCCGGACCAACTGCTCAAAAGAGATTGGCACAGGAGCAATATCTTGCGTATATTGCGTCGGCCACAGGGAGAAACGCGTGAACGACCACCGATACCAGCACATCAATCCCGAACCTCTGCTCGATGCCATGGGTGGGGATGTCGCCGCCTGCCGCCACATGTTCGGTACCTTCGCCCAGAGCGCCCCCGCCACTTTTGCCCGGCTCGAACAGGCCATCCGCGCCGATGATGCGCCCCAGGTCAAACGCGAGGCGCACAGCCTCAAGAGCATGACCGCCCTGGTCGGCGCGGGCGTTCTGACCGACCTGCTCAAGAGCGTGGAAAGCCAGTCCCGCGCCGAACCGCCGCAAAGCGCCCAGCCGCGCCTGCCCGAATTGCAGAGCCTGTTCGCTGCCGTCGCCGCCGAAGTGCGTCACTACGTCGACCAGATCGGCGTGGCCCAGTAAGGCCACGGCCGCATTGCACACGTCTCCTCCCGCACCGGTCGGGCATCCCCCCGCAAGGCGCGCAGGGCCGGGAGTGCTCCGTCAATTCCTTCATGAATTACCGACTCATCAGTCAGTAACCTGACGTACATCAATCGGCTTTTCAGCAGGTCTCTTCATAATGTGGACACGAAAGACGAAGCTTTAAACAAAGCTTCGGATGCAGCATCTTGTCGCCACATTTCCTGCCGATGTCGAGAATCACGATGTGCGAGCCCTCCCTGCGAATCCGTCCCTTGCTGGCCGTCTTGCCGCTCCTGCTGGCCGCCTGTCAGTCGATGGCACCGCACTACCAGCGTCCCGCAGCGCCCGTGGCCGCGCACTATCCCCGGCAGGAAGACGCCACGGACGCACTGACGGTGGCGCTGCGCTGGGAGGATTTCTTCCGCGACCGGCAACTGCAAGCGCTCATTGCGCAGGCCCTGGTCAACAACCGCGACCTGCGCGTGGCGGCATTGCGGGTAGAAGAGGCGAGGGCGCTCTACGGCATCCAGCGCGCCGACCTGTTTCCGGCCATCGGCGCGCAAGCGGGACTGGATCGCTCGCGCACCCCGGCTGATCTGAACTTGACCGGCCGTCCGCTGGTTGGCAGCGCCTATCAGGCCGGGCTGGGCTTGAGCACCTGGGAGCTGGACCTGTGGGGTCGCCTGCGCAGCCTCGATGACGCTGCCCTGCAAAACGCCCTGGCCAGCGAAGCCACGCGCCGCGCCGCCGCCCTGAGCCTGGTGGCGCAGGTGGCCGACGCCTGGCTGGAACTGGCCGAGATCGACGAGCGCCTGGCCATCGCCCGCGACACCATCGCCAGCCGCCAGGAGAGCTATCGCATCTTTGCGCGCCGGGTCGAGGTCGGTGCCACCTCGCGCCTGAACCTGACCCAGATCGAAACCCTGCTGACCCAGGCCCAGGCGTTGGGTGCACAGCTGGAACAGCAGCGCGCGCAGCGCCTGAATGCCTTGACGCTGCTGGTCGGTGCTCCGGTGGATCTGCCAGTCGGCCAGGCGCGCACTGCGCTGGAGACGGTTTTCCCCGAGATGGCTCCGGGCACGCCGTCGCTATTGCTCACGCGACGCCCGGATGTGGCCGCCGCCGAGCATCGCCTGCAGGCCGCCAACGCCAACATCGGCGCCGCACGTGCCGCCTTCTTCCCCAGTATCTCGCTGACCGGCACGCTCGGCACGGCCAGTGCCGAACTGAACGGGCTGTTCCGCGATGGCAGCCATGCCTGGAGCTTCTCGCCCGGCATCTCGGTGCCGATCTTCACGGCAGGCCGCTTGCGCAACAACCTGGACCTGACCGAAGTACGCCGCGATCTGGCCGTGGCCAATTACGAGAAGACCGTACAAGCCGCCTTCCGGGACGTCGCCGATGCCCTGGCCGCGCGCCAGTGGCTGGCCCGCCAGCTGGCCATCGCCGAGACGGCCGAGCAGGTCCAGGCCGAGCGCGCGCGCCTGTCCACGCTGCGCTATGACAACGGCGCTGCACCTTTCCTCGACGTGCTGGACGCCCAGCGTGAGCTGCTGAGCGCGCGCCAGCAACGGGTGCAGATCCGGCGCGCCCTGCTGTCCTCGGCCGTGGCGCTGTATGCGGCGCTGGGCGGCGACAGCAATGCGTCCACGGCTTTCCCCCTTTCTTCCGGACCTCGACCATGACGCTCCCTCACGCCAAGAAACCCCTGCTGGCCGCTGCCCTGGCCGTCATCCTTGCAGGCGGTGCCGCCTATGCCTGGCTGCGCCTGCATCAGAGCGGCCCGGGCGAGGGCTTTGCCAGCGGCAATGGCCGTATCGAAGCCACCGAGGTGGACGTGGCCACCAAGCTGGCTGGACGGGTCGATGCCATGCTCGTCAATGAGGGCGATTTCGTCAGTGCCGGCCAGCCGCTGGCGCGCATGCAGGTGCTGTCGCTGCAAGCCCAGCGCGACGAAGCCCAGGCGCGTCAGCAGCAATCGGTTGAGGCCGTGGCCAGTGCCGAAGCCCAGGTGGCCGTGCGTGAGAGCGACCACCAGGCCGCACTGGCCCAGCTCGCCCAGCGCGAGAGCGAGCTCGATGCAGCCCGGCGTCGGCTGGCGCGCTCCGAGGTGCTGGTCAAGGAGGGCGCATCGTCCTTGCAGGAAGTGGACGATGACCGCGCCCGCGTGGTGGGCATGCAAGCCGCCGTGACCGCCGCCCGCGCCCAGGTGACCGCCGCCGAGGCCGCCGTGGCCGCAGCGCGCACCCAGGTCAGCGGTGCGCGCGCCACGGTGACTGCCGCCGTGGCCACGGTCCAGCGCATCAAGGTCGACATCGACGACAGCACGCTCACCGCGCCGCGCGCCGGCCGCGTGCAATATCGCATCGTCCAGCCGGGCGAAGTGCTGGGCAGTGGCGGCAAGCTGCTCAACCTGGTGGACCTGAGCGACGTCTACATGACTTTCTTCGTGCCCGAGGCCGTGGCCGGCCGGCTGGCGCTGGGCGGCGAGGCCCGCATCGTGCTCGATGCAGCGCCGCAGTATGTGATCCCGGCCCGGATTTCCTTTGTCGCCAGCACTGCCCAGTTCACCCCCAAGACGGTGGAAACGGCCAGCGAGCGGCAGAAGCTGATGTTTCGCGTCAAGGCGCAGATCGATCCGGCGCTGCTGCGCCAGCACCTGACGCTGGTCAAGACCGGTTTGCCAGGCGTGGCCTGGGTGCGTACCGATGAGGCGCGCGACTGGCCGGCCACGCTGGCGGTGCAGGTCCCGCGATGAAGGAGTCGCGCGGCCAGGGCCCGGTGGCGCGCCTGTCGGGCGTGTCGCTGCACTATGGCAGCAAGCCGGCCTTGCAGGCGGTATCGCTGGAGATTCCGGCTGGCTGCATGGTCGGCCTGATCGGGCCCGATGGCGTGGGCAAATCCAGCCTCCTGTCACTGGTGGCCGGTGCGCGCGCCTTGCAACAGGGCGAGGTGGAGGTGCTGGGCGGCGACATGCGCCGCGCCGCGCATCGTGAGCAGGTCTGCCCGCGCATCGCCTACATGCCGCAAGGGCTGGGCAAGAATCTCTATCCCACGCTTTCCGTCGAAGAAAACCTGCAATTCTTCGGACGCCTGTTCGGCCAGTCCGCACAGGAGCGCCGCAGCCGCATCGATACGCTCACTACCGGCACCGGCCTGGCGCCTTTCCTGGCACGGCCGGCGGGCAAGCTCTCCGGCGGCATGAAGCAGAAGCTGGGACTGTGCTGCGCGCTGATCCATGATCCCGATCTGCTGATCCTGGACGAGCCCACTACCGGCGTCGATCCGCTTTCGCGCGCGCAGTTCTGGTCCCTGATCGGACATATCCGCCAGCAACGTCCCGGCATGAGCGTCATCGTCGCCACCGCCTACATGGAGGAGGCTGACCGCTTCGATTTCCTGGTCGCCATGAACGCCGGCCAGGTGCTGGCCACCGGCACCCCCGCTGAACTGCACGCCCGCACCGGCACCGCCGCGCTGGAAGAGGCCTTCATCGCCTTGCTGCCGCCCGACCAGCGGCGCGGCCATCAGCCGGTGCAGGTGACACCGCCGGACCCGGCGCGCGAGGCCGACATCGCCATCCAAGCGCGCGGCCTGACCATGCGCTTTGGCGACTTCATGGCGGTGGATCATGTGGACTTTCGCATCCGGCGCGGCGAGATCTTCGGCTTTCTCGGCTCCAACGGCTGCGGCAAGTCCACCACCATGAAGATGCTGACCGGCCTCCTGCCCGCCAGCGAAGGCCAGGCCTGGCTGTTCGGCCAGGCCGTCGATCCGCGCGACATGGCCACGCGTGCGCGCGTGGGCTACATGTCGCAGGCCTTTTCGCTGTATGGCGAACTGAGCGTGCGCCAGAACCTGATCCTGCATGCGCGCCTGTACCGCGTACCGCCCGGGCAGATCGATGCGCGTACCGAGGAGATGGCGCAGCGTTTCGGCCTGCTGGAGGTGATGGACAGCCTGCCCGAGAGCCTGCCCCTGGGTATTCGCCAGCGCCTGTCGCTGGCCGTGGCGATGGTGCACAAGCCGGAACTGCTGATCCTGGATGAGCCCACCTCGGGCGTGGACCCGATTGCGCGCGACCTGTTCTGGCAGCTGATGATCGATCTGGCACGCCGCGACCAGGTGACCATTTTCATTTCCACCCATTTCATGAACGAGGCCCAGCGCTGCGATCGCATCTCGCTCATGCACGCCGGCCGCGTGCTGGTCAGCGCCACCCCCGACGAACTGATCCGCCAGCGCGGTGCTGCCAATCTGGAACAAGCCTTCATCGCCTATCTGGAAGAGGCGGCGGGGAAGGGCGCGGCGACGTCGGCACCTGAAGCAAAGCTCACATCGGCCTCAAACCGCCCCTCCATGCAGCCCGCCTTGCGCCGCGCAAGCCTGCGTACCCGCCTGGGCCGGGCGCTGAGCTACAGCCAGCGCGAGAGCCTGGAACTGCGGCGTGACCCGGTGCGTGCCACGCTGGCCTTGCTGGGGTCGGTGATCCTGATGTTCATCATCGGCTATGGCATCAACCTCGATGTGGAAAACCTCAGCTACGCCGTGCTCGACCGCGACCAGACCGGCCTGAGCCAGAACTATGCGCTCAATCTCTCGGGGTCGCGCTACTTCATCGAACGGCCGCCCATCAGCGATTACCCGGACCTGGACCGCCGCATGCGCAGCGGCGAGATTTCGCTGGCCATCGAGATCCCCTCAGGCTTTGCCCGCGACATTGCCCGTGGCAAGCCGGTGGAAATCGGGGCCTGGGTTGACGGCGCCATGCCCACCCGTGCCGAGACCGTGCGCGGCTACGTGCAGGGCATCCATCAACTGTGGCTGGCCGACATGGCCACACACCGCCTGGGCCAGCCACTGGCGCAGGCCGCCGCCATCGAGACGCGCTATCGCTACAACCCGGATGTGAAGAGCCTGCCGGCCATGGTGCCGGCCATCATCCCGCTGCTGCTGATGATGATCCCGGCCATGCTGACGGCGCTGTCGGTGGTGCGCGAGAAGGAGCTGGGCTCTATCCTCAATCTCTACGTCACGCCGGTCACGCGCATCGAATTCCTGCTCGGCAAGCAGTTGCCCTATCTGCTCCTGGGCATGCTCAATTTCGCCATGCTGACGCTGCTGGCGGTGACCGTGTTCGGGGTGCCGGTCAAGGGCAGTCTCTTCACGCTGACGCTGGCGGCGCTGGTCTTCGTGATCTGCTCCACCGGTTTTGGGCTGTTGGCCTCGACCTTCACCCGCAGCCAGATTGCGGCCGTGTTCGTGACCATGATCGGCACCATCATTCCCTGCGTGCAGTTTGCCGGCCTGTTGAATCCGGTTTCCTCGCTCGAAGGCATGGGCGCCCTGATCGGGCAGGTCTATCCGGCCACGCATTTCCTTACCATCAGCCGAGGCGTGTTCAGCAAGGCGCTCGCGGTGGGGGACCTGGGCGGTTCGTTCTGGCCGCTGGTGGTGGCCGCGCCCGTGATCCTGGGTTTGTCGGTGCTGCTGTTGAAGAAGCAGGAGCAATGAGATGCGACGCGCGCCGGCCAGCCTGTCCAATATTTTTCGCCTAGGCATCAAGGAGCTGTGGAGCCTGCTGCGCGATCCGGCCATGCTGGTGTTGATCGCCTATACCTTCACGCTCTCCATCTATGTGGCCGCCACGGCCATGCCGGAGAGTCTGCACAACGCGGCCATCGCCATCGTCGACAATGATGGTTCGCCGCTGTCGGCGCGCATTGCGTCATTGTTTTATCCGCCGCATTTCAAGGTGGCACGGCTGGTGACGGCGCGCCAGGCCGATGCCGGGCTGGATGCGGGCGACTACACCTTCGTATTGGACATCCCGGCTGACTTCCAGCGCGATGTGCTGGCCGGGCGCGCCCCGGCGGTGCAGTTGAACGTGGATGCCACGCGCATGAGCCAGGCCTTCACCGGCAACAGCTACATCCAGCAGATGGTGACCAGCGAGGTGACGCAATTCGTGCGGCGTAGCGAGACCACCGGCGCGACGCCGGTGGGGCTGGCCTTGCGCATGCGCTTCAATCCCAACCTGGAGCAATCCTGGTTTGGTTCGCTCATGGAGATCATCAACAACGTCACCATGCTCTCCATCATCCTGACCGGTGCTGCGCTCATCCGCGAGCGCGAGCACGGCACCATCGAACACCTGCTGGTCATGCCGGTCAGTCCAGCCGAGATCATGCTGGCCAAGGTGTGGGCGATGGGCTCGGTCGTGGCCCTGGCGGCGCTGGCTTCGCTGCTGCTGATCGTACGCATGGCGTTGCAGGTACCGATTGAGGGTTCGCTGGCGCTGTTCATGCTGGTGACGGTGCTGCATCTGTTTGCCACCACCTCGATGGGCATCTTCATGGCCACGCTGGCACGCTCGATGCCGCAGTTCGGGATGTTGACTGTACTGGTGCTGCTGCCGCTGCAATTGCTGTCGGGTGGCTCCACGCCGCGCGAGAGCATGCCTGTACCGGTACAGGACATCATGCTGGCCGCCCCGACCACGCATTTTGTAGCGGCGGGGCAAGCCATACTGTACCGGGGCGCTGGCCTGGAAGTGATCTGGCCGCAGCTACTGGCTATCCTGGCAATTGGCCTGGTCCTGTTTGTAGCTGCACTGGGCCGGTTCAGGAAGACCATCAGCCAGATGGCGTGACGGAGAAGCGGGCGTGCAGCGGCAGCGCCCGTGTACGGAGATGGTTGATTAGCGACGTCATCGACAAGGAGCAAGCATCATGGATTTCAACAGCCCGTCCACCTGGATACCTGCCATCGGCATTGCGCTGCTCCTGATCGGCTATGGCATGCGCGCCCGCGCGTGGGGGCCGTACTGCATGCTGGCGGGGGCGTTTGGCTTGCTGGGGGTGTTGGTGTATCGGGTGTCGGTGGCGATTGGGTGAGGATGGCACAGGTGAAGTGAGCCTGTCCGAGCGCTTGCCTTGGCAGTCCTGCTCGGCCGTCAAGGACCTACCCGATGCGGCCAGTTCACCATGCTTTCGCTGAGGAAATCAGCCACTCGCCGGGCGCGCCGCGACAAGGGCCATTCTGTCCGGTGGATCAGCCAAAGGTTATCGACCACTTGCGCGTTGTCTTCGATGACCTGCAGTTCATTCTGGCGCGCGAACGCCTGACGCGCAAAACGTGGAATCACGGTGAACCCCAGTTCGCGCGCCACCGGTTCCAGGATCAGGCCGATCTGGTTGCTGAAGCCATGGCAGGGCAACTGGCGCACGCCCGGTGCGCCCGGGAAGCGGCGGCTGAGCAGGCGCGTAGCCATGGCTTGCCCATCGGGATGATCAATGAAGCCCAGTTGTATCAGATCTTCCCAATGATCTGCACGGCGGCCAGCCGGTACCACCAACTCCAGCGGTTCTTCGGCAAAGTGCGTCACGCTCAGGCGTGCATCATCGGGCCGTAGCGCCAGCACGCCCAGTTCGTATCGGTTTTCCAGCACCTCCCGCAATACCTCGCTGTCCGGCGCAAAGCGGTGGCGCACCGACAATCCCGGCCAACGCTGCTGCAGATCCAGCAGCAGGGGATACAGGCACAGGCCGATGCTACCGGGCGTAATCAGCGAGACCTCGCCCGGCGTATCGTCCGGTGCCGCCAGACGCTGGCGCAGACGGCGTTCAGCGTATTCGGCTTCGCGGCAGTGTTCCAGCAGCGCCAGGCCTGCCGGCGTGAACTCGATGCGGCGCGGGCTGCGGATCAGCAATGGCCCCAGCTCCAGTTCCAGCTGGCGGACATGCTGACTCACGGCAGCCTGCGTGAGACCCAGACGATCGGCACTGCGGGTGAAACTGCCTTCCTCGGCCAGAGTGGCAAAGGTCCGCAGCCATTGTGGATTGAGAAGCATAAGCAGAATTTATTGTACCGATAATTTGTACCTCATTTTAATGAGGTATGGCACGTCCTACACTGGCGGCTTTATCGCACCCCGGTGCGACAGCACCGTTGGTCTCGAAAGGAAATCCCGTGTCTCCCTATCCCCGCAGCTTTTCCCATATCGGCTTGTCCGTCACCGATCTCGATGCCGCCGTCAAGTTCTACAGCGAAGTGCTGGGATGGTACCTCATCATGCCGGCCACGACGATCAGCGAAGACGACAGTGCCATCGGAGTGATGTGTACCGACGTCTTCGGCGCAGGCTGGGGCTCATTCCGCATCGCGCATCTGTCCACGGCGGATCGTGTCGGCGTGGAAATATTCGAGTTCCGCAACGCTGAACGCCCGGCCGACAATTTCCAGTACTGGAAGAGCGGTATCTTCCATTTCTGCGTGCAGGACCCCGATGTCGAAGGACTGGCCGCCAGGATCGTTGCTGCCGGCGGCAAGCAGCGCATGCCGGTGCGACATTATTTCCCCGGCGAGAAACCCTACCGCATGGTCTACATGGAAGATCCCTTCGGCAATATCCTGGAAATCTACAGTCACAGCTACGAACTGACCTATTCGGCAGGCGCCTATGTCTGAGGCCAGCACGCCCGCACTCCCTCATGAACACCGGGCCTGGTGTTGGCACGGTGGTCATGATACACACGCATTGCAGCTGCAGAGCCTGCCGTTGCCACAGCCTGGCGTTGGCCAGGTGCTGGTGCGCAATCGTGTCGTCGGTCTCAATCCGGTTGACTGGAAGGTACTGGGCGGTATGGGCGATGCCTGGGCACCCGGTCATGTTCCCGGTGTGGATGGCGCCGGTGAGATCGTGGCATTGGGTCAGGAAGTACCCGCCACCTGGCAGGGCAGTCACGTCGCCTATCACCAGGATCTGCGCCGTGATGGCAGCTTCGCCGAATACACCGTAGTCGATGCCCGCGCGCTCATGCGCATACCGCATGCCATGAGCTTCGCTACCGCAGCCGCCGTCCCCTGCCCGGCGCTGACGGCATGGATGGCGCTGCAGAAGCTGCCGCCGGCAGCCGGGCGGACGCTGCTCATCAGCGGTGCCGGCGGTTCGGTTGGCCACACTCTGGTGCAACTGGCGCGCCAGTATGGCTGGCATGTGGTGGCCATGGCGCACAGGCGTCACTGGTCACGTCTGCACGGACTGGGTGCAGAAAAATGCCTGGACGGCCCCATGCCGGAAGAACAGGGCGTCTGGCTCGAGGAACTGCAGTTTACGGCCATCATCGATTGCGTCGGTGCAGACCAGGCTACCCGTCTGGCCAGCTCACTGCAGGCCAATGGCCACATGGTGTGCATACAGGGGCGCCTGGAGCACTGGCCCTGCACACCGTTCGGCCGCGCGCTATCGCTGCATGAAGTGGCACTGGGGGCCTTGCACAGGTATGGCAACCCGACCGACTGGCAGGCGCTTACTGGCGCTGGCGAGCAGATGTTGCAGGATATCGCCACGGCAAGGCTGCAAGCCGAGCCGCATGTTCTGCATGAGTTCGATCAGCTGTCCACGGCGCTGGGAGAGCTCAAATCCCGCAATTTCTCGGGCAAGTCACTGGTGCGCGTGCATCCATGAACCAGGTTCCTGCTCCCCAGGCGAGCGCAGCGAGGATGCGTTGGATCACCTGGCTGGTCACCGGCGCTCTGTTCATGGAGATACTCGACGGCGCCATTACGATCCCGGCCATTCCCGCCATGGCACGCGACTTCGGTGTCACGCCGCTGGCGCTCAATGTCGGCATCAGCGCCTATCTGCTGGCTGTCGGGATATTCATCCCTGCCAGCAGCTGGATCGCCGACCGTTTCGGCTCGCGTCGCGTCTTCATGTCGGCCATTGCGCTTTTTACCCTGAGCTCGGTGCTCTGCGGGCTGGTGCGGAGTCTGCCGGGCTTCGTTGTCATCCGTATCGTGCAGGGGATCAGCGGTGCGCTCATGGTCCCTGTCGGAAGACTGGTGATCTTGCGCCAGACACCTCGCGAAAAGCTCATGGCCGCCATGTCGGCGCTCGTGTGGCCGGCCCTGGTGGCACCAGTCCTGGGGCCGCCATTGGGCGGATTGATCAGCCAGCACCTGGGATGGCAATGGATCTTCCTGATCAATGCGCCACTGGGCCTGGTGGCCTGGCTGGCCGCCTGGCGCATCATCCCCGATGTGCGCGCAGAAGAGCTCACCGGCTTCGACTGGAGCGGCTTCCTGCTGTGCGGCGTGGGCATCTCGCTGTTGCTCACCGCACTGGAAAAGCTGGAGAGCAGCGCCGATGCCGTTAGCCTCGTGTCCGGCCTGACCGGGCTGGCGCTGATCGCACTGGCCTGCCGCCATTTTCTGCGTAGCAGTGCACCCATGCTTGATCTGGCGGCGCTGCGCATTCCCACTTTCCGCTTTGCCATGCTCAGTGGCACCCTGGCTCGCATGGCCATCGGTGCGGTGCCTTTCCTGCTGACACTGATGTTCCAGCTCGGCTTCGGCGATGATGCCAGTACGGCTGGTTTGCTGGTGCTGGCCCTGTTTGCAGGCAATCTGCTGATGAAGACCATGACCACCCGCGTCCTGCGCGAGTTCGGATATCGCCAGGTACTGTTGTGCAATGGCGCGCTCTGTGCGCTCACGCTGCTGGGCTGCGCGCAACTTCAGCCGGCAGATTCACCCGTACTGGTGGTGCCGCTGTTGATCGCAGCCGGAATGACGCGTTCGATGCAATTTACCGCCCTCGGTACCATCGGCTTTGCCGATGTCCCCAAAACCATGATGGGCCATGCCAATGGCCTGTTCAACACGATCAGCCAACTCGGCATGGCGGCCGGCATCACCGTCGCTTCCGTCAGCGTGCGCCTGGCGCATGGCGGTCCCAGTCATGCGCTTGCACAGCCGATCATCGAAGATTTCCATTCTGCCTTCATCGTGCTTGCGTTGATGGTCGTGGCCAGCCTGGCGGGTGTGGTGAGGCTGCCAGCGCATGCGGGGCAGGATTTCATTCAGAGACGCAGTGACGGCTGAACTGCAGCGCGGGTTTGATGTGTGAACAGGCCCCAGGCGGCAGAATCATTACGTGATTCCACAGCAGGTCGGTAGTTTGACCTGAACATTGTTGACCACCGTTACATGATATCCAAGGAGGCTATATTGATGTGATCCCTTTCATCGTTGTGAAACTAACTGCGCATTCAATGAGCTGAACCCGCATCTGCGCATCCGGAACATGGATGAATCTGTCGGTGCGTTGCAAATCCAGGTAAAGCGGTTGTAAGTCGTTGATATCAGTAATGCTTCTCATTAAACTACGCAACCTTGGCAACCTCCGGTGGACCTCATTCACGGTCCGCTCATTTCTCCTGGCTGCCAAACGATCCGCGCAATCCAGCCAGCCGCCAGACTCGCCGCCCCTAACTGCCCGAAACAGTAAACTTCGTAGCCCGCGTTCCCGTGCGGGCTGCGGTGTTTTCCTTTACGAACAACAGAGGACGCTCCGTGTCATACATAAAAAATCGCAAACGCGCGCCAAACGATTTCCCCGTTTCACACCTCTCCCGCAGCAGTGCGACCGTCATCACCGGACTGGCGATGTCACTGTCGGTCTCCGTCGCCTATGCCGCCGATGCGACCGCAGCTGCCGACAATAACGTTGCGGCGCTACCTGGCGTCACGGTAGAAGCCGCTGGAATCAAGCCCCTGGCTTCGCCCAAGTACACCGCGCCGCTGGCCGAGACCACCCAGACCATTCAGGTGATTGACAAGGAAGTACTCAAGTCCGAGGGCGTCACCACTCTCACCGATGCCATGCGCAATGTGCCCGGCGTGGGCACCTTCAATGCCGGGGAAGGCAATGGCGGCCCCAACGTCGGCGATGCGCTGTACATGCGCGGGCTGGATATTTCCAACAGTATTTACGTCGACGGTATTCGCGACCTCGGTTCAGTGACGCGCGACATGTTCAACATCGAACAGGTCGAAGTCACCAAGGGTGCCGCCGGTACCGACAACGGTCGCGGCTCGGCCGCCGGTTCCATCAACCTGGTAACCAAGCAGCCCAAGCTGGTCGACAGTTTCGACGCATCGGTGGGCGCGGGTAGCGGCAGCTACAAGCGCACCACCCTGGACTGGAACAAGAACCTGGATGAGTTCACCAGCGGTGCTGCCTTCCGGCTGAACCTGGTGGACGAGGATTCCGGCGTGGCCGGTCGCGACTACGTGAAGAACCGCGGCTGGGGTGTTGCGCCCTCGCTGGCCTTCGGTCTGCATACCGATACGCGGGTTTACCTTAACCTGCTGCACGTGGAAAAGAACGACGTCCCCGACAGTGGCTTGTCCACCATCGGCATGGCCGGGTTCTCGGGTACCGTGGCCGGCCTGTCCTCGGCCAGCCAGGTCAACCGCAGCAATTACTACGGCAGCAGCGACTCGCACGATAACTCCATCGCTACGATGGCCACGGCCCGCGTCGAGCACGACATCAACTCCTCGACCATGCTGCAGAACACGACGCGCTGGGGCAAGAACAGTGTCGATTACCTGGCGGTCACGGCTGGCGTCCCGACTACCAGCAACGGCACCATCACCCGGCTGGGTGCGGCCAAGCAGCTCGACGACGAGATCATCACCAATCAGACCAATCTCAGCACGAAATTCAAGACCTTCGGCATGGAGCATAGCCTGAGCACTGGTGTTGAAATCTCGCGGGAGAAACAGACCAATTATGGCCTGACCAAAACCGGCACGCTGTCTTCCGTGAGTCTGTACGATCCTCAGCTCACCTCCAGCGGCCTGACCATCACCCGCAACGGGCAAGACGCCGTGTGGCAGACCGATACGGCAGCGGTGTATGCGTTCGACACCCTCAAGATCAACGAACGCTGGCAGGCCAACGCCGGTCTGCGGCTGGATCACTACAAGACCACCTATAACGCCATCGCCACTACGGGCAATACCAATATCGAAGGCAGCGGTAACCTGTTTACTTATAAACTTGGTGGTCTCTACAAGTTGACCAATAACGGTAATCTGTACGTCAACTACGCGCTGTCGCAGTTGCCGCCGGGCAGCACCAGCAGCTTCGGCGCCTATTCGCTGTCGAGTTCGACCAGCAGCGCCAGCAACCCCAGCATGGAACCGCAGAAATCGAAGACCCTGGAAGCAGGTACCAAGTGGGAATTGTTCGATCAGAATCTGCTGCTGACTGCAGCGCTGTTCAGGACCGATGTCTACAATGAAGTCTATGAGAACGACGATGGCACCTATTCCCAGCTCGGGAAGAAGCGCGTACAGGGAGTGGAGCTGTCAGCCACCGGCAAGATCACCCGCAATTGGGATGTGACGGCCGCCTATACGCATCAGAAGACCGACATCGTGGTGGGCGCGGCGACCGCACAGGATGGCTCTTCTACCTTGCCATATGCCCCCGAGGATGCCTTGAGCCTGTGGAGCACCTACCGCATACCGATGGGCCTGACCGTAGGGGGCGGCGCGCGTTATGTCGGCATCGTCAAGCGCCAGACCAAGCTGGCCACGACGCCCGACCACATCCCCGCGTACTGGGTCTATGACGCCATGGCCAGCTACAAGGTCAGCAAGAACTGGGATCTGCAGTTCAACGTCTACAACCTCTTTGACAAGCACTACATCACGGCCATCAACTACCTGGGATATCGCTATACCCCCGGGTTGGAGCGCTCGGCGCGCGTGACCGTCAATTACCACTTCTGATGGAAGCGATCCCCGGGGCATCCAGCTCCGGGGATTTTTTGAGTTCAAAACGATGTTATTGCACATTCCCAATGTACTGACCCGCGACCAGGTCCGGGCGATGCGCACGGCCATTGATGCGGCCCAATGGATCGATGGTCGTGCCACGGTGGGCAGCCAGGGGGCACAGGTCAAGCGTAATCGTCAGCTGCCGGAGGATTCCCCTGTGGCACGCGAACAGGGACAGATCATCCTGGGCGCCCTGCAGCAGAACCCGCTCTTCTTCCGCGCCGCGCTGCCGGCGCGCTACATGCCGCCACTGTTCAACCGCTATGCCAGTACTGCCCAAGAGACCTATGGCCTGCATGTGGATGGCTCATTGCGGGGCGTTCCCCAGTCGCCGGTATGGCTGCGCACCGATGTGTCCAGCACGCTGTTTCTGAGCGATCTGGAGGATTACGACGGTGGCGGTCTCATCATCGTCGATAGCTACGGCGAACATGAGGTCAAGTTGCCTGCCGGCGATCTGATTCTCTATCCCGCCACCAGCCTGCATAGCGTGGAACCAGTCACGCGAGGCGAGCGCGTGTGTTCCTTCTTCTGGACGCAGAGTCTGATCCGCGATGATGCGCGGCGTACCCTGCTCTATGAAATGGATCGCGCCATCGACAGTCTGCGCAGCCGCGTGGGCGAATGCAACGAGACGCTCACGCTGACTGGCAATTATCACAACCTGCTGCGCATGTGGAGCGAGCCATGAGGCCAGGTTCAAGCCGGACTTAGCCCTGCGAACGCAACCCCACCGCCTTGATCCGCGATTCCAGCACGCGTCCCTTGCGCGCACGCTTGCCCACGTGCGCCAGCAGCTTCTCGCCGGTCAAGGCAATCTCCTTGGGCTTGCTCATGTTGCCGGTACCATGGACCACCACACCCTTCTGGCTGATGGCCTGGGCGGCGACCAGCTTCTCGTTCTTTTCCAGCTCCATCAGGTTCACGCCACGGCCACCGGAAGACAGCGTCTTCATCTCGTCCAGGCCAAACACCAGCAGGCGGCCATTGGCCGACACGCAGGCCACGGCGCTGGCGTCAGCGGCCACCACGCTGGGTGCCAGCGGCAGGGCGCCTTCGTCCAGCGTGAAGAAGCTCTTGCCACCCTTGACCCGGCCAAACATGTCAGACGCCTTGGCGATGAAACCAGCCGCCGCGTCAGACGCCAGCAACAGCGTGGTATCAGCCGGACCAGCAAAGTAATGCTGGATGCTGCTGCCGCTGGCCAGCTCGATGAGGGTCGTCACAGGCACACCATCACCACGCGCATTGGGCAGCGCATTGACTGCAATCGTGTAGACCCGGCCATTGGAGCCAAAGGCCAGCAGGTTGTCCACGGTGCGGCACTCGAAGGCGCCATACAGGCTGTCGCCGGCCTTGAAGGTGAACTGCGTCGCATCGTGGCCATGGCCGGTGCGCGCACGCACCCAGCCCTTCTGCGAAATGATCACCGTCACCGGTTCATCAATCACCTTCTGCTCGAAGGTGGCGCGCTCGGCTTCCTTGATGATGGTGCGGCGGGCATCGCCATAGGTCTTGGCGTCGCCTTCGATTTCCTTGATGACCAGACGCTTCATCGAGGAAGGATTGTCCAGCAGATCCTGCAGGGTGGTCTTCTCGCTGCGCAGCTCGGCCAGTTCCTGCTGGATCTTGATGGCTTCCAGTCGCGCCAGCTGGCGCAGGCGGATTTCCAGGATGTCTTCGGCCTGACGGTCGGAGAGCTTGAAGGCATCCATCAGGGCCGGCTTCGGTTCGTCCGATTCGCGGATGATCCGGATGACCTTGTCGATGTTCAACAGCACCGCTTCCCGGCCTTCGAGGATGTGGATACGGTCGTTGACCTTCTGCATGCGGAACTGCGTGCGGCGGGTCACCGTCTCGAAGCGGAAACTGATCCACTCGGTCAGGATGTCGCTCAGGCTCTTCTGGCGTGGACGACCATCGCCGCCAATCATCACCAGGTTCAGCGAGGCGCTGGTCTCCAGTGAGGTCTGTGCCAGGAGCGTGTTCATGAACTCGGTCTGGTCCTGGTTCTTGGACTTGGGCTCAAACACCAGGCGCACCGGCGCTTCGCGGCCGGACTCGTCACGCACGGCGTCGAGCAGGCCGAGGATGGTGGCCTTCTGGTTTTGCTGTTCGGGCGTGAGCGACTTCTTGCCGAGTTTGAGCTTGGGGTTGGTCAGTTCTTCGATTTCTTCCAGCACGCGCTGCGAGGACACGCCCGGCGGCAGTTCGGTAATGACCGCCTGCCACTGGCCGCGCGCCAGGTCTTCGATCTTCCAGCGTGCGCGCACCTTCAGGCTGCCACGGCCGCTCTGGTACATCTCCGCGATGGTCGACGTCGGGGTGATGATCTGGCCGCCACCGGGGAAGTCCGGGCCGGGGATCAGTTCCATCAGCTCGGCATGCGTGATCTTGGGATTGCGGATCATCGCCACGGCCGCCCTGGCCACTTCGGTGAGATTGTGCGAAGGAATCTCGGTGGCCATGCCCACCGCAATGCCGGAGGCGCCGTTCAAGAGCAGGAAGGGCAGGCGCGCCGGCAAGAGGCGCGGTTCTTCGGTGGAGCCATCGTAGTTGGGCTGGAACTCCACCGTGCCCATGTCGATTTCATCGAGCAGCAACTTGCTGATCGGTGTCAGGCGCGCTTCGGTGTAGCGCATCGCCGCGGCACCATCGCCATCGCGCGAACCGAAGTTGCCGTGTCCGTCGATCAAGGGATAGCGCAGCGAGAAATCCTGCGCCATGCGCACCAGCGCGTCATACACCGACTGGTCGCCGTGCGGGTGCAGCTTGCCCAGCACATCGCCGACCACGGCGGCGGACTTGCGCGGCTTGGCCGCCGAGTTGAGCGACAGTTCATTCATCGCGTAGAGGATGCGGCGCTGCACCGGCTTCTGGCCATCGGCCACGTCGGGCAGGGCGCGGCCCTTGACCACCGAGATCGCGTAATCGAGATAGGCGCGTTCGGCGAAGGTGGACAGCGTCAGCGATTCGCCATCGGGCGCCGCCGGAGCTTGGTCAAACAGGGTCGGTTGATCGGTCATGGAGCTTGTCTTGTTGTGTTCGTGATGACAGGGTTAATCGTTGAGGGTCGGCTCGCGCGGCGGCAGTGTCACCTTCAGGCGCGCATTGCCGGGGGCGTCGGCATGGCCGCGCTCACCGGCGGCAATGCGCAGCGCACCGGCCGGGCGATACAGTTCATAGAAGCGCGACACCAGCCGCACATAACCCCGGGTCTCGGGATAGGGCGGAATCTTGTTGCCGTATTTCTGCACTGTGCCTTCCCCGGCGTTGTAGGACGCAATGGCCAGTTCCACATGCTGCGGGAACATCGCCAACAGATCGCGCAGGTAGCGCGCGGCCAGGCGGATGTTGATCTTCGGGTCGGTCAGCTTCTGGTGCAGGGTCTTGCGGCGGTCGCCTTGCAGGCCGTAGCGCTCGGCGGTGTCGGGCAGAATCTGCATCAGGCCGACTGCGCCCTTGCTGGACACCGCCTTGGCATTGAAGCCGGATTCAGCCGTCAGCACCGCCTTGAGCAGCGCGGCATCCAGACCGAATTCCCTGGCCGCATCGGTGAGCAGACCATCGTACTTGCGCGCATCGCGATGGGCCAGCATGGTACGTACGAAGGGCGGATCGGCGGGGGTGACGGCTTCCTTGCTGCCAGGATGGTTCAACAGTGAGGCGCTGCTGGCCATGAGCTTGTCCGGATCGTCCAGCGCCTGGGCATAAAAGTGGACCGCACCATCGGCGTCGGTGTACCGGTACACAATGGTCCTGGGCTTCTTGCTGCCGCTGTCCTTGCTGCTGCCATCCTTGCCGGTGTCCGTTGCTTCCACCCGCATGTGCGATACACCATCGGCATCGGTGTACCGGACCACTTGCTGCGACTGTACCGGTCCAGTACACAGCAGTGTCACCCCGCCGAGAAGGGCGGTGGCGAACACACTGGTGGACAGGAACGCGGCGCGGGGCATGTCAGATGTCTGCTTCGGCTTCGTTGCCGTGCTCTTCGATCCAGGCACGGCGCGAGGCCGCTTCGCCCTTGCCCATGAGCATGTTGAAGCGCTCTTCGGAAGTCTGCACGCCGGGCTCGCCGAAGCTGATCGGCAACAGGCGCCGGGTGTCGGGGTTCATGGTGGTTTCCCACAACTGCTCGGCATTCATCTCGCCCAGGCCCTTGAAGCGGGAAATGCTCCACGCCCCTTCCTTGAGGCCATCCTTGCGCAGCTTGTCTTCGATGGCTTCGAGTTCGCCATCGTCCAGCGCATACAGCTTCTGCACCGGCTTCTTGCCACGTGCGGGCGCATCCACGCGATAGAGCGGTGGGCGCGCCACGCAGATGTTGCCGTTCTCGATCAGCTTGGGGAAGTGACGGAAGAACAGCGTCAAGAGCAGTACCTGGATGTGCGAGCCGTCCACGTCGGCGTCGGACAGGATGCAGATCTTGCCGTAGCGCAGGCCGGAGAGATCAGGCGTATCGTTGATGCCATGCGGATCGACACCGATGGCCACCGCGATATCGTGGATTTCGTTGTTGGCGAAGAGGCGGTCGCGCTCGGTTTCCCAGGCGTTCAAGACCTTGCCGCGCAAGGGCAGGATGGCCTGGAATTCCTTGTCGCGGCCCATCTTGGCGGAGCCACCGGCAGAGTCGCCTTCGACCAGGAAAATTTCATTACGCGTCACATCCGAGGATTCGCAATCGGTCAGCTTGCCCGGCAGCACGGCCACACCTGAAGATTTCTTCTTTTCGACCTTTTGCGCCGAGCGCAGGCGGCTCTGGGCTTGCTTGATGACCAGTTCGGCCAGCTTCTTGCCGTATTCCACGTGCTGGTTCAGCCACAGTTCCAGCGCCGGACGCGAGTAACCGGCGACCAGTCGCACGGCATCTCTGGAGTTCAGGCGCTCCTTGATCTGGCCCTGGAATTGCGGGTCCAGCACCTTGGCCGAGAGCACGAAGGAGACGCGCGCAAACACGTCTTCGGCCAGCAGTTTCACGCCCTTGGGCAGCAGCGAGTGCATTTCCGCAAAGCTCTTGACCGCCGAGAACAGGCCCTCGCGCAGGCCCGATTCGTGGGTGCCGCCGTTGGAGGTGGGGATCAGGTTGACGTAGGACTCGCGCACCACCGCGCCTTCCTCGGTCCAGGCCACCACCCAGGAGGCGCCTTCGCCCTCGGCGAAGCCTTCGGCATCCTTGCCGGCGAACTGTTCGCCTTCGAACAGCGGGATCAGGGTTTCACCGCTGCCGGTCTGGGCCAGTTGCTCCATCAGATAGCCGCGCAGGCCCTGGTCGTACTGCCAGTTCTGGGTGTCGCCGGTTTTGGCGTTGATGAGCGTGACCTTCACGCCCGGCAGCAGCACCGCCTTGGAGCGCAGCAGGCGTTGCAGCTCGCCCAGCGGAATAGTGGCCGAGTCGAAATATTTGGCGTCGGGCCAGACGGTCACGCGCGTGCCGGATTTCTTGTCGTCGCGGGTGGCGGGGCGCGACTGTAGTTTCTCGATGACGTCGCCGCCCGAGAAGGCCAGGGTATGCACGCCACCTTCGCGCCAGACCGTGATTTCCAGGCGCGTGGCCAGGGCATTGGTGACCGACACGCCCACGCCGTGCAGGCCGCCGGAGAAGGCATAGGCGCCGCCCGAGCCCTTGTCGAACTTGCCGCCCGCGTGCAGGCGGGTGAAGACGATCTCGACGGTCGGGACCTTTTCTTCCGGGTGCAGGCCGACCGGGATGCCGCGTCCATCGTCTTCCACGCTGACGCTGCCGTCGGCATTGATGGTGACGATGATGCTCTTGCCGTAGCCGCCCAGCGCTTCGTCGGAGGCGTTGTCGATCACTTCCTGGAGGATGTGCAGCGGGTTCTCGGTGCGGGTGTACATGCCCGGACGCTGCTTGACCGGCTCCAGTCCCTTGAGGACGCGGATCGATGATTCACTGTAATCGGACGGGGTGGTTTTTTTGGTTGCCATGCAGATGAGTGGTCGTGGCTGATGCCGGAGGGTTGTTGTCTGTTCATTCAGCGCCGGCCCGGCAGAGGGCCATCGTGCGCTGCAAAAGCGCATTCTAATGAAAATTCCGGGGATTCGGCGTCCGGCGCGGCGGAATGTTCCCTACGGGGCAATACTTGTCGGTAACAGCCCGTAAATCCTGTTAAAAACGCGCACAAAAAAGGCTTGCGCGCACGCAAGCCTTGTCAGAGGGGCAATCAGAGGGGCCCATGCGGGGCTCAGGCAGCCAGCAGTCCTTCCACCGCCAGGGCCATCGAGAGCAGGCGCTTGTCCGCGCCACCGGCGGCAGCCAGTGACAAACCAACCGGGGCGCTGCCTGCGGCATGGCAGGGCAGGGAGACCGCACAGCCATCGAGGAAGTTGATCAGCGTGGGATTGCGCAGCATCTTGCCGTTGGCGGCGTAGTAGGCATCGTCGCTGGCTTGCAGTTCGGCAATGCGTGGCGCCACGATGGGCACGGTCGGCATGACCAGCGCATCATAGCCGGCCAGTTGCGCCTGCACCTCGGCGATCCAGCGCGGGCGGGCGTGCAGCACGTCCAGCAGGTCGGCCGCACTCATGTCCTTGCCGCGCAGGATGCGCGAGACCACGCGCTGGTCGTAGCCGGCCGCGTTCTCGGCGATCAGCGCGCGGTGCCAGGCATAGGCTTCGGCTGCCGTGAAGCCGCCCTTGGCATTGATGGCGGCCAGGGCATTGAAGGCGGGGACTTCGGTTTGGACGATGACGGCACCCGCAGCGGCGAGCTTGTCCAGGGCCGCGCGGTAGGCCTTGCCGACGGTCTCATCCATGCCGTCCAGCACGATGTTGGTCGGGGCCAGCAGACGCAGGCCGCGCAGCGGGTGAGCCACCACAGACACATACGCTTCACCGGCCAGTACAGCATCCATGATGGCACAGCATTCTACCGATACAGCCAGCGGGCCAATCGAGTCCAGGTAAGCGGACAGTGGCAGTACACCCTGCATGGACACCCGCGCTGCCGTGGGTTTGAAACCGGTCAGGCCGTTCAGCGCCGAGGGGATGCGCACCGAGCCGCCAGTATCCGAACCGACGGCGGCGAAGGCCATGCCATCGGTGACCGAGATGGCCGCACCGGAAGAGGAGCCGCCGGGAATGCGGCCACCTTCCACGTTGCGCTCCCAGGCATTTTGCGGGGTGCCGTAATGCGGGTTGATGCCCAGGCCGGAGTAGGCGAACTCGGTCATGTTGGTCTTGCCGATGACGATAGCACCGGCCTTGAGCAGATTCTGCACCACGACCGCATGCGCGGCGGCAGCGGGCTTGCCGCGCAAGACGACCGAACCGGCCAGCGTGGTCTCGCCGGCGACGTCAAACAGATCCTTGACCGAGACCGGTACACCTTCCAGCGGCGAGCGGCACAGCTTGGCCGCGCGCAGGGTATCGGAGGCGCGGGCGGCAGCGCGCGCCTGTTCGGCGTAGACGCTGGTGAAGACACGGGCGCCTTCGCCCGCCGGATCGGCGATGCGGGCCAGGGCTTGTTCGGTCAGTTGCAGGGAAGTGATGCGGCCGGCATCGAGGTCGGCGGCCAGTTGGGACAGTGTGCTGGGCATGATGATGCAATTCGGTGAGGTCGGACGAAGACAGGCAGAAGGATGCGCAAGTATCGCATTGCCAAGCGCATCCCACCAAGCGGATCAGGCCACTTCGGCCAGCGACTCGGACACGTAGTGGTGCCGCAGCGCACGCTCGCGGCGCGGGTCGAACAATTCCATCGTGAAGGCCGCCGCAGGACGGATGCCGCCGATGGCACCCACGGTGCCGCAGGTCATGCCGCAACCCTCGGGCAGGGTGGCCCTGCCGTCGGTGAAGCGCGCGATCAGGTCGGCCGGCGTGCGCAGCGAGGCCAGTGTGCCTTCCTGATAGAGCCGGGTGGTGCCGTCTTCCTCGATCCAGGAGCGGATCACCAGTTCATCCCAGTAGTCGGCCACCTCCGAGAGCTTCCACGCGCTGCTGCCCACGGGCTTGACGCAGGCCTGCTTGGAGAAGGCCACGCTGTGCGCTTCCAGCTTGCGGTCGGTGTGGTCGGAGGCGATCGAGACATAGAGCTCGCCGCCGCTGTTGAAGACGAAGGTCTCCACTTCGCCTGAGGACGCTTCGCCCAGCACCTGCACCCGGGCCGCCTGCGAGAGCTGGTTGGCCGAGACGCGGTAGAACAGGGGCACCGCACTGGGACGTGAAATGCCCAGCGCTTCCAGTTCTTCGATGTGATGCTCGATGGCCGCCATGTCGCGGCCGGCCCAGCCGGCGATGACCAGGGTGTCGATGTCGGTCTGGAGGGTGGATCGGTCGGGGAGGGTAAAAGTCAGCTTCATGAGGTTTCATTCCAACAGGGTGAATCAGGAGAGGCTGGCCGGGGGAGGCGGCCAGCCAGGGGAAATCAGTGCTTCTTGACGCACACCACCACCAGGAAACTGGCGAGGAACTCCAATGCGGCCACAAAGTACAGGCCCGAGGACAGCGATCCGGTGCTGGTCTTCAATGCGCCGATCATGTAGGGGGCCACGAAGCCGGCCAGGTTGCCGATGGAGTTGATGAGGGCGATGCCGCCGGCCGCTGCGGTGCCGGCCAGGAAGGCGCCGGGGATCGACCAGAACACCGGGAAGGCCGCCAGGATGCCGATGGCTGCCAGGGTCAGCGAGCACAGGGCCAGGGTGGCGTTGCCCAGTGTCATGCCGGTGGCGATCAGGCCGAGGCAGGCGATGAGCGTGGCGATGGCGCTGTGCAGGCGGCGCTCGCCGGTCTTGTCGGAGTGGAAGCCGTTCCAGATCATCGCCAGTGTGCCGGCCACGAAGGGGATGGCGGAGATCAGACCGATGTGCAGGTTACCCTTGATGCCGATTTCCTTGATGATCGAGGGGGCCCAGAAGGCGATGGTGGCATTGCCGCTGACCACGCAGAAATACACGGCCGCGCAGATCCAGACACGGTAATTGCTACAGGCATCCTTGAAGGAGAAATGCTTGCCCGGTGCGCTGTTCTCGGCGGCCAGCACCTGGGTGACGGCGCTCTTCTCGGCTTCGGTCAGCCATTTGGCATTGGCCGGCTTTTCCGGCAGCCAGGCCAGCACGGCAAAACCGGCCAGGATGGAAGGAATGCCTTCGATGATGAAGAGCCACTGCCAGTTGGCCAGATGGCCCACGCCTTCCATGCTGCTCATGATGAAGCCGGCAATGGGGCCGCCGACCGCACCGGCGATGGCGAACGAGGTCATGAACAGTCCATTGACGCGGGCGCGGCGCTGTGCCGGGAACCAGTAAGTGAGATACAGCACCACGCCCGGGAAGAAGCCGGCCTCGAAGATGCCGAGCAAAAAGCGCAGGACGTAGAAGCTCGTCGGCGTGGTGACGTAGGCCATGGCCATCGAGGCCAGGCCCCAGAGGATGGTGATGCGCGCCAGCGTCTTGCGCGCGCCGATCTTTTCCAGCAGCAGATTGCTGGGCACCTCGAAGAGGAAATAGCCGATGAAGAAGATGCCCGCGCCCAGCCCGTACACCGCTTCCGAGAACTGCAGGTCCTGCAGCATCTGCAGCTTGGCGAAGCCGACGTTGACGCGATCGATCCAGGCCAGCACGAACAGGAAAACCAGGAAGGGAATCAGGCGCCAGGCGATCTTGCCGTAGGTGGCTTCCAGGCTGGCTGCAGCGCTGGCAGAGGGCGCTGCGGTGGCCGCAGCGGATGGGGAATACGACATGGAAAACCTCCTCAAGTGTGGCCGGCGTCCGCTGTACGGCGCCGTGTTGTGTTCTGCATGGATGGACGGGTAGGGTGTCGGTCCCGGTACGGCAGGACCGGTCAGGTGCCGGTTGCCGCCCAAAGGCAAAGGCGCCGGTCTCAATTCAGTATGGAGAGGCAGGGCGGGCGCTGTCCAACAAGAAAATCTGAACAGGATTGATTGAAAAATCTTATGAGCAAAAGCAGGGCGCGTTTTGCCTCAGCATGGTGCTGCCCGCACGCCGGTGCAGATCGGCGCGCAGCGCAGCCTGCAGGCGGGAGGACGGGCCATGTCAGCCAAGCGGGGCGGGCAGTCGCGCAATCTCCTGGCCCCAATTGAGTGCGAAGTCGGAAGCCGTTTCCTGGGCGATGCGCGCCACCGTTTCGGTCAGCGGATTCTCATGGTCCGAGCGGAAGCAGGCGATCAGCGCCAGCGCCGGGAACTCGGTATCGACCCGCAGCAGATGCAGGCTCTCTTCGTTGAGTTCGCGCTGGATGATGGCCGGCGGCACGGCGGTGATGCCGAAGCCATCGGTGGCCAGCCGGATCATGGTGGCCACCGAGGCGATGCAGTTGATGTGCAAGGTGCGCTCTGCGCGCTCACTGCCCGAGAACAGTCGTTCGATCACCGCGTGCGGACCGGAATTGCGGGCGAAGCTGATGATGGGGAAGGCCGCCAGGTCGCTCAGCGAGAGCGTCTCGCTGCCGATGTCCAGCTTGGGGCTGCCGACCCAGCGCATGGGGAATTCACACAGCGCAATGTTGCTGACCTGCGGACCGATCACCGGTTCGGCCTGCAGCACCAGGTCCAGGTTGCTCTTGCTGAACTGCTCGTGCAGGTGGATGGTGGTGTCGCTGACGATCTCGATCTGCAGACGTGGAAAGGCCCGGTGCAGGCGCCCGAGAAAATCCGGAAACCAGCTGTGCACGATGGATTCGATGACGCCAATGCGAATGACGCCGGCAAAGACTTCGCGGTCGGACATGTCGTCCTTCATCTCGCGCATGAGCTTGACCATGCGCTCGGCGTGGACCAGTGCCTTGCTGCCATCGGCAGTGAGCGCCACTTCGCGCGCGCTGCGGTCGAACAGCCGTACGCCGAAATCCTGCTCGAGCGAGGCGATGCGGCTGGATACGGCAGCCTGCGTGGTGTGCAGGCGCTCGGCGGTGAGCCTGAAATTGCGCAGCCGGGCCAGCCAGACGAAGGTTTCAAGAAAACGGATATTCATGGGCGGGCAGGACGGTATGAAGAAGCGTATTTTATCGTCTTCGCCAGCGCGCGCGCCGCGTCATTTTTGGTGCGCCGCGCCATGAATCTTCCTTCATCTGGTGCACATCTGCTGCATTTCATGCGCTCAATCGCGTGCTTCTGGTGCGTTATATCGATATTCGAATTTTGAAAGTATTTTTTCTTTACTCTCGGAGAAAATGAAAATATATTTACATTTTTTCGGCGGGACTGAAGCAAATGACATGTCCTGCACGATGATAAAGACGTCCGCATCAGCGGGCGCAACAGGACAAGAATAGTGGTGGCAGGGCTCTCTGCAAACGAAATAAATGATTTAAATGATGTAAACGATTTATTTCTTTTGCGTTTTGTTTGCGGAGGGCGGTGAGTTCAATGACAACGGGGTAGCGGACGGTGACACATCAGCCGAAGAACATCAGTTTGCAGGGCGCCGGTGCGGTAGCACAGGCCGTGGGCAAGCTGTATCCGCAACTGTCCAAGTCGCACCGCAAGACAGCCGATTATGTGCTGGGCAATCCCTTCCGCGCCGCCACCATGACCATCGACGAACTGTCGGAAGCAGCCGGGATCTCGGTGGCCACCGCCAACCGCTTCGCCCATGCGCTGGGCTTCGATGGCTATGCCTCTTTCCGTGCCGCGCTGGTGTCGGATTTCGCCACCACCCTGGCACCGGTGGAAAAGCTGCGCGAGCAGGTACAGCGCAGCGCCACCAGCGCCGAGATCATGGCCGCGGCCTTCGACAGCGACATCGCCAACATCGAAGCCACGCGCCGCATGCTCACCGCCGAGCATTGCGAGCAGGCGGTCGACATGATCCTCTCGGCGCAGCGCGTCTTCATCACCGGCTTCGGCGCCTCGGCCTACCTGTCCGGGTTGATGGCCCATACGCTGGAACCCTACGTGCGCACCGTCAGTTCGGTGGCCATGGCGGGCGGGCCGTCGCAGGCGGCGCGGCAGTTCTTCAAGCTCGACAGCGATGACCTGGTGATCTCGATGGTGTTTCCGCGCTATGCCGCCGACACCGTCTGGCTGACCCAGCGCGCGGTGGAGAAGGGCGCGCGCGTGCTGGCCCTGACCGATACGCCCGGTTCTCCTCTGGTGCCGCTGGCCGATGTCACCTTGTATGCCCAGACCGATGGCCGCCTCTCGCCGACCTCGGATGCGGCTGCACTGATCCTGATCCAGGCGCTGTGCGATGCCGTGGCGCACCGTGCGCGCCGCTCGGTGCAGGCGGCTACGCAAATGACTGAATTCGTGCTGCCCTGGCTGTACCTGGCCCAGCAGCAACAGCGCGGTGGCTCCACGCCGGTCGCCAAGCCCGTGCGGGCGACTGCCAGGCGCGCTCCAATCAAAGGAAAGACCAACGCATGACCACTCCGGTAATTGTCATCCACGGCGGCGCAGGCACCATCACGCGCGCATCGCTCACGGCCGAAGACGAGGCCCGCTATCACCAGGCGCTCTCCGACATCGTGGCCGCCGGCCAGGCCGTACTCAATGCCGGTGGTTCGGCCCTGGAAGCCGTCACCGAAGCGGTGCGCCTGCTGGAAGACTGCCCGCTCTTCAACGCCGGCCATGGTGCCGTCTACACCAGCGAAGGCAAGCATGAGCTGGACGCCTGTGTCATGAACGGTGCCGACCTCGCCTCGGGTGCGGTGGCCTGCGTGACCAATCTGCGCAACCCCATCCTGGCTGCACGCACGGTGATGGAAAACAGCGAACACGTCCTGCTGGTGGGCCCTGCCGCCGAAGCCTTTGCGGCGCGCCACGGTGCGGTCACGGTCGAACCCGCTTACTTCCATACCGATGCCCGCCACGAACAATGGCTGCGCGTACGCGGCCAGTCGCGCGCCATGCTGGATCATGATGCTTCCTCGTTCGCCTTCGCTGAAAAAGCCGCCGCGCCCAAGGAGCCCATCGACCCTCACCACAAGTTCGGCACTGTCGGCGCTGTCGCGCTGGATCAGTTCGGCAATCTGGCAGCGGCGACTTCGACCGGTGGCATCACCAACAAGCAACCTGGCCGCGTGGGCGATTCGCCCATCATCGGCGCTGGCTGCTATGCCAACAATGCCACCGTAGCTGTGTCGGCCACCGGTACCGGCGAAGCCTTCATGCGCACTGCCGCCTGTTACGACATCGGTGCGCGCATGGCCTACGCCGGCCAGTCGCTGGAAGAGGCCAGCCGTGCCGTGGTCTTCGAGACCTTGCCCAAGGTGGGCGGACGCGGTGGCGTGATCGCCATCGATGCCCACGGCAACCTGGCCTTGCCCTTCAATACCGAAGGCATGTACCGCGCCTATGGTCGTGGTGAACTGGCTCCGGTCACCGCCATTTACGCAGCACCGGCCTGAACGGCCGAGCAGGAGAGAATCAAGATGCAACAGTCCCAACGCGTGCTCGACGTCAGTCACCTCAACGTGCGCTTTGCCACTTCCGAGCGCACCGTCGATGCGGTGCGTGACCTGTCCTTCCACGTCGATCAGGGCGAGACCCTGGCCATCGTCGGTGAATCGGGCTCGGGCAAGTCGGTGTCGTCGCTGGCCATCATGCGCCTGATCGAACACGGCGGTGGCAAGATCGCCAGCGGCAGCCTGCAGTTCCTGCGCCGCAGCGGCCAGACCCTGGACCTGGCGCAGGCCGACAACGCCACCATGCGCAGCATCCGGGGCGCGGAGATCGCCATGATCTTCCAGGAACCGATGACCTCGCTCAATCCGGTCTTCACCGTCGGCGAGCAGATTGCCGAATCGATCCGCCTGCACCAGGGCATGAGCCGCGCTGCCGCCCAGGCCGAGGCGTTGCGCATGCTGGAGATGGTGCGCATCCCCGAAGCGAAGCGTGTGCTGGGTCGCCATCCGCACCAATTGTCGGGCGGCATGCGCCAGCGCGTGATGATCGCCATGGCACTGTCCTGCAAGCCCTCCTTGTTGATCGCCGATGAACCGACCACCGCTCTGGATGTGACCATCCAGGCGCAGATCCTGCAACTGATCCGCTCGCTGCAGCAGGAGATGCAGATGGGCGTGATCTTCATCACCCACGACATGGGCGTGGTGGCCGAAGTGGCCGACCGTGTGGTGGTCATGTGCCGTGGCGAGAAGGTGGAAGAGAACGAAGTCCGGCAACTCTTTGCCGCCCCTGCCCATCCCTATACCCAATCCCTGCTGGCCGCCGTGCCGCGCCTGGGCTCCATGCGCGGCACCGACAAACCGCTGCGTTTTGGCATCGCCCCCCAGGCCGAGGTGCGTCCCGACCTGATCGCCAGCGAACTGCAGGCCCAGGCGGAGATTGCCGCCCAGCGCCAGCCCATCCTCAAGGTGCGCGACCTGACCACGCGTTTCGATGTCAAGAGCGGCATCTTCGGGCGCGTCAGACAGCGCGTGCATGCGGTGGAGAAGGTCAGCTTCGATCTCTACTCCGGCGAGACCCTGGCCATCGTCGGTGAATCCGGTTGCGGCAAGTCCACTACCGGGCGCTCGCTGCTGCGCCTGGTCGACATCGCCGGTGGCAAGGTCGAGTTCGGTGGTCGTGACCTGGCGCAACTGCCGCGTTCGGAATTGCGCCAGCTGCGCCGCGACATCCAGTTCATCTTCCAGGATCCGTTCGCCTCGCTGGATCCGCGCATGACGGTCGGCTATTCCATCATGGAGCCGATGCTGGTGCACGGCATGAAGGAGGGCGCGCAGCAACGCGTGGATGCCTTGCTCACCCGCGTGGGACTCACGCCCGAGCACGGCCAGCGCTATCCGCACGAATTCTCCGGCGGCCAGCGCCAGCGCATTTGCATTGCGCGCGCCCTGGCGCTGAACCCCAAGATCGTCATCGCCGATGAATCGGTATCGGCGCTGGACGTGTCGATCCAGGCTCAGATCGTCAACCTGATGCTGGACCTGCAGGCCGAGCTGGGCATCTCCTTCATCTTCATCTCGCACGACATGGCGGTGGTGGAACGCATCAGCCACCGCGTGGCGGTGATGTACCTGGGGCAGATCGTGGAGATCGGTCCGCGCCGGGCGATTTTCGAGAATCCGCAGCACCCCTATACGCGCAAGCTGATGGCGGCCGTGCCGGTGGCCGATCCGACCCTGCGCCAGCCGGGCAAGAAACTGATGACCGATGAAATTCCCAGCCCGATCCGGCTGGTCGGCGATGAGCCCAAAGTGGAGCCTTTGCGGGAAGTGGCTCCCGGGCACTTCGTGGCCCAGCACCGTATTGCCGGCGCTTTTTGAGCGGCGGTCCGTGTTCTTGTTGTACCAAAATGCAGTCAGCGCAGTAAAACCCAACTACGTCGTACCAACCTCGCTTTACTGATCAGGAGAGACCACATGTCTACAACAGCAACTCAAAAGGGTGTATCGGCGGCCAAATGGCTGGCAGTCGCGGCCCTCGGGACCACGCTGCAGTTCGCCGCAGCGCACGCGTTTGCGGCCAAGACCGTGACGCTGGCGGTGTATTCGACCTTCACCACCATGGATCCTTATGACGCCAACGACACGCTCTCGCTGTCCATGGCCAAGTCCTTCTATCAGGGCCTGTTCGGTTTCGACAAGGACATGAAGCTGGTGCCGGTACTGGCCGAAGGCTACCTGGTCAGCAAGGATGGCCTGGAATACACCATCCGCCTGAAGCAAGGCGTGAAGTTCCAGGATGGCACCGATTTCAAGGCCGATGCGGTCAAGGCCGTCTTCGACCGCGTGACCAACCCGGACAACAAGTTGAAGCGCTACAACCTCTTCAACCGCATCGCCAAGACCGAGATCCTCAACGACTACACCGTCAAGATCGTCCTGAAGGAACCGTTCTCGGCCTTCATCAACGTGCTGGCCCACCCCTCGGCCGTGATGATCTCGCCCACCGCCCTGAAGCAATACGGCAACAAGGACATCGCCTTCCACCCGGTCGGTACCGGTCCCTTCAAGTTCGTGGAATGGAAGCAGACCGATTACGTCAAGGTCGAGAAGTTTGACGGTTACTGGAAGAAGGGCTATCCCAAGGTCGATGAAATCATCTGGAAACCGGTGGTCGACAACAACGCCCGCTCGGCCATGATGCAGACCGGCGAGGCGCAGTTCACCTATCCGCTGCCCTACGAACAGGCTGACCTGTTGAAGAGCAAGTCCAACCTGGACGTGATCTCGGCGCCCTCGATCATCCAGCGCTACATGTCGATGAACACCAAGCAGAAGCCCTTCGACAACCCCAAGGTACGCGAAGCCATCAACTACGCCATCAACAAGCAGGCACTGGTGAAGGTGGCCTTCAATGGCTATGCCACGCCGATGGAAGGGGTGGTGCCGCAGGGTGTGGACTACGCCTTCAAGACCGGTCCGTGGCCGTACGATGTGAAGAAGGCCAAGGCCCTGCTGGCCGAAGCGGGCTATCCCAACGGTTTCGAAACCGAACTGTGGTCGGCCTATACCCACAGCACTGCCGTGAAGATCATCCAGTTCCTGCAGCAGCAACTGGCGCAGGTGGGCATCAAGGCCAAGATCCAGGCCCTGGAAGCCGGCCAGCGCGTGGAGCGTGTGGAAAGCTGGCAGGACCCGGCCACCGCACCGGTGCGTCTGCTCTACATCGGCTGGTCCTCTTCCACCGGCGAAGCCGACTGGGCACTGCGTCCGCTGCTGGCCTCCGAGTCCATGCCGCCGCGTCTGTACAACACCGCCTACTACAAGAACGACAAGGTGGATGCCGACATCGCCAAGGCCCTGACCCTGACCGACCGCAAGGAAAAGGAAGCGCTCTACAAGGACGCCCAGCAGCAAGTCTGGAAAGATGCGCCATGGGCCTTCCTGGTCACCGAAAAGCTGCTCTATGCCCGCAACAAGAACCTCAAGGGTGTCTACGTGATGCCTGACCAGGCGATCGACTTCGAGAACATCGAGCTGACCAAGTAAGACGGCAGTACCCGGCTGGCGGCGTGCTCATGCGCGCCGCCGGCAGCATTCCTGCGACGGGCCTGCGCCCGTTGCCGCAACAAGCAAGGCTTCGATCCACCGTGGCAGCGGCCTTCTTCAGAGAGCATCATGTTTTCCTTCGTCATCAAACGCCTGTTAGGCCTGATCCCCACGCTGTTGCTGGTGGCGGTCCTGGTTTTCCTGTTCGTGCACCTGTTGCCCGGTGATCCGGCGCGGCTGGCGGCCGGTCCCGAAGCCGACGACAAGACGGTGGCGCTGGTGCGCGCCGACCTCGGCCTGGACAAGCCCCTGCCTGAACAATTCGTGAATTTCTTCGTCAAGGCCGCCCAGGGCGACTTTGGCCGCTCCATCCGCAGCAAGCGCCCGGTCTCCGAAGAGATCGCCGCGCGCTTCTGGCCCACTTTGTGGCTGACCATCGTGGCGATGATCTGGGCAGTGCTGTTCGGTCTCATCATCGGCATTTCCTCGGCCGTCTGGCGCAACAAGTGGCCGGACCGCCTGGGCATGACGCTGGCGGTATCCGGCATTTCCTTCCCGGCATTTTCGCTGGGCATCCTGCTCATGCAGATCTTCTCGGTCAAGCTGGGCTGGCTGCCCACCGTGGGCGACGATACCTGGCGCCACTACATCCTGCCTTCGCTCACCCTGGGGGCGGCGGTGGCGGCGGTGATGGCGCGCTTCACCCGTTCCTCCTTCATCGAGATCCTGCAGGAAGACTTCGTGCGTACCGCGCGCGCCAAGGGCCTGACCGAAACCGTGGTGGTCATCAAGCACTGCCTGCGCAATGCACTCATCCCGGTGGTGACCATGATGGGTCTGCAGTTCGGCTTCCTGCTGGGCGGCTCTATCCTGGTCGAGGTGGTGTTCAACTGGCCGGGCATGGGACGCCTGCTGGTAGATGCCGTCGAGATGCGTGACTACCCCATCATCCAGGCCGAGATCCTGCTGTTCTCGCTGGAATTCATTTTCATCAACCTGGTGGTGGACGTGCTCTATGCCGTGATCAACCCCAGCATTCGTTTCAAGTGAGGGGAATCATGTCGCTCTCCAATTCGCCTCTGGCCGCCACATCCGAAACCGGTGCGCCCCTGCCGCCGCCCGATCCGGCCGCCGTTGCGGCCTCTGGCCAGAAGATTCGCACCCCCTGGCGCGAGTTCTGGCGCAAGTTAAAGAAGCAGCGCCTGGCTGTCTATGCGGGCGTGTTCATCCTGCTGCTGATCCTCGTCGCCATCATCGCGCCCTGGATCGTTCCCTTCGATCCCGAGAATTTCTTCGACTACGATGCACTGAACTCGCCGCCCACCTGGGTCCACTGGTTCGGCGTCGATTCGCTGGGCCGTGACATCTTCAGTCGCATCCTGATGGGGGCCCGCATCTCGCTGGCCTCGGGCTTCTTCTCGGTGGCCATCGGCGCGGTGATCGGTACCGTCTTCGGTTTGCTGGCCGGGTACTACGAAGGTTGGTGGGACCGCATCACCATGCGTATCTGCGACGTGCTGTTCGCCTTCCCCGGTATCCTGCTGGCCATCGGCATCGTCGCCATTCTGGGCGGCGGCATGATCAACGTCATCATTTCGGTGTCGGTGTTCAGCATCCCGGCCTTTGCGCGCCTGGTGCGCGGCAATACCCTGCAACTGAAGAAGCTCACCTACATCGAGGCGACCCGCAGCATCGGCGCGTCCGACATGACCATCATGTGGAAGCACATCTTCCCCGGCACCATCTCGGCCATCGTGGTGTATTTCACCATGCGCATCGGTACCTCCATCATCACCGCTGCCGGCCTGTCCTTCCTGGGCCTGGGGGCGCAGTCGCCGACGCCGGAATGGGGGTTGATGTTGAACGAAGCCCGTGCCGACATGGTCACCTCGCCGCACGTGGCGCTGGTGCCCAGCATCGCCATCTTCCTCACCGTGCTGGCCTTCAACCTGCTGGGGGACGGCTTGCGCGACGCGCTTGATCCCAAGATCGACCAGCGTTGATGATGAACTTGCAGGTCCCGCATATCGGCCCACTGCCGGCCGGTCCACGCAACAGCATCTGTGATGTGGCCGGCGTCACGGTCGGTCATTGCACGCTGGCGGCCGGTGCAGTGCAGACCGGTGTGACCGTGATCGCCCCGCATGGCGGCAATCTCTTCACCCACAAGCTGCCCGCTGCTGCGGCCGTCATCAATGGCTTCGGCAAGAGTGCCGGGCTGGTGCAGCTGGAGGAGCTGGGTTTGCTGGAAACGCCCATTGCGCTCTCCAATACCTTTGCTGTCGGTGCGCTGCTCAATGCGCAGATCGCGCATGCGCTGCGGGCCAATCCTGAATGCGGGCGCAGCCTGCCTACGGTCAATGCGCTGGTGCTGGAATGCAATGACGGCTATCTGAATGACTTGCAGGCCATGGCGGTACAGCCCGCGCACTTCGAGGCGGCCCTGCAGGCGTTGTCGACTGAAGTGATGCAAGGCTCGGTCGGGGCAGGGCGGGGCATGTCCAGCTTCGGTCTCAAGGGCGGCATCGGGACGGCTTCACGCATGGCCAGTCCCGGTGCTTCGTCGCAGACCTATACCGTCGGGGCAATGGTCTTGTCCAACTTCGGCCGCCTGTCAGAACTGATCCTGGCTGGTGATCCGCTCGGCGCGCGACTGGCCGCTGCCGAAACGCCCGATGCGGCACCCGAGAAGGGCTCCATCATCATGGTCCTGGCGACTGATGCGCCGCTGGATGCACGGCAGCTGAAGCGCCTGGCCACCCGCGCCGGTGCCGGACTGGCGCGGACCGGATCGGCCTATGGACACGGCAGCGGCGATATCGCACTGGCCTTCTCGACCGCCCAACGCATCGAGGCAGATGCCGACTGCCTGCAAATGACCCTGCTGGCCGATCACCTGCTGGACCCGCTGTTCCATGCCGCCGCCGACAGCGTGGAGCAAGCCATCGTGCATGCGCTCTTCGCGGCCGAGACGGTGCGCGGGCGCGATGGCAACGTGCGGATCAGCCTGCGTGATCGGCTGGCTGAGCACCCCGATTTACCTGGAAAAACCTCTCTATGAACAAACGCGCCAACATCCTGGTCTCCGTCGACATCGAAGGCGTGGCGGGGGTCTTCCATCCCGAGCAGACCCGCGCCGGCAATGGCGAATATGAACGTGCGCGCCGCTGGATGACCGAGGAAGCCAATGCCGTCATCCGTGGTGCGCTGGCTGCCGGTGCCACGGCCGTCAAGGCCAACGACGCGCACGGCGGCTATCGCAATCTCTTGCCCGATCTGCTGCACCCGCAGGCGCGCATGGTGCTGGGCAAGCCGCGCGTGCTGGGCATGATGGGTGGTGTGGATCAGGAGATCGATGCCGTCATGCTGGTGGGCTACCATTCGCGCGCCCAGGGGCGCGGCATTTTGGCGCACACCACCAACAGCTTCGCCTTTGCCCGCGTCTGGCTGGACGGGCAGGAGCTGGGCGAGGCCGGGCTCTACGGTGCGCTGGCCGCCGAGCATGGCGTGCCGGTGATCTTTGGCAGCGGCGATGATGCCTTCATCGAAGAGAACCAGCCCCTGTTCCCGCATGCGGTGTTTGCCGAGACCAAGAAGGCCTACGGCGCCAACAGTGGCGACTCGCTCACGCCGCAGCAATCCTGCGTGCTGCTGGAAGAGCGAGCCCGCCAGGCGGTGGCCGCACTGGTTGCCAACCCGGCTGCCATGCCGGTGTTGCCCCTGCGCGGCCCGCTGCGCTGCCGCCTGCAGACGCAGACGGTGGCGCAGGCCGATCTCTTCAGTCAGTTGCCGATCCTGGAGCGCAGCGATAACGTCACCGTCGAATTCGATGCCCCGACTGCGGAATATGCGGTGCGTGTGCTCAACAGTTTGTCGGCGATGTCGGCCATGCTGCGCTGACCACGTCAACTCTCATTTGATGGGACGTTGACGCTCATTTGGGAAGATTCTAAGATGAGAGTCCGAACCTGACCAAATGAGAGGTTGACCATGGCAACACGCGCCGCTGTCGCATCTGCTGCCAGCAAGCGTTCTGCCGGCCTGGGGGCCAAGCCGCGCGACTTCGAGCGTTTCGCCCGGATGGACCCGATCAGCCAGGGCCGCATCATCCGCGACGGCATGGACGCCATCATCGCCGAGCGCGTGGCGCGGGAGCTGTTGCAGATTCCTTTGCAGACCCTGCTGGCTGGCCTGGGCCTGCCCAGTTCCACCATCCTGCGCAAGATTTCCCGCAAGGAACGGTTGTCCGGTTCGGAATCGGACCGCATCGCCCGCGTGCTCTACATCCGCGAGCAGGCGGCCGATGTGTTCGAGGATGAGGGCCTGGCTGCAGAGTGGATGCGCCGCGCCAATGCCGCGCTCGGTGGACTGACGCCGCTGGAAGTGCTCGATACCCAGCCGGGTTATGACCGGGTGCGTGACATTCTGTCGCGCATTGCCTTCGGGATCGCCGCTTGAAAGTCTATCGCCTGGCCAAGGAGAAGCCGGGGCATTATGCCGCCGATGACTTGTCCGGCAATGGCGCTGCCTTGAGCGGCGGGCGCTGGAATCCGCGTGGATCGCGCGTGCTCTACACCTGCTGCAGCGCGTCGACGGCCTTGCTGGAATCGCTGCTGCACATGGCCGGGCTGATGCCTCGGGCGCATTACTGCCTGGTCGTGCTGGAAGTCCCGGATGCCGAGGTGCGCAAGGCCTACGTGCCAGGCCTGCCGCCGGACTGGGCCGATATCGCGCGCGATCCGGCCAGTACGGCCGCCCTCGGCCAGCACTGGATCGAACAGGGCAAGCACCTGGTGATGAAGCTGCCTTCGGTGGTCAGCCCGACCGATTTCAATCTCTTGCTCAATCCCTTGCATCCACAGATGGCGAGCGTCAAGGTGCTGGAAAAGAAGCCGTTCCGGTTTGACGCCCGGCTGTTCGGCTGAGCGGTCTTCCCGTTTCTGTCGTCAGCGCGCCTTGCTCTCGATGAGCTTGACCAGCGCATGCACGGTCAGGTTGACGGGGGTAGCGATGCCATGCGCCTGTGCGCGCCGCACGATGTAGCCGTTGAGGTGATCGATCTCGCTGGGCTTGCCGCGCGCCACGTCCTGGGCCGTGGAAGAAAACTGCGTGGGCATGGTCTCGATGATCTTGCGTACGGCCACGTCCACATCGCCCGTCAGGGTCACGCCTTCAGCCGCCGCCACGGCCTTGCATTCGGCTACCAGGTAGCCCATCACCTCCAGCACGCCCACGCCTTCGACCAGCTTGCCGTAAGGCAGCTGGGTGATGGCCGAGAGGGCGTTGTAGGCGCAGTTGATGATGAGCTTCAGCCACAGCGCACCACGCACGTTGTCGGAAATCTCGGTGGGCACACCGGCGGCGATGAACGCATCGGCTGCCTGCTGGCTGCGTGCAGCGGGTTCGATCACCAGTTCGCCACGGCCATGGTGCTTGACGTGGCCAGGGCCGGCCATCTCGGTGGCAACGTAGACCACGGCGGCCGACACCGGTTGCGGGATCACGGTGCGCAGGCGCTCGGCATTGTCGGTGCCGTTCTGCAATGTCAGCACCAGCGTGTCGGGCGCGAGGTGCGCTCGCAGTTGCGCGCCGGCCGTTTCGGTATCGGGGGATTTGACGCAGAACAGGACCAGATCGGCCCCGGCTGCGATGGCCGGATCGGTGCTGGCCTTGACGGGGATGGTCTCGTCGAAGGTCCTGGCTTCCAGTCGCAAGCCCTTGGTGTTGAAGGCTTCCACGTGCTGTGGCCGGCCGATCAGGACCACTTCGTGTCCCGCCCGCGCCAGCATCCCGGCGAAATAACATCCCACGGCACCTGCGCCCATCACGGCTACTTTCATGTGTGTCTCCCTGCCTGGAAAATTGAAGTCAGGCGGGAAGCCTAACACAGCACCGGCGCGCTTTCAGCGGCGGGTCAGCATTGGACAGGGGAGAGGGGCGTGCCGGGAGTCAGACAGCTGTCGTTGCATCGATAAAGCTCGGGCCGATCTTCACGTGAGCAGACCGAGGACGTACCCGACGAAGGTCTATCGTCCCGACGAAGAAGGCTCGGACGGCACCGGTTTGAGTGGAGCAGGCGGTCGATTATCTTGAACGTATCGAATGGGCGGCGGGGGCGGGGGCGGTGGAATCTTCTTTGTTTCGCTCATTGACTTCTCCAGTTTGATGGGTGCGGTGATCAATACACGTACGGGTGAGTCTTTTTCCTGCTTGTTCAATCCGGAAAAGTAAAACACCATCAGGGCAAACGTGGCATACATTCCGGCATGAATGAGAAATTTCAGCGTGAGGTGCAGATGATAAGCCCTCGTATCGTTGGCGATCGCATTGGCTGACGATGTGCGACCGTATTGTTCGGATAACATGGAGCGAAACGCGTCTCTGGCAAGCTCGTCAGCGTTTTCGAGATGCTGATAGAAGCCGTAACATTCTGATTTGTAGCGAGTCCAGAACACGCCAGGCGCTACGAATTGATACTCGGTTCCCCATGCAGCCTTGATGAAATACGAGGTGCCAAGAAAGATGAAAGAGCCTGAGAAAAAATAACATCCGTAAAAAACATGGAGCCAGGTTCCAGAGGCGGTCCGATCAAGATTTTGCAGCATGAAGCCCAGGATGCCGACCATCGCAACCCCGATGGCGAATGGCATTTGGAGCCGTGCATTTACCTTGTCCCGAATATCCACTTCGTGGAAATACAGCTTCTCGCAGAGCCCGAATAATTCGTCATTGATGCTCTTGCTCTTTTCATCTGCAGACATGATCTTGACCTCTCGTGTTCGCGGGACCGCTTTGTGCCCAACCCTCGCCACAGGCCGGCGAGCTTGGTGACCTTACTACTGTCTCAAGGGCCGTTCACGATCGAGGAGCAATACGCGGGAGGAAGTCGAAAATTTTGTATGTCACCCTAGGGCCTGTTCACATTAAATCTGCGAGTGCGAGAGGTCGCCAAGCGTTGACTGCCTAGGCGCGGCGACGCGCCGT
>NZ_JABXGG010000024.1:0-63323 GCF_022627875.1 Herbaspirillum sp. C7C8
AGCACCCCGTACACCATGGTGTAGCCCAGGGCGATCAGTGCGTACATGCTGCCTAGCACCAATCCGTTGATGATCTGCTGGAGGAAAATGTCCATGAATAACTCTTCGATCTAAATGGAAACAAGAAAAACACGTGGGTCTGCACCAAAGCGGACGCCGCGCGAAAGCATGTCGATTAGCAAAATCCGTTCCCGGCACTCGGGATCGCGTTATCACTCTTCATAAAAAGGGCAAATGCGTTCCACGCAAGCAGGCTTGCTGGCAGGGTCCGGAATCAGGAAATCAGCTGCTGTTGCCGCCGCAGCGGCGGGAGCAGAAAGCGGGGCGCCGACTGGGCGGACGCCCGGGAGGTCTTCGCCGGAAGCACCGGAGGGTGCCGGTGGGCAGATGCTGCTGCATATGAATGTCTCCCGTCTCTGGTTGACGCCGCGTTCGCGGCGCCCTGCCCTCTTTGGTGAGGGCTAGCGCTCGGCCGCCTTTTGGGCGGTCCGTCGATAATGGTGCGGAATTATACGCAGAAGATTCCAACAATCGAGCACAAACAATCGCCTGTTACAGAAGAAAGTGCGGTAAGACCAATGAATCGTCGGTGACTTCACAACACCTGTCGCGGAAATGAAGAAGGCCTGCATCAGCAGGCCTCTTTGCGCAAACGGCTGGTCGGTTTTTTGTCCGAACCTTCACATGTCCTCACATACTCCCGAGGGGCTCATGCGGATTCGGCAGACGGTGTGCGGGCCCCCAGGCCCTTGGGCAGGGGGAAGGTGACGTTTTCTTCAATACCGTCCAGGACGCGCACACTGCGCGCACCGATTTCCTTGATACGGTCGATCACGGCCTGCACCAGCACCTCAGGGGCAGAGGCGCCTGCGGTCACGCCGATGCGCTGGCGGCCAACCACCCATTGCGGGTCGATCAGGGCGGCATTGTCGACCATGAAGGCCGGGACGCCCTTCTTCTCGGCCAGCTCGCGCAGACGGTTGGAGTTGGAGCTGTTGGGGCTGCCCACCACGATCACCACCTCCACCTGCGGCGCCATGAACTTGACGGCTTCCTGGCGATTGGTGGTGGCATAGCAGATGTCGCCCTTCTTGGGCTCGGCGATGGCCGGGAAGCGCGCGCGCAGGGCCGCAATGATGTCGGCGGTATCATCCACCGACAGCGTGGTCTGGGAGACATAGGCCAGCAGTTCGGGATCAGCGACCTGCAGGCGCTGTACGTCTTCCACCGTTTCCACCAGGTGCATGCCGGCCTCGGTCTGGCCCATGGTGCCTTCGACCTCGGGGTGACCGGCGTGGCCGATCATGATGATCTCGCGCCCTTCGCGGCGCATCTTGGCCACTTCCATATGTACCTTGGTGACCAGCGGGCAGGTGGCATCGAATACCGTCAGGCCACGCTCGGCCGCCTCCGCCTGGATCGCCTTGGACACGCCATGGGCCGAGAAGATGACGGTGTTGCCGGCCGGCACATCGGCCAGCTCCTCGATGAAGACCGCACCCTTGGCCCGCAGATCATTGACCACGTAGGCGTTGTGCACGATTTCATGGCGCACGTAGATGGGCGCGCCGAACTGCGCCAGCGCACGTTCGACGATCTCGATGGCGCGATCCACGCCCGCACAGAAACCCCGGGGCTGGGCCAGCAGGATTTCAGCGTCGGCTTGTTCCATGGTCATGGTGATTCCCTTGATTCTTCAAAATATTGCGAGGACCGCATCGCCAAATGACGAGGCGATTACAGGATTCCTATGATTTTTACTTCGAACTTCAGCGTTTGCCCAGCCAGCGGATGATTGAAGTCGAAAATTGCGCCATCATCATCGATCGCTCGCAGGATGCCAGCGAAGCGGCCGCCACCGGGGGCGGCGAAGTCGACCAGGTCACCGACGCGATAGTCCTCATCCATGGACGAGTTTTCTTCCAGGGTGGCGCGCGAGATGCGCTGGATCAGCTCTTCACTGCGCTCGCCAAAAGCCTGGGCCGGTGTCAGTTCAAAGGTCTGGTGCGTACCTTCGGGCAAGCCCAGCAGGCAGGCTTCGAGGAAGGGCGCCAGCTGGCCCTGACCGAACTGCAGGGTCGCCGGGTTCTCGTTGAAGGTGCTGACGATGTCTTCACCGTCCAGCGAAGCCAGGCGGTAATGCAGGGTGAGGTAGGCGCTTTCGGTGACGACGGGGACGGTTGAGCTGGACATGACGGGAATCGGGAAGGTGCACAGGAACCCGCTATTGTAAGCCACGTTGAGCCGATACGCCGCTGGCAGCTTCATCCGGGCGCGCTGCCAGTTGCTGCATCCGGGACTTCCTTGCGGCGGCGCAAGCCGACTGCGGCAATGCTGCAATGCTGCTATGCGGCGTTTGCTGTGGGCGCTGACTGCAGGGGCTGCCGCGTTCTTCCGTCTCACGTGCAATCTGAATGAAAGGAGATTCACCTCATGACCATGTCCCTCATCGATTGGCCCAAGCAGCAGCGGCCCCGTGAACGCCTGCTGGAGCTGGGCCCGGCCGCCCTGTCGGATGCGGAACTGCTGGCGATCTTCCTGCGCGTGGGAACGCCCGGCAAGAGCGTCATGCAGCTGGCCATGGAACTGTTGCAACGTTTCGGCTCGCTGGAGAAACTATGCAGCGCAGTTCAGCGCGAGCCCAGTCTGGGCAGCGGCCTCGGCCCGGCCAAATGCGCCCAGTTGTCGGCTTCCCTGGAGTTGGCCAAGCGCGCCATCCACGGCGACCTCAAGCAGGCTTCGGCCCTCAATTCAACCCGCGTCGTAGGCGAATACCTGAAACTGACCTTCTTCGGCAAGGAACATGAATGTTTCGTCGCGCTCTTCCTGAACATGCGCAACCACCTGCTGGGCACGGAAGAACTGTTCAGAGGGACGCTGAACCATACGACCGTCTATCCCCGCGAAGTGATCAAGATGGCGCTGCGTTACAACGCCGCTTCGGTCATCGTGGCCCACAATCACCCGTCGGGCGACCCCCGCCCCAGTGACGCCGACCTGAGCCTGACCAGGACCCTCAAGAAAGCCCTGGAGGTCATCGACGTCGAGTTGCTGGACCATATCGTGGTGGCCGGGACACGCCTGTACTCCTTCGCCGATCACGGCAAGGTGTGAATCCGGAACCGGGAAATCGGCCGCAAACCCTTGCCTGTACTGGGATTGCGTCACTGACGGGAAGACTGGAAAGACAATGTTTCTTAAATTGTTAAATCCACTTGACGCATCAAGACACAATTGTTTTTCGCAAGTCATTGAAAAAGCAGAGTTTTTTCCATATACTCTCGTTTTTCCCAAATTCGGAAATTTTTAAGGAGTCTCACATGGCACGTGTCTGCCAAGTCACCGGGAAGGGGCCGATGGTCGGCAACAACGTTTCCCATGCAAACAACAAGACCAAGCGTCGTTTTCTGCCCAACCTGCAGAACCGCCGCATTTTCGTCGAATCCGAGAACCGCTGGGTTTCGCTGCGTTTGTCCAACGCCGGCCTGCGCGTGATCGACAAGATCGGCATCGATGCCGTTCTGGCCGATCTGCGTGCTCGTGGCGAAAAAGTCTAATTAGCAGAGTAAAGGAAATCTATCATGGCGAAATCCGGCCGCGACAAAATCAAACTGGAGTCGACCGCAGGTACTGGTCACTTCTACACCACCACCAAGAACAAGCGTACTACGCCCGAAAAGATCAGCATCATGAAGTTCGATCCCAAGGCACGCAAGCACGTGGAATACAAGGAAACCAAGATCAAGTAATTGATCCCGGTTTCACTGTCAAAAAACCCGCAGAGTTCTCTGCGGGTTTTTTATTGCCCGCCGCGCCGTCGCCATCGATCCGCGGGACCTGGCCACAGCAGCTCAGCGCCAGGAGCGCCCTGTCGACGGGGCTGACGGCTTTGCTCCCCTCTCGCGATTTTTGACACGAACCTTCACCTCCGCACAGACAGCAGTCAAAAAAAAACCCCGCAGATTGCTCTGCGGGGTTTTCCTGGTCTTTTCCTTCATATCCGGCTTTTACCCCGGAGGAATTGTCCGGCCTTGGCGGATCAGGCGTAGCTGCGCAGGCGCAGGGCGAAGTCACGCAAGGCCTTCACACCGGATGCCTCGGCGCGGGTGCACCAGTCCTGCAGTTGCTGCAGCAGTTGTTCGCGCGTGGAGTGCGAACGTTCCCAGATGGCGCTGAGCTCGATGCGCATCTCGTGCATGGTCTGCAGAGCCTTGCTGTGGGCGAACAGTTCCGACAATTGCTGCTTCTGGCCGTCTTCCAGACGGGCAGGTTCACGTTGCAGCAGCTTCTTGGAGGATTTCAGGAAGCGCGATTCCAGCTTGGCCTTCTCGATCAGGTGATCGAGCTCGTCCTTCCAGGCAGTCTTGAGCGAACGCGCATACTTGGCGGTCACGTCATAGCGGTTGGCGATCACGGACTGCAGGGTATCGAAGTCGATCACCGACTTCTGGCTGTCGAACTTGGGGACGGGAGCCACCTTCTTGACCTTGGCCAGGCCGACGGTCTCCAGGATGCGGATATACATCCAGCCGATGTCGAATTCATACCACTTGGCCGAGAACTTGGCCGAGGTGCCGAAGGTGTGGTGATTATTGTGCATTTCCTCGCCGCCGATGATGATGCCGATCGGGAACAGGTTGGTGGCCGCGTCATTGCAATCGTAGTTGCGATAGCCCCAGAAGTGACCCAGGCCATTGACCACGCCGGCCGCCCAGAACGGGATCCAGGCCATCTGCACGGCCCACACGGTCAGGCCGATGGCGCCAAAGAGCAGCACGTCGATGATCAGCATGATGCCCACACCCTGCCAGCCGTACTTGCTGTAGATGTTGTGTTCCAGCCAGTCGTCCGGGGTGCCGTGACCGAACTTCTCCATGGTCTCGGCATTCTTGGATTCACTGCGGTACAGCTCGGCACCCTGCCACATCACCTTGTTGATGCCGCGCGTCTGCGGGCTGTGCGGGTCTTCCTCGGTCTCGCACTTGGCGTGGTGCTTGCGGTGGATGGCGGCCCATTCCTTGGTCACCATGCCGGTGGTCATCCACAGCCACAGACGGAAGAAGTGGCTGGGGATCGCGTGCAGTTCGAGCGCGCGATGCGCCTGGCAACGATGCAGGTAGAGAGTCACGCCCACGATGGTGATGTGCGTCATCACCAGGGTGTATATGACAATCTGCCAACCGGTCGCGTGCAGCAGGCCGTTGGCAACAAAGTCGAGGATCGCATCAAGGGTCATCAGTACAACTCCAAATAGAAAACAACTATCGGACTACAAAACAGGATTATTACTTGTTCCGTGAAAATGGTTTTATTTTCTTTTAATTGCCGGGCATTGTACGCGAATTCTGCGGCCCTGGGCCATCAGGAATTTCCTGGCGCGTACTTTGGCGGAAGCTGCGCTCATCCATGATGCGAATATCGCGCTTGGGATGCGCCACCTGGATGCCGTGTTGCTTGAAAGCAGCCCAGATGGCCCGGTTGACGTCGGAGATCACATTGAGCCGGCCATTTTCCGGGTCGGTGATCCAGAATCCCAGCTCCAGGTCCAGCCCGTCGGCACCGATCTTGACCAGCAAGGCTTGCGGGGCGGTCTGCTGGGACACCCGCTGCACGCCAAGTGCGGCCTGTTCCATGATGGACAAGACCGTTTCCACATCGTCCTGGTACAGAATTGTAAGCTGTGTAGCCAAACGTACAATGCGATGGGTCAAGGAATAGTTTTGTACCGGATTGGAGACAAAGAGTTCATTGGGCAACACCGATTCGATCCCGTCCAGCCCTTCCAGGATGGTATAGCGGGTATTGATCTGGGTGACCTTGCCGAAATATTTATCCACGGCAACCATGTCGCCGATGACCATGCTGCGCTCCAGCAGGATGACGAAACCGGAAACATAGCTGCTGGCAATCTTCTGCAGGCCCAGACCGATACCGACGCCCAGCGCGCCGCCGAAGACCGACAGCACCGTCAGGTCGATCCCCACCAGCGAGAGGCTGACCAGGAAGGCCACCAGGATCAGCAAGGCCCGCATCATGCGCGCCACCACCGTGCGCAGCGAGGAGTGCATGCCGCTGAACTTCATGAGGCGGTTTTCCACCACCGTCCCTATCCACAGGGCAATGATGAGCGTGACCAGCACCGACGCCGCGCCTTGCAACATCGTCAACAGTGAGACCTTGTGACGCGCCAGCGGCAAGGTCGTGCTGTCCAGGTAATCGACGAAATCGGGCCACAGGCCGGTAATCCAGAGCACCACGCACAGCCAGACCAGCAGCGCGATGACTTTTTCCGACAGGTGCAACAAGGCACCGATGGTCGCATCCTTGACGAAAATGCCACGCAACACGTAGAACACGAAACGCATCGCCACCTGGGCGATGGTCAGGGGGAACATGATTTCCCACAGCGTGACGGCATGGTGGCCGCGCTTCAAGATGGCATACGCCGCCGCCAGCAGGCCCAGGGCCAGCAGCGGCGAGAGCACGCGGGCAAAACTCTTGACGCCGATCTGCATCACCAGCGACTGCTCCTGGCCATCGGCCGGCAGCACGAAGCGCGCACGCAGCCAGCGCGACAGACCAATGCCACCCAGCAGCGAGAGCGCGATCACGACCAGCTGGCGCAGCAGGTCGACGGTACTGATATCGGTGAAGAGAGAAAAGAAATGATCGGTCATGGCTGGCCGGGTGGGCAGATCGAGTCGAAGCGGGCCGGATCAGGGCGCGGCCTGGGCATCCTGGCGATGACGCTGCCAGTTGCTGGCGTAGCGGGCGGCCAGCGGCGGGTTCTTGCCGAGGATGAGGACATTCTCGGCGTTCTTGTGCTGGGCTGACCAGGTAAAGTTGTAGCTGCCCGTGATCACGGTGGCGGTCGGCAAGGCGGCATCGATGATGATGACCTTGTTGTGGGCGTTGCGGTAAGCGGTTTCCAGCCACACCGGAATCCCGGCGGAGCGCAACTGGCGCAGGCGGTCCTCGGAGTTCCTGTCGAGCTGGCCGGCATCCATCAGGACGCGCACATCAACACCGCGCTTGCGGGCAGCGACCAGGGCATCGGTGATGGGACGACTGGTCAGCAGATAGGCCTGCATCAGAATCTGGCGATGTGCGGCTTGAAGCTGGCCGACGATCAGAGCTTCGATATCATCCCAGGGCGCAAAGGCGGACTGGATCGTCCCCTGGACCGCCATGACCGCTGGCGGCGGCAGCGCTTCCCGGGCCTGCAGGCCGGGCACGGCAGCTACCGCCAGCAGGCCGACGGCCAGACAAGGCATCCAGACCCGGCGCATCATGATGCGGCGCGGCGCTCCAGGACGGCAGCGAAGAAACCGTCCGTCTGATGCTGATGCGGCAGCAGCTTCAGGAAGTCGCCGGTATCCAGCGCAATCTTCTGCTCGGCCAGCACTTCGCTCATCGGACGCAGCGTAAAGTCGGGATGCGAAGCCAGGAAGTCGGCGATCACTTCATCGTTTTCCTCTTCCAGGAAGCTGCAGGTGCCGTACACCAGGCGTCCGCCCGGACGCACCAGGCGCGCGGCGCTGGCCAGGATCGAGCCTTGCTTGGCACGCATTTCGGTGAGCGTCTCCACGCTCTGGCGCCACTTCATGTCGGGATTGCGGCGCAGGGTGCCCAGGCCGCTGCAGGGCGCATCGACCAGCACGCGATCGAGCTTGCCGGCCAGGCGCTTGACCTTGGCGTCGTTCTCGTGGGCGATCACCACCGGATGCACGTTGGACAGGCCACTGCGCGCCAGGCGCGGTTTGAGCTTGGCCAGGCGCTTTTCGGACACGTCGAAGGCATACAGGCGGCCGGTATTGCGCATCAGTGCGCCCAGTGCCAGGGTCTTGCCACCGGCGCCGGCGCAGAAATCGACCACCATCTCGCCGCGCTTGGCACCGACGATCTGGGCCAGCAACTGGCTGCCTTCATCCTGCACTTCGATGGCGCCATCCTTGAACAGCGGCAGGTTCTGCAGGGCCGGCTTCTTGAACACGCGCAGGCCCAGCGGGGAATACGGGGTCGGCTCGCAGGCCACCGGGGCCTTGGCCAGTTCGGCCATGACCGTGTCACGGTCGGCCTTGAGGGCGTTGACGCGCAGGTCCAGCGGTGCCGGACGGTTCATGGCATCGGCCAGTTGCAGGGTGGCTTCCTCGCCCATGCGGGCGACCAGCTTTTCCCACAGCCAGGGCGGCAGGTTGCTGCGCATCTGGGGCGCCAGCTGGGTGCGGTCGATCTGGGCGACGCGCTCAAGCCACTCGGCTTCGCCTTCCTGCAAACCGGCAATGGATTCGGCGCCGACTGCATCGGCAAGGCCCAGCAGGGCCAGGCGGCGCATCATGGGGCCGCTGCCGGATTCGGCGAAGTTGGTCAGCACCGTCTTGTTGCGCAGCAGGCCGTAGACCGCTTCGGCGATCACGCCGCGCTCGCGGCTGCCCAGGCGCGGATTGTCACGGAAGTAGCGCGACAAGGTGACGTCGGCCGGGCCGGTAAAGCGCAGCACTTCACGCAGCAGTTCTTCGGTATGGGGGATGATCGCGGGAGGCAATCTCATGCTAGGTCCTTCATGTTCAATTCAAGATAAGAGGGTGCGCGGCGGCGTTGGCTCGTTTGCGCTTCAGGCGTCGGCGGCCAGCCGCACGCGGGCGCCGTCCAGCGCCAGGCGGCCTTGCACGAACCAGCGCACGGCGCGCGGATAGATCACATGTTCCTGTTCCAGGACACGCTCGGCCAGGGTCTCCTCACTGTCCTCTTCCAGCACCGGCACGGCGGCCTGGGCCACGATGGGACCGTGGTCGAGGTCGGGCGTGACGAAGTGCACGGTAGCCCCATGCAGCTTCACCCCGGCGGCCAGCGCCTGGCGGTGCGTCGCCAGGCCCGGGAAACTGGGCAACAGTGACGGGTGGATATTGAGCATGCGGCCCTGGTAATGGTTGACGAACGGTGCCGTCAGGATCCGCATGAAGCCGGCCAGCACCACCAGGTCCGGCGCGAACGCATCGATCTGCTCGCGCAGGGCGGCATCGAACTGGTCGCGCGTGGAATAGTCGCGGTTGGCCACGACGGCGGTCGCAATGCCGTGGCGGGCGGCAAATTCAAGCCCGCTGGCGTCGGCGCGGTTGCTGATGACAGCGGCGATTCTGGCAGGCCACCGCTCGGCCTGTGCAGCACGGACGATGGCTTCCATATTGCTGCCTCGTCCGGAAATCAGGATGACAATGCTTCTCATGGTGTGCGCATTGTACCTGCTGGCGGCCTCTCCGCCGCCGGTTTTCACGATGTGAAAGGTCCGGCGTGGCGTAAAAGGTTTATCAAAATGTGAAGAAAATTTACTGGAAGGAATAGAACACGCGGAACGGCACCTTCTTTTCGGCCCAGTAATCGGCCGCATCGCGGAAGACATCGAGCAAGGTCTCGCGCGCTTCCTTGTCGAATTTCTGGGTGTTGGGCAGTTGCTCCAGCACCACGACGAACCCGATCTGCTTGCCGGCCTTGTGGGTGAGGTCGGTCAGGCAGTCATGCAGGGCATCGAAGTTCTTGCCGAAGTGCCGGGGAAACTGGAAGGCGGTGGCGATGGTGGTCAGCACCTGCTGCTTGGTCACGGCCTCGGCGCAATAGGCATAGAGAAAATGCTGCTGCAGGTCGGCGGCCTCCTGCTGCAGCTCGGTCACGCGGAAGGCGCGAATCGACTGCACGATGTTGGGCGGCACCGTTTTGAACAAACTCATTTTCCCTTCAGTATCCATAAGCGGGGCAGTGTGGCTATCGTAGTTGTCGTAATTGTCTGGAGGGTGATGGCTGACCTGGCGGAACTGCCGTGGCGCTGGTTGCAGCAGGACCTGCGAGCCCTGCCCTGCTCCCGCACAAGATCAATCGCGTATGCGGCGGAAGGTCTTGTAATGGTCACTGGTGTAATAGTATTCGCCCGAAGTGGCCGGTTCTCCCCCGCTGACGATGCGACGGGCGCCGCGATTGCGGGCGCGCGGCGTCTTGACCGTGTATTCGCGATAATACCCGCGCTTTTGCCTGGGCAAAACCCCTTCATAGTTGCCGAAGACCGCGCCATCCTTTTCATACGGGAAAGGGCCGCCCTGACGGATCAGGGCCATGGTCTGCTGGGCTTCGCGCGGCAGCTGGTCGAGGTTGACCTCGGGCAAATTGCCCGGTACCGGCCCCTTGGCATGGACCGGCGCTGCCAGCATCAGCGCCGTCAGAAGAACCAGCCAGTAGCGGGCGAAGAAGGAAGAAATGAAGCGGGCTCGCATTTGCATCGTCTGCATTTATTCTGTTAATTGCAATTTTGTCAATTAATGGCAACAGCACTCGGTAGATTAACCCGTTGCTTTCGGCTAGGCAACCACGGCAGGCGAGGAACTTGACCGGCAGCAAATCAGGCAGAGGCTTGGAGCAGTTGAGCGGTATCCGGTTCAAAAAAGGCCAATACCTCCTCACGCTTGGCGTAGGTATCGCTTTGGCCCAGGGCGATCAGCTCGCGCGTGAAGCTTTGTTCAAACAGCAGGTAGGAGGCCAGCGCCGAGCCGCGGACCTCGGTGGCGCCGATGCCACCCAGCATGGTGCGGATCGGGCGCGGCAGGCTGCCGACATGGCGGCTGGCGATGCTGTCGATGCGCTGCGAGGGCGAGATCACCAGGGTGCGGATGGGTTTCAAGGGCGTATGGCGGCGCTGCTCATCGTTCAGAACCGACAAGGTCTGGTTGACCCGGTTGATACGTTCGATGTCGGCGGAGAGGCCATCGAGGAAGATGCCCGACATCGCGTGCCCCGCCACCTGCGCCAGGCTGGGGTAGTGCGGGGTATGGGTGGGCGCCTGTTCGCCCTTCTCGCCCATGCGTCCGGCCCCGATGATGAGGACCTTGGTGGCGCCCAGGTGGATGGCCGGGGAAATCGGCGCAATCTGGCGCATCGAGCCATCGCCGCAATACTCGCAACGCCCGTCGATGTACACCGGAATGGCCGGAAAGATGAAGGGAATGGCTGAAGAGGCCAGCAGATGATCGATACCGATCTGGTCGCGCATGGCCAGGCGCTGGGTGCGGCGCCAGGGTTCGATCTCTTGCGCACATTGATAGAAGGTGATGTGCTGGCCGCTGGTGTAGGACGAGGCGGTCACTGCCAGCGCATGCAGCTGGCCTTCGGCCAGCGCGGCATCGAGTCGCGGCAGGTCCAGCAGACGGTGCAGCATGCTCACCAGCGGGGTATTGTCCAGCAGGGAATTGGGCGGGTTGGCGCGCCATTTGCGCAGCAGCCACCCGAAGGAGAACAGGGACAGCCAGCGCGCGCCCGAGCGGATCACGCCCAGCGAATCGGCGCGGTACACCTGCTCCACCTGAAAATTGCTCCATACCGCCATCAGCTCGCGCACGGCTTCGCCGAAATCGTCAGCCCGGCAGGCCAGTGCGGTGCCGTTGATGGCGCCGGCCGAGGTACCGCAGATGATGGGAAAGGGATTGCTGTGCACCGGCCAGCCGGCTTCGAGCAGGATCATCGAGAGGGCGTTGAGCACACCCACCTGGTAAGCTGCCCGCGCGCCGCCGCCGGTCAGGATCAAGCCTGTTTTGTGTTCCATGGTCTCCATGAGGGGAGCTTATCAGCAGGCCCCTCATCGTGGACAAGAGAATTGGCAGGCAAATGCCGTCTATTTGGGCTGCATGCGGATGGCGCCATCCAGACGGATGGTCTCGCCGTTCAACATCACGTTCTCGATGATGGTCCTGGCCAGCTGCGCGTACTCGCTGGCCCGGCCCAGGCGCGGCGGGAAGGGTACGGCCTGGCCCAGCGAATCGCGCACTTCCTGCGGCATGGCCAGCATCATGGGGGTCTCGAAGATGCCGGGGGCGATGGTCATGACGCGAATGCCGCTGCGTGAAAGATCGCGCGCCATCGGCAGGGTCATGGCGACGATGGCCCCTTTGGAAGCCGAATAGGCGGTCTGCCCGATCTGCCCGTCGTAGGCGGCCACTGACGCGGTATGAATGATGATGCCGCGCTCGCCCTCTTCCTGCGGCTCCATTTTGGCCATCGCATCGGCGGCCCAGCGCGCCATGTTGAAGCTGCCGACCAGGTTGATGTTGAGCGTCTTCATGAACAGCGCCATGCTGTGCGGCCCGCTCTTGCCGACCAGCTTCTCGGCCGGCGCAATACCGGCGCAATTGACCAGTCCGCGTACCGTCCCCAGTTCCTGCGCGGCCCGCACCACAGCCTGCGCATCGTCTTCAGAACTGACATCGCAGCGCACGAAGACGCCATCCAGTTCCGCGGCCAGCGCGCTGCCGGCCTGCTCGTTGAGATCGGCCAGCACCGGCTTGCCACCGGCTGCCGCAATCATGCGGGCGGTGGCCGCGCCCAGGCCGGACGCGGCGCCAGTGACAATGAAAACATTTCCTTCGATACGCATGGAGTCTCCTGTTTTTTTCTCTGCGCACAGCCAGGCGGATGGCCGGGCTGACGAGCCAATGATGATGGGATACATCAGGGGGCATTATTTGACGAATCGGCCGACCTGGCAATGCAGACCATCGCTTCGTGGTGCCGGGATTATGCGCAGGTCGCCGCACGGGAGACTATCCGTGCGGCGACAATCATGGGAAGCGTCAGATTGCGTCAGATTGCGCCAGATTGAATCAGGAGACCGTCGGCAGCAGCGGCACCAGCAGCAGCGCCACGATGTTGATGATCTTGATGAGTGGATTGACCGCTGGTCCGGCCGTGTCCTTGTAGGGATCGCCCACGGTATCGCCGGTGACGGCCGCCTTGTGCGCATCGGAGCCCTTGCCGCCGTGGTGGCCGTCCTCGATGTATTTCTTGGCGTTATCCCAGGCGCCACCGCCGGTGGTCATGGAGATGGCCACGAAGAGCCCGGTCACGATGGTCCCCATCAACAGCCCGCCCAGCGCCGACGGCCCCAACAGCAGCCCCACGAGAATGGGCACGATCACCGGTAGCAGCGAGGGCAGGATCATCTCGCGGATGGCCGAAGAGGTCAGCATGTCCACTGCGCGGTCATACTCGGGACGCCCGCTGCCATCCATGATGCCGGCAATGTCGCGGAACTGGCGCCGCACCTCCACCACCACGGCCCCCGCCGCGCGCCCCACCGCTTCCATGGCCATGGCGCCGAACAGATAAGGAATGAGCCCACCGATGAACAGGCCAATGATGACGGCAGGGCTGGAGAGATCGAAGCTGGCCGTCTTGCCGACCGACTCCAGCGCATGCGTGTAATCGGCAAAGAGCACCAGCGCCGCCAGTCCCGCCGAACCGATGGCATAGCCCTTGGTGACGGCCTTGGTGGTATTGCCCACGGCATCGAGCGGGTCGGTGATGGCCCGTACCGAATCGGGCAAGCCGGACATCTCGGCGATACCACCAGCGTTGTCGGTAATGGGGCCGTAAGCATCCAGCGCCACCACGATACCGGCCATGGAGAGCATGGCGGTGGCCGCAATGGCAATCCCGTACAAGCCCGCCAGCCAGTAGGAGGCCAGGATCGCCGCGCACACCGCCAGCACCGGGTAGGCCGTGGATTTCATCGACACGCCCAGTCCGGCAATGATGTTGGTGCCATGCCCGGTGGTGGAAGCCTGGGCGATATGACGCACCGGCTTGAAGTCGGTGCCGGTGTAGTACTCGGTGATGTAGACCATGAGACCGGTCAGCACGATGCCCACCACGGCCGCGCCCATGAGCGGCAGCCGCAGTTCGGGCGGCAGCAGCAGCCAGGTGACCACAGCAAAACCGACCAGCGACAGACCAGCTGACCACCACAATCCGGTATAGAGCGCCGACATGATCTTCTTGCCCGGCTGCGCCTTGACCATCGCGCAGCCGACGATGGAGGCAAGGATGGAGACCCCGCCCAGCGCCAGCGGATAGAGCACCGCCAGCGTCTCCAGTCCCTTCAACATGAGGCTGCCCAGGAGCATGGTCGCCACCAGCGTAACCACGTAGGTCTCGAACAGGTCGGCGGCCATGCCGGCGCAATCGCCCACGTTATCCCCGACGTTGTCGGCGATGACAGCCGGGTTGCGCGGGTCATCCTCGGGAATGCCGGCCTCGACCTTGCCGACCAGGTCGGCGCCTACATCGGCGCCCTTGGTGAAGATGCCGCCACCCAGGCGCGCGAAGATCGAAATGAGCGAGGCTCCGAAGGCAAGCCCGATCAGCGGCTGGATGGCATCATGCAGGCTGGCTGCGCGGCCCTGTCCATGGACGTACAAGACCCAGAAGAACAGCGACACTCCTAGCAATCCCAGCCCCACCACCAGCATCCCGGTGATGGCGCCACCCCGAAAGGCCACGCCCAGCGCCTCGTTCATCCCGCGCGTGGCAGCCTGGGCAGTGCGCACGTTGGCGCGTACCGAGACATTCATGCCGATGAAGCCGCAGGCGCCGGAGAGCACCGCTCCCAGCAGGAAGCCGATGGCGGTGAGCCAACCCAAACCCGGAATGAGTGCAATGACGATCAGCAGCACCACCCCGACCATGGCGATGGTGCGATACTGCCGCGCCAGATAGGCCGCAGCACCCTGCTGGATGGCCAGGGCGATTTCCTGCATGCGGGGATTGCCGGGATCCTGCTTGAGAATCCAGCTCCGTGAAACCAGGCCATAGATCACCGCGACCAAGCCGCAGGCAATGGCAAACCACAGGGCAAGTGCCATCTTCGTCTCCTTTGTTATCACGACTCATCAACAATCACGAACATCGGCTGCGCCGTCCGGGTTCTGCTGTTCCGGTTCGTCACGGTCGATACTGCGCCTGCAAATTGCGTCGCCCTTTTTATTGGACTTGTTCTGTCTTGCCGGGCCGCCGGTGCAACGTCCTCGGGCGGGCGTCACTACCGGTGATCGGTTTATTTACTTAGTTTTTGCGTACTGCCGTGCTGACTGCATCAACAGCAACAGCATAAAAAAAGCGGACCGAAGTCCGCTTCACTTTACTCCGCCAGGGCGGCAAATGCACGATCCCTGATTTCTTCCACCGGACCGACGCCGGCGATCTTGCGATACTTGGGTGCGCCCGGCTGGCCCGACTTGGCCCAGTCACCGTAATAGCCTACCAGTACTTCGGTCTGTTCGTGATACACGGCCAGACGCTTCTTGACGGTTTCTTCCTTGTCGTCGTCGCGCTGGATCAGCGCTTCGCCGGTCAGGTCATCCTTGCCCTCGACCTTGGGCGGGTTGAACTTGACGTGATAGGTGCGGCCCGAACCCGGGTGCACGCGGCGGCCGCTCATGCGTTCGACGATGGCGCTGTCGGGCACGTCGATTTCCAGCACGTAGTCGATGGCCACGCCGGCTTCCTTCATGGCGTCGGCCTGGCGCGTGGTGCGCGGGAAGCCGTCGAACAGATAGCCATTGGCGCAGTCAGCCTGCTGCAGGCGATCCTTGACCAGGCCAATGATGATGTCATCGGAAACCAGACCGCCCGCATCCATCACCTTCTTGGCCGCGATGCCAAGTTCGGTACCCGCCGCCACGGCCGCGCGCAGCATGTCGCCGGTGGAGATTTGCGGAATGTTGAATTTTTCCTTGATAAAAGTGGCTTGCGTGCCTTTACCGGCACCAGGCGCTCCTAAAAGGATGAGGCGCATGTCGTTTCCTAAATTGAGGGTTTCTGAAATATGAATGCTTGAATTCTTTTGCGACGTGATGGCAGAGGATCGCTACCATCTGGACGGTTATGCAGCTTGTTTGCGCGCCGTTTTGCATCAGCTCCGGGACGAAACTTACCACAAAATCTTACCGAACCATGACAAACGCCTGATTTTTAAGCAGTCTCCGGGCTCTGATTGTGTCGTGTCAGCTTGACACGGAACTTACAGCAGGCCGATCCGCCCGGCCTTGCGCCGGATCATGCCTGCCGCGCCAACATCACAGGGCGGAGATGGTCTGCACCAGCGCACTGTCGGGCGGCAGCTCGAAATGCTTGCGCACGCGCAACAGATCCTCGGGCGTATCGACGCCGGCTTCCGGCACCAGCGAGGTCACGTGGACCGCGATGGCATGGCCGTGCCAGAGCACGCGCAACTGTTCCAGCGCCTCGATGCGTTCCAGCGGGGCCGGGGCCAGCGTCGGGTAGAGCTGCAGGAAGCGGTTGCTGTAGGCATACAGGCCGATATGGCGCAGCGGCACGTATTCATTGGCGTGATCGGGGCCGCTGGCGTCGGGCAGCGTGTCACGTGACTTGGCGAAGGCGTCGCGATGCCAGGGAATGGTGGCCCGCGAGAAATACATGGCGCAGCCTTCCTTGTTCAACACCACCTTGACCACGTTGGGATTGAAGGCATCCTCGGCGGTCTCGATGGCGTGCGCGGCCGTGGCCATGGGCACGCCAGCCTTGATGTGGGCGGCGGTGGCGGCGATCAGGCCGGGATCGATCAGCGGCTCGTCGCCCTGCACATTGACCACCACTTCATCCTCACCCAGGCCCAGCGCGGCGGCCACTTCGGCGATGCGGTCGGTGCCGGAAGGGTGATCGGCGCGGGTCATGGCCACGGCGATGCTATGCTGCTCGCAGGCGGCGTGGATGTCGTGATGGTCGGTGGCCACGATGATGCGGGCCGCCCCCGAGAGCGCGGCCCGCTCGGCCACGCGCACGATCATGGGCTTGCCGCCGAGGTCGGCCAGGGGCTTGTTGGGCAGGCGCGTGGAAGCCAGGCGCGCCGGGATGATGACGGTGAAGGTCATGGAATCAACCGCAGCAGGAAGGCAGAAATCGGGAATCAAGAGACAGGCGCCGGACTCAGGCTGCCGGGGCAGCCGCCAGTTCACGCGCTTCGTCGGCCCACATGATGGGGATGCCATCACGGATGGGGTAAGCCAGCTTGTCTGCCTTGCAGATCAGTTCCTGGGCTTTCTTGTCATAGTCCAACGGGCCCTTGCAGAGGGGGCAAACCAGGATATCAAGCAGTCGGGCATTCACGGAGTTTCTCCACTATGTGTTCAGCCAGCGCGCCGTCGATGCGCGCCGAGACAGGCACGACCCAGATGCGCGGGTCGTTTCGGATGGCCTCAATAGCCCTGCATTTTACTGCATCCTTTTCCGTGATCAGGATGACATCGGCCGCAAGGCCGGCAAAGGGATTGCTGGCAAAGTCAAAATGGTCAGGCAAGGGATGGCGCGCAAAGGACAAACCCGCGCCCTGCAGGGTAGCGAAAAAACGCTCCGGATTGCCGATTCCCGCCACCGCCGCCAGCCGCAGACCACCCTCGCCCATCCGGGCCAGCGGCCTGTGCGCAGCGGGGGGCGCCAGCTGCACGGCCTGGTCCGCCTGCAGCCGCATGGCGTACAAGCCCGCGGGCGCCACCCCCTGCACACCCACGTTGAGCACCGAAAAATCGCGTCGGCGCGAGGCCGGCTCGCGCAACGGCCCGGCCGGCAGCAGCCAGCCATTGCCCACGCCGCGCGCGTCCGAGAGCACGATCTCGATGTCGCGCGCCAGGGCGTAGTGCTGCAGGCCATCATCGGAAATGATCACATCAACTTCCGGATGCCGCGCCAGCAAGGCTCGCCCGGCCTGGACGCGACGCCGTCCCACCACCAGCGGCACGGCCGTGCGCTGAACCATCAGCAAAGGCTCGTCACCCACCTCGGCCGCCGCCGCATCGGCCATGACCTCCTGCACCTGTTCGGCACCGCCGCCATAGCCACGTGAAATCACACCAGGATGGCGACCGGCAGCACGCAAGGCTTCGATGAGCCAGATCGCAAACGGGGTCTTGCCAGTGCCACCGACGAACACGTTGCCTACCACGATCACCGGCACCGGCAGCCGCTCTGCGCGCTTGATGCCGAGCGCAAAGAGCGCACGGCGCAGCGCCGCCAGCGTGCCGAAGAGCAGCGACAGCGGCCACAGCAGGCAGGCCAGCAGACCGCGACCTTGCCAGGCACGGGTCAGGATGGCTTCGGCGGAGGGCCTGGATTCGGCCATTTTCTTGTTCCAGTGAATAAAAAAAACGAGGGCCAGGCGGGGCCTGGCCGGGGCGCCATCGCTTTTGGATGACGTGAAGCCATTTGTAAATTTTCAGCAAGACCTGCTGCGCACTACTTGCTGCTCGACTGCGCCGCGAAGGTCACCTTGGGATACCCCGCCATGCGCGCGGCCTCCAGCACGTTGATCACGGTCTGGTGCGTCGCCAGTGCATCGGCATTGATGATGATGACCGGATCGACCTTGCTGCCACTGGCCTTGACCGCCGCCTGCATCTCCTCCGACAGGCCCTGTGCATCGCGCGCGGCGATGCGCTTGTTGTTGACCGCGTAGCGGCCATTGGCGTCGACTGCGATGTTGATCTCGAAGGGCTGTTCCAGCGCCTTCTGTGCATCGGCCGTAGGCAGCGTGATCTGCAGCGCGGTGAACTTGCTGTAGGTGGTGGTGACCATCAGGAAGATCACGATCACCAGCAGCACATCGATGAAGGGGATCAGATTGATCTCCAGGTCTTCGCGGGGACGTCCCTTGCGGAAGTTCATGCGGTTCTCCAGCCTGCGCAATCAGCGGCGCACGTCGTGGACGATGTCCACGAACTTGACCGCCTGCTGCTCCATGTCCACCACGAAGCCGTCGACCTGCGCGCGGAAATGGCGATAGAACACCAGCGCCGGCATGGCAATGGCCAGCCCGAACCCGGTGTTGTAGAGCGCAATGGAAATGCCATGCGCCAGCTGCGCCGGATTGGTCCCGACGGCGTTCTGCGAGGCGAAGATCTCGATCATCCCGACCACCGTACCGAACAGGCCCATCAGCGGCGCCAGCGAGGCGATCGTGCCCAGTGTGGTGAGGAAGCGTTCCAGCCGATGCGCGGCGGCCTGGCCGGCTTCCTCGATGGCTTCCTTCATCACTTCGCGCGGGGCATCGACATTGCGCAGGCCCGCAGCCAGTACCTGGCCCAGCGGGGAATTCTGTTCCAGCTTGTCGATCACGTCCTCATTGACCCGCCCGCTCTGGTAGACCCGGACCACTTCGCCCAGCAGGTCCGGCGGCAGGATGCGGGTGCGGCGCAGGTAGACCAGTCTTTCGATGACCAGCGCCAGGCCGATGATGGAAGCGATCAGCAAGGGCCAGATCGGCCAGCCGGCGGCGAGGATGATGGCGAGCAAAACGTACTCCTAATGAAATGCGGATGAGCGGTGAATCCGGGGCAGGCGGCGACGCTGTCGCGACACAGCCGTTTCTGCGGTGCAGAATGTAGCCGGTTGTGTGCGGCTCGGCAAGCGCAGCCGGCTTGGCTTTACAATGCGGCATTGTATCGCCCCTGGAGTCTCTGCGTCCCATGCCTGCTGACAAGTTGCCGCCCTTCCCCACCGCCCGCCCCCGTTCCGACACCTTGCCGGCGACCGGCGTCACCGAGGGCGGCCCGCCCATGCTCACCGTCTCGGCCCTGAACCAGGCGGTGGCACGCATGCTGGAGCGCAATTTCCCGCTGATCTGGGTCAAGGGCGAGATCTCCAATTTCACCCGCGCCGCCTCCGGCCACTGGTATTTCAACCTCAAGGATGACGGCGCCCAGGTGCGCGCGGTGATGTTCAAAGGACGCGCGCAATACGCCGGCTTCATGCCGCGCGAGGGCGACAAGGTCGAGGTGCGCACGCTGGTGACGCTGTACGCCCCGCGCGGCGATTACCAGCTCAACGTGGAAGCCATCCGTCGCTCGGGGGTCGGCGATCTTTACGCCGCCTTCGTACAGCTCAAGGAAAGGCTGGAACGCGAGGAGCTCTTCGACCGTGAGCGCAAACGCGCCCTGCCGGGCTTCCCGCGTCGCATCGGCATCGTCACCAGCCCCCAGGCGGCAGCCCTGCGCGACGTACTGACCACCCTGCGCCGCCGCGCGCCGCATGTGGAAGTGGTGCTCTACCCCACGCCCGTGCAGGGCGAAGGCGCGGCCCAACGCATCGCCAACGCCATCCAGAGCGCCTCCGAGCGTGGCGAATGCGAAGTCCTGCTGGTCTGCCGGGGCGGGGGCAGCATCGAAGACCTGTGGTCCTTCAATGAAGAGGTGGTGGCGCGAGCCATCGTGGCGGCGCGCATGCCGGTGATTTCCGGCGTGGGGCACGAAACAGATTTCACCATTGCCGACTTCGCCGCCGACCTGCGAGCACCCACTCCCACCGCCGCCGCCGAGCTGGCCGCCACCGCCCGCGCGGATTGGCTGGCCGAGCTGCGCAGCCATGCCAACGACCTGACCCGGGCGCTGCGCAGAAGCCTGACCGAAAAAACGCAGACCGTGGATTGGCTCTCACGCCGCCTGGTCAACCCGGGTGCGTATATACAGCACGAACGCGTCAAGCTGGCCGCGCTGCAAACCCGGCTCGCCCACGCTACGCGCGTGCCGCTGACCCGCATGCGCCATCGCCTGCAGCAACTGGCTACCCATCTGTCGCACCAGATGCCCGACACCGCCCACGCCCGCCGCGACCTGCTGGACCTGACGCGACGGCTGCAAGGAGCCCAGGCCGCCCGGCAGTTGCGCCAGCGGCAGGCGCTGGCGGGCCTGACCACGCAACTCGAACTACTGAATCCGCAACGCACGCTGGAACGAGGCTACGCCATCGTCAGCGATCGCCACGGACGTGTCTTGCACGCCCCGGCCGAGCTGGCCGCACGCAGCGAAGTCACCATCCGCCTGGCTGAAGGCAGCGCCGAGATCGGCATTGCCAGCGTGCAGCCGCGGCTGGATTGAGGTGATCCGGTTGCCCTGCTTGACAGCTGTGGCAGACTTTTTTGGCATAAGCATGTTCCGGTGAAATACAGGCCAGACTGCCGTATTACGCCCGTTGCGGTCGGATGCGGATGTGCAGATGAGCTGGAACGTCTTGCGGGGACTGGCATCTATGAAGTTCCTTGCACCGGCGACCGGCTCCTGCCATTGGGAACCATTCGCATTGCCGCACTGGAGGCCGACGCCCGCCTGACGCGCGCAAGATTTGACCGAGTGCAAAGAATTGTCTTCCGCTTTAGAATCTCAGGTTCGGAAAAGACCCCTTCGTAGCAAACCAACAAGACTGAAAGGATTCATCATGGCACATACCCTTCCGGCACTGCCTTACGATCTGGACGCGCTGGCGCCCACGATTTCCAAGGAAACCCTGGAATATCACTATGGCAAGCACCATCAGACCTATGTGACCAACCTGAACAACCTGATCCCGGGTACCGAATTCGAAAACCTGTCCCTGGAAGAGATCATCAAGAAATCTTCCGGCGGCATCTTCAACAACGCTGCCCAGGTGTGGAACCACACCTTCTACTGGAACGGCCTGACCCCGAAGGGCCAAGGCGCTCCGAGCGGTGCGCTGGCGGACGCCATCAACGCCAAGTGGGGTTCTTTCGACGCCTTCAAGGCCGAGTTCACCAAGCAGGGCCTGGGCAACTTCGGTTCCGGCTGGACCTGGCTGGTCAAGAAGGCTGACGGCACCCTGGACATCGTCAACACCACCGGCGCCGGCACCCCGCTGACCACCGACAGCAAGCCGCTGCTGACCGTGGACGTGTGGGAACACGCCTACTACATCGACTACCGCAATGCACGCGCCAAGTACGTCGAAAACTACTGGGGCATCATCAACTGGGACTTCGTGGCCAAGAACTTCGCTTGATCCACAGGCTTCCGGGCAAGAAAAAACCACGCGCAAGCGTGGTTTTTTTTCGCCTGCGCCACTTGCCGCAAGGTTCAGGAGAAGCGATCCAGCACGCTGTACCAGGCCACACCGGCGGCGATATAGAACCGCTGCAAGCCATGCAGGGGAATCGGCTGGATGGTACTGACGGGGAAGGGAAACAACGTCCCCGCCTGCCCGGTCAGGCGCTGTGCCAGGCAGCGCCCCATGGTACTGGCCATGGCGATGCCACGGCCGTTGTAACCCAGCGCGATGCTCAAGCCGGCAGCCGGCTCATGCACATGCGGCAGGAAGTCGCGCGTGATGGCCACCCGCCCCGACCAGCGGTATTCAAACTCCACCCCGGCCAGTTGCGGAAACAGCAGGGCCACCGAGCGCTCCAGGTGGGCGAAGTCCGCCGGCCCGCACGGTTCACGGAAGGGGCCGCGTCCGCCCATGAGCAGGCGGCCCTGCGCATCGCGCCGGTAATACAGCAGCAAGCGGCGCGAATCCGAGGTCACTTCGCCGCCAGGCAAGATGCTGGCCCCCAGCTCGGGCGGCAGCGGCCGGGTAGCGACGATGAAACTGTTGGCGGCGATCACCGACTGGCGCAGGTGCGGCCACAAGTCATCGGTATAGCCATTCGTGGCCAGAACCACGCGGTCGGCATCGATATGCGGGCCCTGCGCGGCATGCAAGCGCCAGCCGCCCTCACGGCGTTCCAGGCTCGCCACCGGCGTATCACCGTGGATGATCACCCCCAGCCGCTGCGCCGCCTGCGCCAGTCCCCGGCAATATTTCAAGGGATGCAGGCTGCCGGCGCGCTCATCCTTCCATCCTCCGACATAGGCACCGGTACCGATGCGGCGTGTCACTTCGGCGCCATCCATCAGCCGGACCGGCGCGCCCTCGGCCATCCACTGACGCGCACGTGACTCCAGCGCGCGCATCACCTTGGAAGAATGCGTGGGCTGGATCCAGCCGCCACGTTGGGCTTCACAATCGATACCATGACGCCCGATCAGGTCAAACACCGTATCGGCTGCCGAGCCAATCGCCGCAATCAGGGGATCGGCAACCGCACTGCCAAACATCACCCGCAACTGGTCGGGGTCGTACTTGAGGCCGGGGATGACCTGCCCGCCGTTGCGGCCGGATGCGCCCCAGCCCGGGGCATGGGCATCCAGCACGCACACCGACACCCCTGCCTCGGCCAAATGCAGGGCGGTGGATAGCCCCGTGTAGCCGGCGCCGACGATGGCCACGTCATAGCGTGCGCTGGCCTGCAGCGGCGGAGTCTTGAGCGGGTCACCGCCGGTGGCTTCCCATAACGAAGGTGGAAAAGCCGCGTTCAATTGCTGTGTCATGGACCAGGCCTCACTCTCACTTGCCGATCACGCGCCGCAGGAAATCCTGCGTGCGCGCATGCTGTGGTTCAGACAGCACCTGCGCTGCCGCGCCGGACTCGACGATGCTGCCGCTGTGCAGGAAGCACACGCGGTCGGCCACCTCGCGGGCAAACCCCATCTCGTGCGTGACCACGATCATGGTCATGCCATCGGCGGCCAGCGTGCGCATCACTGCAAGCACCTCGCCCACCAGTTCAGGATCCAGCGCCGAGGTGGGCTCGTCGAACAGGATCGCTTCAGGCTGCATGGCCAGCGAGCGGGCAATGGCCACACGCTGCTGCTGGCCACCGGAAAGCTGGGACGGATAGGCATCACAGCGCGACGCCAGCCCGACCTTGTCCAGCAACGCCATGGCCTGCGCCCGCGCCTGTTCGCGCGGCACGCGGTTGACGAATATGGGTCCCTCGGTGACGTTCTCCAGCACGGTGCGATGCGGGAACAGGTTGAAGCGCTGGAACACCATGCCCACGCGGGTACGCAGACGGTGGATGTGGGCGCCATTGCGATCGACACGCTGGCCGTCGATCAGGATATCGCCGCGCTCGTAGGACTCCAGCCCGTTGATACAACGCAGCACGGTCGACTTGCCCGAGCCGGACGGGCCGATCAGGCAAACCACCTCGCCCTCGGCCACCGAGAGCGACACATCCTTGAGCACTTCGTGCTGGCCGAAGCACTTCGAAATACGCTTGACCTCGATCATCGCGCCCTCCCCTTGCCATAACGAATCTCCAGACGCCGGATCAGGAACACCAGCGGCAGCGACAGCATCAGGTACAGGACCGCCACGGTGGTATAGACCGTCATGTTCTGGAAGGTACTGGAGGCAATCATCTGGCCGGCCCGGGTCATCTCCAGCACCGTGATGGTCGACACCAGCGAGGAATCCTTGAGCATCATCACCAGCGTATTGCCATAGGGCGGCAAGGCAATGCGAAAGGCCTGCGGCAGGATCACGCGGCGCATGATCAGCGGGCCGCGCATGCCGATCGATTGCGCTGCCTCGATCTGCCCCACATCCACCGCCTCGATACCGGCGCGGAAATTCTCGGCCTGATAGGCCGAATAGGCGATTCCCAAACCGATCACGCCCGCCTGGAAGGCCGAGAACTGGATACCGATCTCCGGCAGCACGAAGTAGATGTAGAACAGCTGCACGATGATGGGCAGCCCGCGGATGATGTTGATGATGGTGGCGCCGGCCAGCGCTACCGGTTTCAGGCGCGAGACCTTCAACAAGGCCAGTAGCAGTCCGATCAGTGAACTGAGCAGGAAGGAACAGATCGTGACTTCCACGGTGACCAGCGCTCCCTGGAGGACGATGGGCAGGAAGTCCAGCACGGTGTGCAGGAGCATGGGCGCAGACGGACGGTGAGGATGGGAAGAAGCAAGCGGGGCGCCGGTGGAGCGGCACCACCGCTGCTGACGACGGTGATCGGCGGGATCAGTTCAGCTTCCACTGCTCCACGATGCGCGCCAGCGTGCCATCGGCCTTGAGTTCGGCGATGGCCTTGTTCAAGCGCTCCATGAGCTTGGGGTCGCCCTTGCGGATGACCAGGCAGACATCACCCATGAGCGTGGACTGGTACTCCTTGACCAGGCGCACCTGCGCATTGGCGCCTTGCGACAACTGGTAGGCCACGATGGGACGATCAGCGAAGCCTGCCTTGATGCGGCCCAGGCCGACGTCGCGCATCATGTCGGCCACCGAATCATAGGTCTTCACTTCCTTGAAACCACCCTTCTTGTTCAAGGCATCCACGAACACGGTACCGACCTGGGCGCCGACGATCTCGCCCTTGAGATCATCGAGGGTCTTGTAGCTCTTGTTATCCTGGGCATTGACGAACAGGCCCTCGCCATAGGAATACACCGGATCGCTGAAGTCCACGATCTGGGCACGTGCCTCGGTCTTCAACATGGCGGCGGCGATGATGTCGATCTTGTTCCCGGTCAGCGACGGGATCAGCGCGGCAAAGGGCGTCTGCTGGATGTTGACCGTGAATCCGGCCTTGTTGCCCACGGCAGTGACGGTATCGACCATCATGCCCTGCAGCTTGTTGGTCTTGATATCGAGGAAGGTGAACGGCACCCCCGTGGATGTGGCCCCCACGTTGTAGCTGGACTGCGCCACGGCGGGCGCGATGCCCAGCGTGGCGACCAGGGCGATGCCGCCCACCAGGTGTTTGAAAAGGCAATGGAACGGCTTCATACGACTCCCCTTTGACGCGAGACCGCGACCAGGCGCGATCAGAATGGACAGCTGGAAGTCCGCGCGACGGTGCTGGAGAACCCTCGGCGGTGCGTGGACATGCAAGGACTGCGGCGGCCCCTCACGGAACCGGATGCTGCAACACTGGAAGCGGCCTTGCATCGGACTGCCCGGTATGGCCTCGATGCAGGGCTTGAATATCAATATGACGCGTTGAAATAAGTATATTTAATTTACTTGAATCGTCAATAGATATTTATGTATCGATATTCGATACGCATGATGTGAATTATCGTAGAATCGAGGCCTTACTCACTCTCCCAGGAGCGCGCATGAACGAGCCCGACGAGACCGCATCGGACCTGCTGTTCAATCAATCGCTGGAAAAGGGCCTGGCCGTGCTGCGCGCCTTCGACGCCCAGCACCGCACCATGACGCTGGGCGACGTCGCCAGTGCCACGGGCATCTCCAAGAGTTCGGCGCAACGCATGGTGCATACGCTGGAAATGCTGGGTTATGTCTGCAAGCACCCCAAGACGCGGCGCTACCAGCTCACCCCCAAGGTCATGGAGGTGGGCTACAACTATCTGGCCGCCGACATCCTGGTGGACGTGGCCAATCCCTTTCTGTCGGAACTGGCCAACATCACCGGCGAGACCGTCAATCTCACCGAGCCCTACGACTGCGAAATGGTCTACGTCGCGCGCTTCGTGGCCAGCAAGTTCATCCCCATCCACATGCCCATCGGCAGCCGCATCCCGATGTATTGCACGGCCTCGGGCCGCGCCTACCTGAGCGGGCTTGACCCGGCCGAGGCGCAGGCCATCCTGGAGTCCAGCGAACGCACGGTGCACACCCCGCACACCCGCACCGACGTGGCAGACATCCTGCAGCTCCTGGACACCATCCGCGAACGCGGCTTTGCCAGCAACCGGGAGGAATTGTTCCTGGGGGATATGACCATCGCCTCGCCGGTGTTCAACAGCGAGCGCAGGCCGGTGGCGTCGGTCCACGTGGTGGCGCCGACCAGCCGCTGGAGCGTGGAGGATGCCGAGAAGAAGCTGGGCCCGCTGGTGCTGGAATGCGCGCGGTCGATTTCCAATTCGGTGCGCACGCTGGTGTGAGGCTTGTGACACAATCACCGGTCACATTGATCACTTCCCCCAATGGAGACCCTCATGGCCCACGTCACCCTGCACAATGCCGCCGGCTACGCCCAGGACATCAAGGCGCGCATCCACCAGCTCAAGTCCGATGAACCCGAAAGCAATGGCGGCAAGGACACCGGCCCGGCCCCGTATGAATTGCTGCTGGCCGCACTGGCCTCCTGCACCTCGCTGACGCTACGCATGTATGCCGACCGCAAGGGCTGGGACCTGGGCAGCATTTCGGTGGATGCCCACTTCGGGCGAGACGACAGCGGATTGGAAACCATCACCCGCAAGATCAGCTTCGGCAATACGCTCACTCAAGAGCAGTTGACCCGCCTGGCCGAGATCTGCGAAAAGACCCCGGTCACCAAGACCATCCGCCAGGGCACCGCGATTCAGACGTCGATGGCGTAGCCCGCCGCGCGCCAGGCATCGATGCCGCCGGTCAGCGGACGCACCCGCGTATAGCCGCGCCGCATCAGCTGGCGCGCCACCATGGCCGCCGAAGCTTCATTGGGACAGGCGCAATAGACCACCACCTCGCCCTCGACAGGGCCATCGAAGACGAAGGTCTGGATCTCCTGGTTGGAGATCGTCAGCGCCCCCGGAATGCGACCATCCTGCTGCGACATCGGCGAGCGCACATCGATGATGGTGGGCGCATTGCCCTCTTCGAGCAGGGTATTCAACTCATCGACCGAGATGCGCGCCATCTCCAGCGACTTGCGAAAACGCCGACGCTGCCACCAACGGTTGGCCACGAAGGCAGCCAGCGCCACGGCAATCATGAGCATGCCGTAGTGGCCCAACTCGGCCAGCACGTTGAGCAGATCATCCACCGCCGAGCTGAACAGCGACCCGAGAAAAATCCCCAGTCCTGCCCACAGGGCACTCCCTGCCGCATCCCACAATACGAAGCTGAGGCGGCGCGTACCCATGGTGCCGGAGAGCGCGCTGGCGATCGAGGCGAATCCCGGAATGAACTTGGCCAGCAGCAACGAACGCGCGCCCCAGCGCAGGTAGATCGATTCGGTCTGACGCACGCAGGAATCCGGCGAGAGCGAAATACGGCACAGCCGCGTCATGATCCGGCGGCCATAACGGCGCCCGGCCAGATACCAGCAGTAGTCGGCGATCAGTGCCGCGCTCACCGCCAGCAGCAGCAACAGCGCCGGCGAATAGCGGCCAGTGGCCGAGAGCGCGCCGGTGATGATCAGCGTGGGGTATGCCGGCACCGGCGCGCCCAACTGCTCGACCAGCACGTTGACGAAAACGAGGATCAGACCGTATTGCTCGATCAGGTGATAGAGGGTGTCCATGGCCATGCTGCCTTGATGTCCCGCCACCGGGGAGGCGGCGACTGTTCCGCCGTGATGGCGGATTGCAGGGTGCCATTATAGTTTTGCCGGGTCCGGTATGCTCGCCGCAGACCGAAGCAGACCAATTGTTCATCGTAATTTATGGAGAATTCCCGCCGCAAAATGCAGAACACGACCTCCTGGACCGGTTCTGATCTTTATATACAAAGATGCCCCGGCCTCTGGCTACCACCAGAGACACGGGGCAAACGAGGAAAGACCTCGGAGAAACCAATACTGTGAAGCGCTCAGGCCGCGCGCTTGGTCACCGCCTCGCCCTGTGCCTGAACCGCATCACCGCCATCCTGCGCCGAAGGCCGCGTACGGGCCAGGAACACCAGCACCGCCGCCACCAGCGAGGCTGCCGACAAGGCATACAGACCGCCCTCGATGGAACCGGTCTTCTGCTCCAGATAGCCGAAGGTCGCCGGCGCGAAGAAGCCACCCAGGTTGCCCAGCGAATTGACCAGTGCCAGCACCGCTGCTGCGATGCGGGCATCCAGGTAGGCTTGCGGAATCGGCCAGAACAGCGACGAGGCTGCCTTGAACCCGAGGGCGGCGAAACACACTGCCGCGAAGCCGATCACCGGACCGGTCGAGGCCGAGATGGCCATGCCGACGGCCGAAATCACCAATGCCGTGGCCACCCACATCTGCGGCTTCTTGTGCCGCGCCGCCAGCACCGCGAAGAGATACATCGCTCCAATGGCCACGATCCATGGGATCGTGTTGAACAGGCCCACCTGGAAATCATTGAAGTGCCCCATCTTCTTGATGATGGTCGGCAACCAGAAGGTCGCACCGTAAATGGTCAGCTGGATGGCGAAATAGATCAGGCAGAACAACACGATCTGCGGATCGCGCAGCAGTGTCAGCGCCGACACATGCGCCGGACGATTGGCCGCGCGTTGCTCCTGCTCGGCCGCGATGACCGTAGCCAGTGCCTCGCGTTGCTCCGCAGAGAGCCACTTCGCATCGCGCGGACTCGAGTCCAGCACCAGCCACACCACCACGCAGAACACCATCGATGCCGCACCTTCAATGATGAACATCCACTGCCAGCCATGCAGTCCGCCGCCCTCGATGAGCAACAGCGCGCCGGTGATCGGGCCGGAGAGGATGGAGGCAATCGCCGACCCCGACAGGAAGATGGCCATCGCCCGGCCGCGCTCATGGTTGGGCAGCCATTGCGTGAAGTAATACACCACGCCCGGGAAGAATCCGGCCTCGGCCACTCCCAGCAGGAAGCGCATGACATAGAAACTGGTCTCGCTCTGCACGAAGGCCATGCAGGCCGCCACCAGGCCCCAGGTGAACATGATGCGCGTCAACCAGGCGCGGGCGCCATAGCGTTGCAGCAGCATGTTGGAAGGGACTTCAAAGATCGCATAGCCGACGAAGAACAGGCCTGCCCCCAGCCCGAAGGCGGCGGCACCGATCCCCAGGTCGGTGGAGAGATGACTGCGCACGAAACCGATGTTGACGCGGTCGATGTAGTTGATGATGAACATGGCCACGAACAGCGGCAGGATGCGCCACTTGATCTTGCTCACCGCCGAGGTGAGCGCCAGGTTGCCGGCGGGGGATGACTGGGATGGATTCACGGGTTGTCTCCTCTGTTGAGCCCGTACTGACGGTGGATGAAAGAAAATTCAGGCCGCCGGCGCTTGCAGCGCGCTCTTGTCGCGGCCCTGCTGAAAAACAGGAAGGTTCGTGCTCAACGCACCAGGCAAGGTTTCTTGGGATCGAACTTCCAGCCCGGGATGAGGTACTGCATGGCCACCGCGTCATCGCGCGCGCCCAGCCCCATGTTGCGATAGGTCTGGTGCGCCGCTTCCACCTGCGCCATGTCCAGCTCCACGCCCAGGCCCGGCTTGCACGGCACCTGCACCTTGCCCCCGATGATCTTCAGCGGATCACGCGTGAGGTGCTGGCCGTCCTGCCAGATCCAGTGAGTATCGATGGCCGTGATCTTGCCGGGCGCCGCGGCCGCAACGTGCGTAAACATGGCCAGCGAAATATCGAAGTGATTGTTCGAATGCGAACCCCAGGTCAGGCCCCACTCATGGCACATCTGTGCCACGCGCACCGAGCCCTGCAGGGTCCAGAAATGCGGATCGGCCAGCGGGATGTCCACCGATTGCAGCGAGATCGCATGACCCATCTGGCGCCAGTCGGTCGCCACCATGTTGGTCGCGGTCTGCAAGCCGGTGGCACGGCGGAATTCAGCCATCACTTCGCGGCCCGAATAACCGTCCTCGGCGCCGCAAGGATCTTCCGCGTAGGCCAGCACATCGTGCTGATCCCGACACAGGCGGATCGCATCCTTGAGCAGCCAGCCACCGTTGGGGTCCAGTGTGATGCGCGCCTTGGGGAAGCGCTCGGCCAGGGCCGTGACGGCAGCGATCTCGTCCTCGCCGCGCATGACGCCGCCCTTGAGTTTGAAGTCATTGAAACCATAGCGGGCATAGGCCGCCTCGGCCAGGCGCACCACGGCCTGCGGCGTGAGTGCGGCTTCATGGCGCAGACGCAGCCAGTCGTCGTCGGCCTCGGGCGCAGCCAGGTAAGGCAGATCGGTCTTGTTGCGGTCGCCCACGTAGAAGAGATAGCCCAGCATCTCCACCTCGTCACGCTGCTGGCCTTCGCCCAGCAGGGCCGCCACCGGTACGTCAAGGAACTTGCCCAGCAGATCCAGCAAGGCGGCCTCCAGCGCGGTCACCGCGTGGATGGCGATGCGCAGGTCAAAGGTCTGCAGGCCGCGCCCGCCCACATCGCGGTCCGCAAATGCGGTACGTGCACGGTTGAGGATGCCCTGTACGTTACCGATGGACTGGCCCACCACCAGTGCGCGTGCATCCTCCAGTGTCTGGCGGATGCCCTCCCCGCCCGGCACTTCGCCCACGCCAGTGTTGCCCGCGCTATCGGTGAGGATGACGATGTTGCGCGTGAAATACGGGCCGTGCGCCCCGGACAGGTTCAACAGCATGCTGTCATGCCCGGCCACCGGGATGACGCGCATGGCGGTCACGCGCGGCGCCCCCTTGTGCAGGTCCGGCGAAGACATCGAGGACGTTACGGAAGCAGAAGTCTGGGTCATGAGAAGCGTTCTCCCTTGCGGAAAAGATAGGACGTGATTTGGTAGCGGTACCAAATTCGAATGAAAGAATGGTAGCGGTACCAAATTGAGATGTCAATGGCGATTTCCTGTTGCCTCAAGGCATCATGAAAATCTCGGCAGGGCGAGGATGAAAGGGAGAGGGGGAAACTCAGGCGCTGTCGCGCGCAATGATGGAGAAGCCGACATCGACGATGCGTTCATTGACCTCGATGCCCGAGGCGCGGTCGATGATGAAGCGTGCTGCCCGCTGGCCGATGCCGGTGCCATCGATGCGCACGGTGGTCAGGCGCGGCTGCAGGTCGCGGGAGAATTCGAGATCGCCGAACCCGACCACGGCCAGTTGTCCGGGGATGGAAATCGCGCGGCTCTGCGCCTCGATCATCACCCCCAAGGCCAGCAGGTCGGAACTGCAGAAGATGGCATCCAGGTCGGGCCGTGCCTGCAGCAGTTCGGCCAGGCCCTGGCGTCCCTGGCCCAGTGTGGTGGGCGCAGTGACGTGATACATCGGCACGCAGGCCCTGCCCTGCTGCATGCCCAGCGCCGCGCATTCGTCGGCAAAGGCATTCATGCGCCGCTGGCTGCGTTCATCGCGTCCGCCCACCACGGCCACCTTGTGGCGACCACGCGCATGCAGGTAGCGCGCCACCTCCCGGCCGATGGCCTCGTGCGAGAAGCCCACCAGCATGTCGATGGGCGTGGGGGTCAGGTCCCAGGTCTCCACCACCGGAATACCGCTGGCCAGCAGACGTTTGCGCGCCTCGGCCGAACGCATGATGCCGGTGAGCACCACGCCATCGGGACGACGACCGATGATGGCTTCGAGCAGTGCATCTTCGCGCGAGTTTTCGTAACCGCTCTGGCCCAGCATGACCTGGTAACCGGCCGCCGCCAGGGTTTCGGTGAGGGTGTGGACGATTTCCTGGAACACCGGTCCGATGACGGTGGGCACTACCACCGCCACCAGGCGGCTCTTGTTGGAGGCCAGTCCACCGGCCAGCAGGTTGGGGACGTAGCCGGTCTTCTCGACCGCCTCGCGCACCTTCTGCAAGACCTTGGGCGAGACCGCCGCCGGTGTGTTCAACGCCCGCGAGGCGGTGATCGGTGCCACCCCGGCCAGCTGCGCCACGTCGCGCAGGGTGATGCCGCCGGCACTCTTGCGCGGACCACGACGGCGCGGTTCGGTGCTGTCGTCGTCGCGCGCGCTGCGGTTCGCAACCACGGAGGAATCGGGGGGGAAGGTACTATGTTCGGGCATGGGCGGCATTTTAGCATCGCCGCTGGTAGCGATACCAACAGCCACCGGTGCGCCGGACTGCACCGGATCAAGGCTTGCGCGGCTCCGGGTTCCGCAATTGCAGTTGCAGGCGCTCGATGGCGCTGCCCACCGGGATGAAGAAATTCATCCCGGCCATTCCCTTGGCGCCGAGCCCGGCCACGGTAATGCCGATCACCTGGCCCGACTTGTCCAGCAGGGGCCCGCCACTGCTGCCTGGCAGGATCGCCACGTCGCTCTGCAGGAACTCCAGGTCGCGCACCTTGCGCACACCACTGAGGATGCCGCGCGTGAGCGTGGCATTGAACGCATCTCCCAGCGGGGAACCCAGCGCATAGACGTCTTCGCCGATGCCCGGCTCGCCGGTGCGCAGCGGCATCGGTCGTACCCCCGGCGCTTCGGTCTTGAGCAGCGCGATGTCACGCGCTGCATCCACCCGCACGACCTCGGCCAGCAGTTCGCGTCCGCTCGGCAGGCGTACCCGCACGGCGCGCGCCTGGCCGATCACGTGCTGGTTGGTCAGCAACCAGCCGGAACTGCCGATGTAGAAGCCGGTTCCGGAACCCCGCTCAGCAAACACCGTCACCACGGCCGAACGCAGATCGGGCATCAGCCTGGCGATCTCGGTCCCGCCGGGTTCGGTCGGCTGGTTGTCGATGGGCAGCGCACTGCCCGGCGGCAAGGCGACGGGGGCACGCGTGGCCTCACCACTGGCGCGGCCGTTGGCGGCGGCGGCCACGCTGTCATAGGGGGACTGCAAGGCCAGGGCGAAGCGGGGATCGGCCAGCAGGTTGCGCACCGCCACCCCAAAGGCTTCCATCGGAATCGGCGGCGCGGTGCCATCGAGGCTGCGCTCGCGTGAGCGGAACACTCCTTCGGTGGTGGCGCGATAGATCACCTTGCGCTGCTCGGGTGCGAACACCTGCCATTCCAGCCGGATATAGGCTTCGCCAGTCCAGCTGTCGCCGCCCTTCGCGCAGAGATTGGTCTGCAATTGCGTGATGATCACGCCCACCTGCAGGTTGAAATCAGCCGGGCGCGCACGCTCGCCGGCGGCATCGTCGCCTTTTTCCTCGAACAGCGGTTCGACCGGTGCCGTCGGCACCGGATAGCCATGCTGCTGCAACTCGTTGCGAAAGCGCTGGAACAGCGCATTGGCCGGCAACATGACATCGGCACTGCCCTGGTTCCAGACGATCTCGTTCTTGCGGCTACAGAACAAGCCGCCCTGCAGCTCCCCTATCACCTCGCGGCCCTGACTGCCCTGATCGAAACGACGCTGGGCGCGCGCCAAAAAGGCCGGGCGCGCACTGGCTTGCGCAGGCAGCAGCAGCGGAGTCTTGTTGTCCACGGCGGGCATGAGCGCCTGGGTGGCTTGCGCGCCTGGCACCACGCCGAACGCGCAGGCCAGCAGCGCAAGCTTGACGGGCAGCATGGCGCAAGGGAGCTGCCGGGATTGCCGGAATGTCTTGTTCATCATCGAGCGAGCAATAGGAGGCCAGCACCGCTGCTGGCCGATGAGCGATTCTCGCACGCCCCCGGATGTCTCCGCGATTGCACCAAATGCCCGATATGTGAAAAAAAAGGTCATCTCCCACAAGAAAGATGACCTTCTCCAAAAGAGGCAGGTGAAATAATTTACGCGCTGGCCGTTTGCGGCTGCGCCCCCTGATGGCCCTTGATGCGCAAAACCAGCACGGCCCCGATGAGGCAGGCCACGCCCATCATGATCGACGACAACGTGTAGTTGCCCAGCGTGGCGCGCAGGTAGCCGGCGATGGTAGTGGCGGTGGCGGCCCCCAGCTGGTGCCCGGCCACGATCCAGCCGAACACGATGGGCGCGGCCAGGCGACCGAAGACATCATTGGCCAGGCGCACCGTGGGCGGCACCGTGGCGATCCAGTCCAGGCCGTAGAAGATGGCGAAGATGGTCAGCCCGTAATACTGCAGGCCGAAGGCGTACGGCAGGAAGATCAGCGCCAGGCCGCGCAGGCCGTAGTACCAGAACAGCAGCACGCGCGGGTTGTAGCGATCCGAGAGCCAGCCCGAGAGCGTGGTGCCGACCAGGTCCAGCATGCCCATGGCGGCCAGGATGGAGGCGCCCCTGACTTCATTGATGCCGTAGTCATTGCACATGGCGATGAACTGGGTGCCGATGTAGCCATTGGTAGAGAGCCCGCAGACGAAGAAGCTCATGAACAGCAGCCAGAAATCGGGCATGCGCACCGAACTGCGCAGTGCATCCAGGGCGATGGCCAGGGGATTGCGCCTGGAACGGCCATCGTCCGCAGTATCGCTGGTCTGGCCGACCATTTTCTGGCCGATGGCAGCCGGGTTTTCCGGCAGCAGCAACCACACCAGCGGAATGGCCAGCAGTGCCACCGCCGAGACCAGGAAAGCCACCGAGCGCCAGCCATAGCTGCCCACCATGGAGGCCATCAGCGGCAGGAACACCATCTGCCCCGTGGCGGCGCTGGCGGTCAGCAAGCCCATGGCCAGGCCGCGCCGGGTTTCGAACCAGCGACTGACGATGGTGGCGCCCAGGGTATTGGCGGCCACGCCGGTACCGGCACCGACCAGCAAGCCCCAGGACAGCAGCATGTGCCAGGGCATGTGCATGAGGGTGGACAAGGCGGTCCCGCTGGCCAGCAGGACCAGCGCCCCCAGCACCACACGGCGGATGCCGAAGCGCTGCATCGCCGCTGCCGAGAACGGACCGATGAGACCGTAGAGCGCGATGTTGACCGAGATCACCACCGAGATGGTGGAGCGATTCCAGCCGAATTCCTGCTCCAGCGGCAGGATCATCACCGAGGGCGTGGCGCGGATGCCGGCCGAACACAGCAGCACGAGGAAGATCACGCCCACCACCACCCAGGCATAGTGGAAGCGGGGCGCAACGGCGTTGGCCAGCGTTTGGGTCAGTTTGTTCATGGCGATCCAGTCGGGAGGGCGGTGCGAGCTTGTAGGATGGGTGTGAGGAAATCGTTGGCTGAAGCAATCTTCATAGGGTGCTCAAACCGGGCAAGCGGACGCGTCAGGCGTCCTGCAGGCGGGTGTAGGCATCCTCGATGAGGTCATTGAATTCACGCGCAAGCTGGGGGCCGAGGCGGCGATCGATCTCGTCCTGGGCGCGACGCCAGCGCGGGCGGGCCTCTTCCAGCTTGGCGCGGCCCGGGCGCGACAGCTGCAGCGCGAAGGAGCGCTTGTCCAGCAGGGCCTCCTCGGGCAGGTCCACGGTCTCGATCCAGCCGGCGGCCATCAGGGGCTTGAGTGCACGGCTCAGAGTGCTGCGATCCATGCCCATGTCCTGCGCCAGCACGATGTTGGCGATCGGGCCCTTGCGGCCGATGCGGCTCAACAGCGAATACTGGGTGATGCTCAGTTCACTGTCCTGCAGGTGATGGTCGTAGATGATGGTGATCCGGCGCGTGAGACGGCGCAGAGGGGCGCAGGTGCAAATGTCCTTGCTCATGGAATGTCCGGTGGAAGCTGACCTGCAGAGCAGGTGATGCGTTAAGTATGTATATACATCGATGTATGCGCATGATATGAAGGGTGTCGCGGGAAGTCAAGCGCGAAAACGTTCGGACACCCACTGAGAAAGGACGAAAGAAAAACCGAAGAACGAAAAAAAAGCCCGCTCACGCAGGCTTTCACGATACTGGCCGTGGCTCACACCAGCGAATCGTCATACCCTCCGCTGTCATCCAGATCGAAATTGCTCAGATCGGCAAGGTCGCTGCTGCTACCGGAATCGCTACCATTGTCATTGCTGGCGAAAGTGGACTGGCGATCCCCATCGCTCCCGTAATAGTTGTTGACGGTAGTGTTCTCGATATTCTCCACCGGCGCACTCAAGCCATTCTGGTGCGCAAACCCCGATCCGCCGCTGCCATTGAACAGGTGTTCGATGCCCTGATACAGGAAGGCACCACCGGCCACCCCCGCAGCAGTTGCCGCCACGGTGCCGAGCATGCTGCCCATGCCACCGCCGAAGAATCCGGAGGAAGGCGCCGCAGCCGGTGCGGCCTGATAAGCGGGCACAGCCTGCTGAGGCGAAGCATAAGCTTGCGCCGGGGGTGGCATATAAGCCGGCGCAGCAGCCTGCGGGCGGGCGGATGCAGCTGCCGGGGCATGCCCCCAGGCGTTGCCATCCAGAAAGCCCGGCTCGCGCCCACCGCCCGCCGCACCGGCCTGCAAGGACTGCACCTGGCTTTGCAGCGCAGCCACTTGCGCCTTGGTGGCGTTGAGGGCCTGCTCCATCAGCAAGGCCCGTTGCACGAGCAGGTAAGCCGCATCCGGCTGGCGCGCCACCGCCGCCTGGATCATGGCGTCGGCCTGGGCATCCTTGCTGATGCCCTGCACCTGCGTCAATTGCTGGAGAAAATCCTGGAGTGCTTGTGTTTCTTGCGGACTCATGATGCCTGGCTCCCAACGAAAAATGAAAAATCCAAGAAAAACGCGTGCATCGCGTTTGAAACGAAGACTGTAGACACAACGATGGAAACAGCTGACGTGGATGACCTGAAGCGCCCTCATCTTCGCGGTATGAATGATTATGCGCGCGCGGAAGCCGAAGATTTGTGTCAACAATCGTCAACTTGGAAACAGCTTGTAACAGCCGCACGCGGCCCCTGATATCAAACGGCATGGCCGCAAAAAACCCGAAGTGTGAATTTTTAGGTAATATCCCCCTCCCCGCACCCGTTCCAGCGGCCACAAGCCCGGAGCGGGCGGAGGCAGGCGCGGACCACCGGCAGGCAGAACTGGCCAGCGGTTCCCGCACCCCACTCCGGACCGACGAGAATCCACCATCCTTCCCGATCGGCCCGCCGCATTCAAGACCAGGAAACAAGAACAGCGCAAGCTGGCCGCCGACGCCCGTCGTTGCACAGACCGCTTGTCCAGGACCGTTTAACCCCTCAAGAAGACCATGACCCAACAAATTTCCGCCGCCGAGCAACTCCTGCGTGACGCCGCCCGCGAATACCACCGTACCCCGACCCGCGGCAAGATCGAAGTGCGCGCCACCAAGCCCCTGTCGAACCAGCGCGACCTGTCGCTGGCCTATTCGCCGGGCGTGGCCTATCCCTGCCTGGACATCGAAGCCGATCCGCTGAAGGCCTTCGACTACACCTCGCGCGGCAACCTGGTGGCCGTCATCAGCAACGGCACCGCCGTGCTGGGCCTGGGCAACATCGGTCCGCTGGCCTCCAAGCCCGTGATGGAAGGCAAGGGCTGCCTGTTCAAGAAGTTCGCCGGCGTGGACGTGTTCGACATCGAACTGGCCGAGAACGACCCCGACAAGCTGGTCGAGATCATCGCCGCACTGGAACCGACCCTGGGAGGCATCAACCTGGAAGACATCAAGGCCCCGGAATGCTTCTACATCGAGCAGAAACTCTCGGCCCGCATGAACATCCCGGTCTTCCACGATGACCAGCACGGCACCGCCATCATCTCTTCGGCGGCACTGCTCAACGGCCTGGAACTGGTCGGCAAGGACATCGGCGCAGTCAAGATCGCCGTCTCCGGCGCGGGCGCGGCCGCCATCGCTTGCGTGGAAGTCATGATCGGCCTGGGTGTGAAGCGCGAGAACGTCTACATGGTCGACAGCAAGGGCGTCATCTATGAAGGTCGCCCCGGTGGCCTGGACGCTTCCAAGCAGCGTTACGCCATCAAGACCGAAGCACGCACCCTGGCCGATGTGGTCAATGGTGCCGACGTCTTCCTGGGCTGCTCCGCCCCGGGCGTGCTGACTGCCGAGATGGTCAAGACCATGGCCGACAAGCCCATCATCCTGGCGCTGGCCAATCCGGAACCGGAAATCCGTCCCGAACTGGCCAAGTCGGTCCGTCCCGACTGCATCATCGCCACCGGCCGTTCGGACTATCCGAACCAGGTCAACAACGTGCTGTGCTTCCCCTACATTTTCCGTGGTGCGCTGGACTGCGGCGCCACCAAGATCACCGAAGCCATGAAGCTGGCCTGCGTGCGCCAGATCGCCGACCTGGCCAAGGCCGAGACCAGCGCCGAAGTCAGCGCCGCCTATCCGGGCAAGGAACTGGTGTTCGGCCCTGACTACCTGATCCCGACCCCGTTCGATTCGCGCCTGATCCTCAAGATCGCCCCCGCCGTGGCCAAGGCCGCCGCCGAGTCGGGTGTGGCCACCCGCCCCATCCAGGACTACGACGCCTACCGTGCAGAACTGACCCGCTTCATCTACCAGACCGGCATGTTCATGCAGCCTGTCTTCAATACCGCCAAGGTCGCGCCGCAACGCGTGGTCTACGCCGAAGGCCAGGATGAGCGCGTACTGCGCGCCGTGCAGTTCGTGGCCGACGAAGGCCTGGCCGCACCGATCCTGGTGGGCCAGCCCGCCGCCATCGAAGCCGGCATCAAGAAGGCCGGCCTGCGCATCAAGATCGGCCAGAACGTGCAAGTGATCGACCCGGCCAGCGATGCCCGCGTGGCGCAGTACGCCGCCCAATACAAGGATGGCAGCGAAGCCGACGTGCGCGCCAGCGCCAGCCTGCTGGCGGCCTTGATGGTCAAGGCCGGTGATGCCGATGCCATGCTGTGCGGCCTCGATGGCAACTACGATGGCCATCTGGCCCATGTGGAAAAGGTGATTGGCCTGAAGGACGGCGCGCAGGAATTCGCTGCCCTCAACGCCGTGCTGCTGCCGGAACAGACGCTCTTCATCACCGACACCTACGTCAATGACACTCCGGACGCCGAGCAGCTGGCCCGCATCGCCAAGGCCGCTGCCGAAGAGGTCGCGCGCTTTGGTGTGCCGCCGAAGGTGGCCTTCCTGTCGCACTCCAACGGGGGCAGCTCCTCGCGCCCCTCGGCCCGCAAGATGGCCGCCGCGCATGACGCCTTCAAGAAGCTGGCACCGGAGGTCGAGTCCGCCGGCGAACTGCATGGCGACGCCGCCCTGTCGGAGAAGATCCGCCACAATGCGGGCCTGACCGACAGCGCTCTGACCGGTGCGGCCAACGTGCTGGTCTGCCCCAACCTGGATGCGGCCAACATCCTCTTCAATGTCTTGAAGACCAGCAGCGGTCAGGGCACCACCATCGGCCCCATCCTGCTGGGCGCCGCCGCCCCGGTGCACGTGCTGACCCCGTCGAGCACCGTGCGCCGCGTCATCAACATGACCGCACTGGCTGCGGCCAAGGCGCAGGACGGCAAATCCAAGGCCTGATCTGGTAACGCCGTTTCAGCGGCATCATGAACAACGCCCCGCCATCGTGAGATGGCGGGGCGTTGTTCATGGGCGTCAGGCTGCTGGCCGTGCCATTCAATCCTTGAGGTAGTGAGGGAAACGCTCGCGGATCTCTTCCAGATGCGTGAGGGTGCCCGACAGGTGCTCGCGCAGCGCCGCCTGTGCCGTCGGCGCATCGCCCGCCGCGAGGGCATCGACCAACGCGGCGTGATCGCGCAGCACGCGTTTGGCCTTGCCGGGAATGGGTACATGCAGATTGCGCAGGCGGTCCAGGTTGCCGCTCTGCCGCCGCACCATCACCCATAGCTCCGGCACTTGCGCGGCCTCGTACATCTGGCGATGGAAGGCCTGATCGGCCAGCACGAACTCGCTGTAGTTCTCGCGCCCGGCCAATACGCGTTGCACCTCGATGCTGTCGCGCAATCGCTTCACCAGCGCGCCATCAATGCGCCGCGCCAGCGTATGGACAATCTCCAGCTCGATGGAGCGCCGCAGGAAATGCGCCTGCCGCGCCTGCGTCACATTGATCGCGCTGACCACCGTCGCATGCTGGGGGAAGATGTCCACCAGCCCCTCCTCGCCCAATTTGATGAGTGCATCGCGGATCGGCGTCTGGCTCAATCCGTATTGCGTGGCCAGTTCCGCACGCTGCAGCACGGTGCCCGGTACCAGGCGCATGCCGATGATGAGTTCGCGCAGATGCTCGAAGACCTGCGGCGCAGCGTGCCGTGAACGGTCCAGCGGCGGAATCGTAATGGTGATCGGTTCGGTGGCAGTGCTCATGCAGACAATCCTCAGCTCAAAACTGGCAGGCTTCATATAAACGATCAGCCCGCGCTCCTGCCCGGCATGATACCCGTCCTCGCCTCATTGACGCACTAATATATTAGTGTTTTAATGCACCACATCGCGCTACGCATGACGACCGTTGAGTCTGGACGGCACGGCCCGGGAGAGGCCCGGCGGCAGCGCCCTTCCCATTCAGGAGACATGCGTGGAAACCATCAAGCCATCGGCCAGCGCCTTCGCAGCGGCCGAACCTTCCCTGCTGTTGCAGGCGGTCAGAAAGATCAAGCATCGGGTGTTGCCACTATTCGTGGTGATGTTCATCGTCAACTACATTGACCGCGTCAACATCGGCTTCGTACGCAGCCATCTGGCCACCGATGTGGGCATCGGCACCGCCGCCTTCGGCCTGGGCGCCGGCCTGTTCTTCGTCGGCTATGCCATCTTCGAGGTCCCCTCGAACCTGCTGCTGCAACGCTTCGGCGCCAAGGCCTGGCTCACCCGCATCATGGCGACCTGGGGCCTGGCGGCCACCGCAATGGCATTCGTCAACAGCGAAACCACCTTCTACGTGCTGCGCTTCCTGCTGGGCGCAGCCGAGGCCGGCTTCTTCCCCGGCGTGATCTACTACTTCACGCAATGGCTGCCGGCCAGCGAGCGCGGACGCGCCATGGCCATCTTCCTGTCCGGCTCGGCACTGGCGTCCATTCTCTCCGGCCCGATCTCGGGCGGGCTGCTGCAACTCGGTGGCGGCGGCCTGCATGGCTGGCAATGGATGTTCATCATCGAGGGCATGGCCTCGGTGGTGCTGTGCGGCTTCGTCTGGTTCTGGCTGGATTCGATGCCCGGCGACGCCAAATGGCTCACCGAACAGGAACGCACTGCCATCACCCGCGCCATCGTGGTAGAACAGGCCGAGCGCCTGAAGCACAAACCCGAACATGTGTCATCGTTGCGCCTGCTGCGCGATCCGCAGATCCTGATCTTCTGCTTCATCTACTTCTCGATCTCGCTCACCATCTATGGCGCCACCTTCTGGCTGCCCAGCATCATCCGCAAGATGGGCAGCTTCAGCGATTTCCAGGTCGGTTTGTTCAATTCCATTCCGTGGCTGATTTCGATTCTCGCCATGTACCTCTTTGCCGCCCTGGCGGCCCGCTACAAGCACCAGCAGGCCTGGGCCGCAACGGCGCTGGTGATTGCAGCCATCGGCATGTTCGCCTCCACCTTTGGCGACTCGGTCTACGCCTTCGTCTCGATCTGCTTTGCGGCAGTCGGTTTCAAGGCGGCTTCTTCCCTGTTCTGGCCACTGCCGCAGGGGTATCTGGATGCGCGCATCGCCGCCGGCGTCATCGCGCTGATCAATTCCATCGGCAACCTGGGCGGCTTCGTTGCACCGACCGCCTTCGGCTTTCTGGAGCAGCGCACCGGCTCCATCCAGGGCGGCCTGATGGGCCTGGCGATCACCTCGCTGGTGGCTGCCGGCGTGGTGTTTCTGGCCCGCTCGGGGCCGGGCGCCTCGCGCTGAACAACAGAGCAAATCCGTTTCCCGCACATCATAGGAAGTCCAACATGAAAATCACCCGCGTCACCGTCACGCCCATCGCCTTCAAGGATGGCCCGCTCTTGAATGCCAGCGGCATCCATGAACCCTATGCGCTGCGCTCCATCATCGAGATCGAAACGGACAACGGCCACATCGGCCTGGGCGAAAGCTATGCAGACGCACCGGCGCTGAAGATCCTCGATCTGGTCAAGGACCGGTTGATCGGTCTGGACCCGTTCAACCTCAACGGTCTGCGCGCCATCGTGCGCGGCGTAGTCGCCAGGATGGCCCCGGCCAGCAATGCGGGCGCCGAACTGGCACCGGGTTCGCATGCCGGCAAGGCCGTCTCGAACGCTTATTCGGCCTTCGAAGTGGCGTGCCTGGATGCGCAGGCACGCTATCTGAAGGTACCGCTGGTGGATTTGCTGGGCGGCGCGGTGCGCAAGGAAATCCCGTTCAGCGCCTATCTGTTCTTCAAGTACGCCCGGCACATCGACAGCCCCTATGCACCGGACGTCTGGGGCGAGGCGCTGAGCGAAGAACAGATCGTCGCGCAGGCGCGCAGGATGATCGAGGAAAACGGCTTCAAGAGCATCAAGCTCAAGGCCGGCGCGCTGGACCCCGAGCATGAGGTAGCCTGCATCAAGGCCTTGAAGAAAGCCTTCCCCGACGCCCCGCTGCGCATCGACCCCAACGGCAACTGGTCGCTGGAGACGGCCATCCGCATGGCCGAACTGCTGGGCGACGATCTGCAATACTACGAAGACCCGACCCCCGGCCTGGAAGGCATGGCCGAACTGCACCGCCGCACCGGTTTGCCGCTGGCCACCAACATGGTGGTGACCGACTTCGATGAACTGCGCCGCAGCGTGGCCTTGAACAGCGTCCAGATCGTCCTGGCCGATCACCACTACTGGGGTGGCCTGCGCGATACCCAGCAACTGGCCAAGATGTGCGATGTGTTCGGCCTGGGCGTGTCGATGCACTCCAACTCGCACCTGGGCATCAGCCTGATGGCGATGTCGCATGTGGCGGCAGCGGTGGAGAATCTCTCCTATGCCTGCGATACCCACTATCCCTGGCAGGAGCCGGACGAGGAAGTCATCCGGGGCGGCAAGCTGCCCATTCGCAACGGCTGCGTACAGATCACTGACGCACCGGGCCTGGGCGTGGAGGTGGACCCGGAACAGTTGCGCAAGCTGCACCAGCTCTACCTGGAATGCGGCATCCGCCAGCGCGACGACGTGGGGCAGATGCGCAAGTACAAACCCGACTGGAAGACCGTCAAGCCGCGCTTCTGAGGGCCGCTCTCAGTTTTTGACAGAAAGCTTCACCCTGCCGCGCAGGGGCAAGCAGGAACATCGCGGCCCCCGCCTCACCGTGCGAAGTAAAGATCATGCAGGTGGTCCAGCGCCACCTGATCGGCCTGCTGCGACAGGATCACCTTGCCTCCCTGCATCAGATAGACATGATCGGCCACGCCCACGGCGCGCTCGGTGTTCTGTTCCACCAGGATGATGGTGCGCCCCTCTTCTTTCAGGCGGGCAAGGATCTCGAAGAGTTCGTTGACCACCACCGGTGCCAGTCCCAGCGAGGGCTCATCGATAATGAGCAGCTTGGGCTCCGACATCAGCCCGCGCGCCATGGCCAGCATCTGCGCCTCGCCACCCGAGAGCGATCCGGCCAGTTGGCGGCGCCGCTCGCGCAGGCGCGGGAACATGGTGTAGGCGCGCTCCAGGTTGTCCTTCACGCGGGCGCGATGCTGCGGGGCGAAGGCGCCGACGATGAGGTTTTCCTCGATGCTCATGGCACGGAAAATCATGCGCCCTTCCGGGATCATCGCCATCGAGACCTTGGACATCTCCCAGGTCGGCGTGCCATTGAGCACGCGCCCCTCCAGCGCGACCTGCCCCTGCCCGATCGGGATCAGGCCCATGATCGCGCGCAGCAGCGTGGTCTTGCCGGCCCCATTGGGGCCGATGATGGTGGTCAGCTGTCCCCGCCCCACCGTCAGCGAGACATCCCACAGCACGTTGATGGCGCCATAGCCGGCGCGCAGCTTGGTGACTTCAAGCATTCAGGCTCCCGTGTAGCTCTTGATGACGGCCGGATCATTGAACACCTGCGCCGGTGTACCCTCGGCGATGAGCTGCCCGAAGTTGAGCACGGCCACGCGCGCGCACAGGTTGCTGATGGTCTCGATGTCGTGTTCGATGATGACGATGCCCACCGCGAAGGCTTCGTGCAAACCCTTGAGCATCTGCATGAAACGCCGCTTGCCATTGGTCTCCAGACCGGCCAGCACTTCATCGAGCAAGAGCAGCTTGGGCTGCGTGGCCAGGGCCTTGGCCACTTCGAGCGCCTTCAGTTCGGTCAGCGCCAGGCCGGTGGCGGCATCGCGATCGGCCTTCTCGGCCAGGCCGGTAAAGGCCAGCACCTCGGCAATCCTGCCCGCATCCACTTTACCGGTGGCAAAGCGCTGCGCCACGATGAGGTTCTGCCGTACCGTCAGTTCGTGCATGGGCTGCGGAATCTGGAAGGTGCGTCCGATGCCCAGCCGCGCACGGCGATGCAGCGGCGCCTTCAGGATATCGGTGCCGTCGAAGCGGATGCTCCCGCCCGTGGGCCGCACCAATCCGGAAATGGCGTTGAAGAGCGTGGTCTTGCCCGCGCCATTGGCGCCGACCAGTCCGACAACGTCGCCGGTGCCGACCTGCAGCGAGACTTCATCGACGGCGGTGAGACCACCGAAACGCACCGACACTTTTTCAAGTTGCAGCATGCTGACCTCCTGCACCGTTGCCCTTGCCCCGTCCCAGCTTGCGCAGCAGCGGCAGCAGGCCATCGGGACTGAAGACGATCATCGCCACCAGCAAGGCGCCCAGCACCAGCTGATGGCCGGAGGGGATGATGTTCTTGAATACCAGCTGATCCAGCAGGTAGACCACCACCGCACCGACCACCGGTCCGGTGATGCTGCGATAACCACCGAAGATGGCCGCCACGATGGGGATGGTGACCCACAGGCCACTGAAGGCGTAGTCCGGTTCCAGGAAGCTGATGTAGTGTGCATTGAAGGCGCCCACCACCCCGCACATGAAGGCCGACAGCAGCAGCATCATGCCCTTGAGCACGGTGCTGTTGACACCGACCACGCGGGTCGCATCCTCGCTCTCGTGCATGGCACGCAGCGCCAGCCCATGGTGGCTCTCGCGCACGGCGGCATAGATGACGGCGAAGAGGGCCACGATCACCAGGATCACGAAATACGCACCGATCTTGCTGGACAAGTCCACCCCCATCACCGTGGGCAGGCGCGCGATGCTGGAGAGCCCGCCGGAGCCGCCCGTCATGGAGGTCCACTCTGTGGCCAGAATGCGGAAAATATGCGCATACGCCAGAATGGCCAGCGCGAAATACGGTCCGCGCAGGCGCAGCACCGGCAACATCGCCAGCGCCGCCACCAGCGCACCGACGCCGCCCAGCAGCAGTGCGATCAGTACGGGGACGCCGAATTTCATGCTCAATACCGCCGAGGTATAAGCCCCGACCCCGAAGAAGGCAGAATGGCCGAAGCTGATCATGCCGCCCAGATTGCCCAGCAGTGCCCATGACAACGCGATGCCGCCGATCACCATGGCGGCCACCATGAGGCTCATCACGTAGTGATCCTGCGCCAGCAGCAAGGGGGCAGCGACCAGCAACAGCGGCAGCACCAGAGCGGACAGCTTGTTCTTGTTCATCGTCATGGTCTCATCCCCTCCTTGCCCGCACGCCGAACAAGCCGTTGGGCATGATGAACAGCACCAGCAGGAACAATCCCATGCCGGCCAGTTCCTGCAAGGCCGAACTGGCCAGCGTCACGGTCAGCGCTTCGGCCACGCCCAGCAGCACCGCACCGATGAGCACGCCCGGAATCGAACCCACACCGGCCAGCACAGTAATAATGAAAGCCTTGACCGTGAGCACCCCGCCATAAGCTGGACTGATGACACCATAACTGAACAGTGCCACCCCCGCGAAGGAAGCCAGCACGCCCGCCACGATGAAGGACACCAGTTCGGTATAGCCGGGGTTGATGCCCATGAGCTTGGCCGCATCGCGATTGCTGGAGACGGCACGCACCGCGCGGCCGTACCAGCTGCGCGAGAGCCACCACCAGAGCGCCGCCATCATCAGCAGGCTCACACCAAAGAACAGCACCTCGCTGCGCATGCTGTAGAAGGGACCGAGCACGAAGGCTTCCTGTAGCCATTCCGAACTGGTGGAACGGATGTCTGCCTTCCAGATCAGCAACATGCCGTTGGTAAGGATCACGCCGATGCCATAGGTGAGGATGAGCGAATTGATCTCGCGGTCCTTCTTGATGCGGCTGACCACGAAATACACGATGGCCGAGGTCAGGCACACCACCACCAGCGCGATGGGAATGGCCAGCACCGGATTGAGACCAAGGCCGGATTCCACCGAGTAGGCAATGTAGGCGGCCAGCAGCACCAGCTCGCCCTGGGCCAGGTTGATGACCCGCATGGCACCGAATACCAGCGCCAGGCCCAGGGCAATGAGAGCGTAGGAGCCCCCCTGCAGCAGCCCGGAATATAGGGCTTGCAGTATCAGTTCAGTCATGTCTGCATTCCGTTGGAGTAGGCTGCGGCGCGGTCGCCTCAGGGCAGCACGCGCCGGCCGGGCATTACCAGGGCACTGCCGGATAATTCATCTTGTTGGTGGCGGCCGACTTGGGCCAGACGATGGCGATCTTGTCCCCCTGGTGCTGGCCCATGTGATGCGTAAAGTTCAGGTTGTCGCCATTGGCACCGAACTGCACACGACCGATCAGGGTCTCGCGGTCGGTCTTGCGCATTTCCTCGGCCACGCCATCCTTCTTCAGCGTTCCCTTGTCGGCGGCGCGGGCGATGGCTTCGAACAGCAGCATCGATTGCACGTAACCGAACTGACCGAGATAGTCCGGGTCCTTCTTGTAGAGACGACGGTAGGTTTCCTCAAAGAGCTTGCCGTCGGCGCTGGTGAACTGTGCCGGATAAGGCAGCAGTGCCGTGCCGTAGACGTTGGGCACCAGATCGGGGAAGTCCTGGGCCATCTTGGGAGTGGCCAGCGACCAGACGCCGACCATGGCCTTGACGGCAGGCTTCAACACGCGGGCGGCGCGCAGGATGCCGACGTAGTCATTCTCGTAGCCGATCATGGCAATGACTTCCGGCTTGTCCTGCAGCTTGATCTTGTTGATGATGGGCTTGAAGTCACTGATGGCCGGATCGAAGGCATGGGAGGTCACCTTGAGCCCCTTGGCGCCCCAGGCTTTCTCCAGATCCTTGGCCAGGGCGGCAGTGGCTTCCTTGGTGGAATAGACGATCGACACCGAGCGGGCATTCATGTCCTCCAACAGTCCCACCATGGCCTTCTGGTAACCGGCCACATTGTTGATGCGGAAGAAGTTCTTGCGGCCGCTATTGACCAGGTTGTCATCGACCCCGCCCGAGGTCACGTAGACCAGGCCGGCCTTGCCCGCCGCATCGGCGGCCGGCGCGATGTTGTTGGAACCGTAGCCGCCGGTGATGGCCACCACGCCCTCGCCGGCCAGCTTCTCGACGGCGGCGATGGCCTTGGCCGGGGCCGACTCGTTATCGATGGTGACCAGCTTGATCTTGTGCTTGCCATTGGTCTTGTTGAAGACGTCGGCAGCCACGTTGATGCCTTCCTGCATGCCCGAGCCAACCCGCGCGAGGCTGCCCGTGAGGGGGATCTCCACGCCGACCTTGAGTTCGTCGGCCACCGCCCTGCCCATGCCGCCGGCCAGTGCCGAGGCAAACCCGGCCAGCAGGACCAGTCGCTTGATGCCGTGATGCTTGTTCGTCATTGTCTCCACCTTTTTCATCTGAGTGATGTTGATGTGATGTCCGCCACGCATAGCGCTCGTTTCAGCAATGGACGTACGCAGGATGAGGCCATCCATGCGGACGCATCCCGGCCTCACCGCACCGGGCAGCCATTGCCGAAACAGGTCGCCATGACCCGGACGGCTCGATCTTGTTGTTTCTTGTTGTGATGGACTTGCGCTACTGCACGCTACTGCACGCTACTGCACGATTGCCGGAAGCGCTCACGCCTGCGGCGCTGCCGGCTTGCCTGTCTCCGACCTGGTTCTTGCCTGTTCTGTACTGCTGCCCTTCAATGGCGGCCCATGCTGGCTTCTACCGTGCGCACCACGTTCACCAGACGCGGGCCGAGATCTTCCATGAGCATCTCGCGCGTGAGCATGAAGGCCGGGCCGCCGCAGTTGAAGGCCATGATCTTTTCCTCGTTGGCATCGATCATGGGCACGCCCACGGCACTGATGGTCTTTTCCCATTCGCCCACGGAAATGCAGAAGCCATGATCCTGATAATCCTTGAAAGCCTGCTCGATGCCGGCCTTGACCTTGGGCCATTGCTCTTCGTTGCGCAGGCGGATGTGGTCCATCAGGAAATCGCGTTCGTTCTGGGGCAATGCGCACAGCAGCGCGCGGCCCATGGAGGTGGTGGCCAGCGGGATGCGCGAACCGACGTCGCGGCGCAAGGTCACCGCGGACTGGCCGCGCGTGGCCTCGATGTAGACCATGCTCAAGCGATCGCGGATGCCCAGCGCCACATTGCATTGCGAATAGTCAGCCAGCTCCTGCATGGCCGGACGCGCCAGCTTGCGCACATCCATGCCGGAGAGCAGCGAGTAGCCCAGCGCCAGCACGCCCGAGCCGAGCTGATAGCGGCCCTGGTCTTCGGAATATTCGAGATAACCCAGCCGGGTCAGGGTATGCGTCAGTCGCGAGATGGTCGGCTTGGGCAGACCGGTACGCTTGGCCAGTTCAGTGTTGGTGAGATAGATCTCGCCGGGACGAAAGCAGCGCAGAATCTCCAGCCCGCGCGCCAGGGCATTGACGAACTGCCGGTCGTGGCTCTCATCTTCTCCCTTGAACGACACTATCTCATCCATCCGTCACTTCTCCGCGTGGCAGGGTCGTGCCGAGTGGTCACGTCGCCCTCATTGGCAGTGGAATGTACACACCTGAATTGGCAGTGTCAATTATTTGCGAACGCGTGTTCCGCTGTGCGAAATCATCGGTCTACGTGTGGTCCATCTGCATCGTGGAAAGGCCCTGCCGGCCCCGACCCCATTCTGAAGAATCGCCCGCAAAGCCGCGCCCCTTCTGCCTCCCTTAGAGAATTGTGCAGATTGCCACCCTTGTTCATGCACGGTTTACACACACGACGCAAATGCGGTATCGTTGCCGGAAAATCCAATTTGCGAACTTGAATTTCGCTATGCGAACCAACTAAATCAGGAGACTGCTGCATGTCCAACCAAGCCACGGTTGCGGGCGAGCTACCCCCCGTTCATCTGGCGCGCGAAGGCGCCATCCTGGTCGTGACCATCGACAATGCGCCGGTCAATGCACTGGGTGTCGCAGTGCGCCGGGGCTTGCTGGCGGCCATCGAAGAAGGTGAGGCCGATGCAGGCGTGGCCGCCATCCTGGTGACTGGCGCGGGCCGCAACTTCATCGGTGGTGCCGACATCCGCGAGTTCGGCAAACCGCCCCAGGCACCGCTGCTGACCGAGCTGTGCAACCGCATCGAGGCCTGCAGCAAGCCGGTGCTGGCGGCCATCCACGGCGCGGCCCTGGGCGGCGGACTGGAAGTGGCGCTGGCAGCGCACTACCGGCTGGCCCTCGCCAACGCCCGTCTGGGACTGCCGGAAGTCCAGCTGGGCCTGCTGCCCGGTGCCGGAGGCACCCAGCGCACGCCACGCCTCATCGGCGCGCAGGCCGCGCTGGAGATGATGCTCAGCGGTCGCCACCTGGGCGCCAAGGAAGCCCTGGGGCTGGGACTGGTCGACCATCTGGCCGAGGGTGAGGACGCCGCACAAGCGCGCGCGGCCGGTCTGCGCGAATTGCAGACGCTGCTGGACATGGGCGCCCCGGTACGCCGCAGTCGCGACGGCAGCGCCCTGGCCGACAGCGCTGCCGCGCAGGCCGCCATCAGCGCCGCCCGCGCCGAGACCGGCAAGAAATCGCGCGGCCTGTTCTCCCCGCACAAGATCATCGATGCCGTCGAAGCCGCCATCACCCTGCCCTTCGACCAGGGCCTGGCGCTGGAACGCCAGTTCTTCCTGCAATGTCTGGACAGCCCGCAGCGCGCCGGTCTGATCCATGCCTTCTTCGCCGAACGCGAAGTGCAGAAAGCCCCCGAGACCCGCAACGCCCAGCCCCGCCCCATCGCCCGGATCGGCGTGGTCGGCGGCGGCACCATGGGTGCGGGCATCGCCGTGGCGGTACTCGATGCCGGTTTGCCGGTGACCATGATCGAACGCGACGATGAAGCCCTCGCACGTGGACGCGGCCATGTGGAAAAAGTTTACGACGCCCAGGTGGCCAAGGGCCGTCTCACGCAAGAGGCCCGCGATGCCGTGCTGGCGCGCTTGCACGGCAGCACCCGTTATGAAGACTTGTCCGCCGCCGATGTGGTGATCGAAGCCGTGTTCGAAGATCTGAACGTGAAACAAGCCGTCTTCGCTGAACTGGACCGCGTCTGCAAACCCGGTGCCGTATTGGCGACCAACACTTCCTACCTCGACATCGATGCGATTGCCGCCAGCATCTCCCGTCCTGCGGACGTGATCGGCCTGCACTTCTTCTCCCCCGCCAATGTGATGAAGCTGCTGGAAATCGTGGTACCGCGCCAGGTCGCCAGCGAGGTTGTGGCTACCGCCTTCGAACTGGCCAAGCGCCTGCGCAAGGTGCCGGTGCGCGCCGGTGTCTGTGATGGCTTCATCGGCAATCGCATCCTGGCCGTGTATCGCCAGGCGGCCGATGCCCTGATGGAAGATGGCGCTTCACCCTATGAGATCGATGCCGCCGTGCGTGACTTCGGTTTTGCCATGGGGCCGTACCAGGTAGTGGACCTGGCCGGTGGCGACATCGGCTGGGCCACCCGCAAGCGCCGCGCCGCCACCCGCGATCCGCGTGCGCGCTACGTCCACATTGCCGACCGCCTGTGCGAGCGCGGCTGGTTTGGACAGAAGAGCGGACGCGGCTTCTATCGCTATCCCGATGGTCCGCGCAGCGGCGCACCCGATCCGGAAGTGCTGGCGCTCATCGACGAGGAACGTGCACGCGCCGGCATCACCCCGCGCAGCTTCAGCAAGGAAGACATCCAGCGCCGCTACCTGGCCGCGATGATCAATGAAGGTGCCAATGTGGTCCATCAGCGCATTGCCCTGCGTCCGCTGGATGTGGATGTCACCTTCCTGTACGGCTACGGTTTCCCGCGCCATCGTGGCGGCCCCATGAAATATGCCGACATGGTGGGCCTGCCCAATGTGCTGGCCGACATCCGTACCTTTGCCGCCGAAGACCCGCTGTTCTGGACACCCTCGCCGCTGCTGGTGGAGCTGGTCGAACGCGGTGCCAATTTTGATTCGCTGAACCAGGCCGGCTGATCGCCAAACCGGACTCGCCGGAGACCGTGGGCATCGCCGGTCTCCCCATTGCACCATCCTTCCAGGAGAATTCCATGATGCGGGAAGCCGTCATCGTATCCACCGCGCGTACCCCCTTGACCAAGGCCCATCGCGGCGAATTCAACGTCACGCCCGGTCCGACCCTGGCGGCCTTTGCGGTGCGCGCAGCGGTTGAGCGCGCCGGCATCGACCCGGGCCAGATCGAGGATGCCATCCTCGGCTGCGGCTATCCGGAAGGTACCACCGGCCGCAATATCGCGCGCCAGGCCATCGTGCGCGCGGGCCTGCCCATCAGCATCGCCGGCACCACCGTCAATCGTTTTTGTGCCTCCGGCCTGCAAGCCATTGCCATGGCGGCCGGGCGCATCGTGGTCGATGGTGCTGATGCCATGATCGCAGGCGGTGTCGAAAGCATCTCGCAGATCCGCAGCCGTAGTGCCACCGACAGCGGCGACAGCGGCATGGACCCATGGATCGTCGAACACAAGCCCGATCTCTATCTGCCCATGATCGAGACCGCCGACATCGTGGCCGCGCGCTACGGCATCACCCGCGAAGACCAGGACCGCTTCTCCGAAGCCAGCCAGCGCAAGACCGCCGAGGCACAGGCGGCCGGACGCTACCGCGACGAGATCGTGGCCTGCACCACCACCATGCAGGTCACCGACAAGGCCAGCGGCCAGACCAGCCTGCGCGAAGTCACGGTGGAGGCCGACAACTGCAATCGTCCCGGCACCACCTATGAGGCGCTGGCCAAGCTGGCCCCGGTGATGGGTGCGGACCAGTTCATCACCGCCGGCAATTCCTCGCAGCTCTCCGATGGTGCCTCGGCCTGCGTGATGATGGAAGCGCGCGCCGCCGAACGCGCCGGATTGCCGGTGCTGGGCGCTTTCCGTGGCCTGGTGGTGGCCGGCTGCGAACCCGACGAGATGGGTATCGGCCCGGTCTTTGCGGTGCCGCGCCTGTTGCAGCGCCATGGCCTGCGCATGGATGACATCGGCCTGTGGGAACTCAACGAAGCCTTCGCCTCGCAAGCCCTGTACTGCCAGCGCCGCCTGGGCATTCCGGACGAACTGCTCAACGTCAACGGCGGAGCCATTTCCATCGGCCATCCCTTCGGCATGACCGGAGCGCGCCTGGCCGGCCACGTGCTCATCGAGGGCAAGCGGCGCGGTGCGCGCTACGCGGTGGTGACCATGTGCATCGCCGGCGGCATGGGTGCGGCCGGCCTGTTTGAAATCTATTGAAGCGCAGCATCGCTGCACTGCATCCCCAAGGAGACTGGAATGGATCTGAATTTCACCCCGGCCGAAGAAGCCTTCCGCGACAGCGTGCGCGCCTTCCTCGCCGAGAAGCTGCCCAAGGCCTTGTCGGACAAGGTGGCCAGCGGCAAGCACCTGAGCCGCGACGAGATGGAACAATGGCACGCCATCCTCAACGAACGCGGCTGGCTGGCCAATCACTGGCCCCGCGAATATGGCGGTACCGGCTGGACCGTGATCGAAAAATTCATCTTCGAACACGAATGCTGCCTGGCGCATGCGCCGCGCGTGGTGCCTTTCGGCGTCAACATGCTGGGACCGGTACTGATCAAGTACGGCAATGAAGCGCAGAAGCGATACTGGCTGCCGCGCATCCTCAGTGGCGAGGACTGGTGGTGCCAGGGCTATTCGGAACCCGGTGCAGGTTCCGACCTGGCCGCCGTGAAGACGCATGCGGTCCGCGATGGAGACCATTACATCGTCAATGGCCAGAAGACCTGGACCACGCTGGGCCACTACGCCAACATGATCTTCTGCCTGGTACGTACCAACCGCGAAGCCAAGAAGCAGGAAGGCATCAGCTTCCTCTTGATCGACATGAATGCACCGGGCGTGGAAGTGCGCCCCATCATCACCCTGGACGGCGAGCACGAAGTCAACGAGGTCTTCTTCACCGATGTGCGCGTGCCGGTACAAAACCTGGTCGGCGAGGAAGATCGCGGCTGGAGTTGCGCCAAGTATCTGCTGACCTACGAGCGCACCAACATCGCCGGCATCGGCTTCTCGGTGGCCGCCCTGCAACGCCTGAAGAAAATCGCCACCGCGCAACGCGGCCATGGTCGCCCGCTGGCCGACGACCCGCTCTTCGCTGCCCGCATGGCCCGCGTGGAAATCGATCTGGAGAACATGAAGACCACCAACCTGCGCGTCATCTCGGCCGTCGCCGGCGGTGGTGCACCCGGTGCAGAAAGCTCCATGCTCAAGATACGCGGCACCGAGATCCGCCAGGAAATCACCGCCCTCACCCGCCGTGCCATGGGCCCTTACGCGCGCCCGTATCAATGGCAGGCGCAGGACGAAGGCCACGACGGCCATACGCTCGGCCCGGAAGCGGCTGCCGGCGCGGCCGCGCATTACTTCAACAATCGCAAGCTGTCGATCTTCGGCGGCTCCAATGAAATCCAGAAGAACATCATCGCCAAGATGATCCTTGGCCTGTGAGGGAATGCCCATGAATTTCGAGCACACCGAAGAACGCCGCATGCTGGCCGACAGCCTGCGTCGTCTCATTACCGAACAGTATGGTTTTGAAGAACGCAAGCACCTGCTGCAATCCGCACCCGGCATGAGCCGCGACATGTGGTCGCAGCTGGCCGAAATGGGCGTGATCGGCGCACTCTTCCGTGAGGAAGACGGCGGCTACGGCGGTGGGGGTTTCGATATCGCCGTGGTGTTTGAAGAGATCGGCCGCGGCCTGCTGCTGGAGCCCTTGCTGGGCAGTGCCATCCTGGTCGGCGAGGCCATCGCGGCCGCTGGCACGCCCGCACAGAAGGCCTTGCTGGAACCCATCATCGCCGGCCAGACCCTGGCCGCCTTGGCCCATGAAGAAGCCGACAGCCACTATGCACCCACGCATGTGACCACGCGCGCCACGCAAGAAGCCGACGGAAGCTGGCACCTGCAAGGCCACAAGGCGGTCGTGGTGCAAGCGGAAGCGGCGGATGTGTTGCTGGTCTCAGCCCGTACCAGCGGCTCGAGCGATGACGCTGACGGCATCTCGCTGTTCCTGATCCCGGCCAATACGGCGGGCCTGCAATTGCAAGGCAGCGACACCATCGACGGTGGCCGCGTAGCCGACCTGCTGCTGCAAGATGTGGCCCTGCCCGCCGACGCCCTGCTGGGCAGCGCGGGCCAAGGCGCTGCGCTGCTGGAGCGCATCCTCGGACGCGGCGTGCTGGCGCTGTGCGCCGAAGCACTGGGCGCGATGGAAGTGGCCAAGGAAGCCACGCTGGATTACCTGCGCACCCGCAAGCAGTTCGGCCTGCCCATCGGCAGCTTCCAGGCCCTGCAACATCGCATGGCCGACCTGCTGCTGGAGGTGGAACAGGCCCGCTCGGCGGTCATCAATGCCGCGGCCGCACTGGAGGCCGATCGTCTCACACGCGAACGCGCCCTGTCGGCGGCCAAGTTCAGCATCGGCCGCATCGGTACGCTGGTGGCCGAAGAATCCATCCAGCTGCACGGCGGCATCGGCATGACCTGGGAACTGCCGCTGTCGCATTACGCCAAGCGCCTGGTGATGATCGACCACCAGCTCGGTGACGAGGACTACCACCTGCAACGCTATATCGCGCTGAGCCGCGACATGCCGGCATGAGCGAAGTCCTGCAGGAGCAGCGCGGTGCGGTGCGCGTGCTCATCAATCACGATCCGGCCACGCGCAATGCCCTCAACGCTGACCTGTATGCCGCGCTGACGGCCGCGCTCGACCAGGCCCAGGCTGATCCGCAAGTGGGGGCCATCGTGCTGGCCGGGGGCGGCAACTTGTTCTGCTCCGGCGGCGACCTGCGCCTGCTGGCCCAGCGCCGCAGCATGGCACCCCAGCAGCGCCGTGCAAAGCTGGAAGGTTTGCACGACCTGATCCGCCACATCGGCCGCTGCAGCAAGCCGGTGATCGCCGCAGTCGAAGGTGGCGCAGCAGGTGCCGGACTGTCGCTGGCCTTGGCCTGCGATCTGCTGGTGACCACGCGCCAAGCGCAGTTCTCGGTGGCCTATGTCAAGGTCGGGCTCACGCCCGATGGCGGCGTGACGGCCTTCCTCGCGCAATTCCTGTCGCGCCAGATGCTGACCCAGCTGTGCCTGTCGGGCGAGCGTTTCAATGGCGAACGCCTGCATGCCATGGGTGCGGTCAATCAGCTGGCCGAGGCAGGACAGGCACTGGAAGCCGCCGTGCAACTGGCCGCCACCCTGGCCGACGGTCCGGCACAGGCCATGGCCCGCATCAAGCACCTGTGCCAGCATGCCTACGGCGCCACGCTGGAAGAACAACTGGAACTGGAAGCGCAGCACATGGTGCTCTCGCAGGGCGAAGACGAAGCGGCCGAGGGCATTCACGCCTTCCTCGAAAAACGGCCTGCCGATTTCCGGCGGCTGCGTCAGGCAACGAAACAATAGCTGTACCGGGATGCGCACGGACGTCATACAGAACAACAAGCGCAGCACGCATCCCGTCCATGAGGAGACAAGATGACTGAACAAACTGCATCCCTGCCGCTGGCCGGCGTGCGCGTACTGGACCTCTCGCGCGTGCTGGCCGGCCCCTGGTGTGCGATGGTACTGGGCGACCTGGGCGCCGAAGTGATCAAGGTCGAGCACCCCGAACGCGGCGACGACACGCGCGACTGGGGTACCCGCATCGGCTCGACCGAGACCGCGTATTTCAACAGCGTCAACCGCAACAAGCGCTCCATCAGCGTGGACCTGCAGACCGAAGAAGGCCAGGACATCGTGCGCCAGCTGGCCCGCAAGAGCGATGTGGTGATCCAGAATTTCAAGTTCGGCGGCGTGCAGAAATTTGGCCTCGATTACGAGACCCTGCGCCGCGACAATCCCGGCCTGGTGTATTGCTCCATCACCGGCTACGACAGCAGCGGGCCGGAGGCCACACGGCCCGGCTATGACCTGGTGATCCAGGGCGAATCCGGCCTGATGTCACTCAATGGCGAGGCCAGCCAGCCGCCGCTGAAACTGGGCGTGGCGGCGGTGGACCTGTTCACCGGCATGTATTCCGCCCAGGGCGTGCTGGCCGCGCTGTACCAGCGCCAGCAGACCGGACAGGGCCGGCATGTGGAGATGGCGCTGTTCGACTGCGGCGTCATGATCACTTCGTATTACGGACTGGAAGCACTGATCCTGGGCGACGATCCGCCGCGCTATGGCAATGCGCATCCTTCCATCATTCCCTATGGCGTCTTCGATGCGGCCGATGGCCGCCTGGTCATCACGGTAGGCACCAACAGCCAGTACCAGCGCTTCTGCCACAGCGTCATCGACCGTCCCGACCTGGCCGAGGATGCGCGCTTCAAGACCAACGTCAGCCGTGGCCAGCATCGCGACGTGCTGGTCCCGGAAATCAACCGCGAACTCAAGGCCCGCAAGCGCGCCGACCTGCTGGCCAAGCTGCACCAGGCCGGCATTCCCTGCGGTGAAGTGCTGGGCCTGCATGAGGCCCTGACCAGCCCGCGCGCTAGCTCTGCCGGCCTGGTCAGCACGCATCCGCATGCGCAAGCGGGCAGCGTACAAGTGCTGACGCCGCCCTATCGTTTCGATGGGGAACGTCTGCCGGTACGCAGGGCACCACCCTCGTTGGGTGAAGGCACGGGAGAAGTCTTGCAGTCGCTGCTGGGGATGGAAGAAGCGCAGATCGCCGCGCTGCGCGAGCGAGGGGTGTTGTAGCGAGAGGGGAGTAGACCGCCTGCAGGCCACCATGGAGGCGGCCCGCAGGCGATGCGGCATCAGTTGGAGAAAGCCGCCAGCCCGGTGATGGCGCGGCCGAGGATGAGCGCATGCACATCATGCGTACCCTCGTAGGTGTTGACCACTTCCAGATTGACCAGATGACGCGCCACGCCGAACTCGTCGGAGATGCCGTTGCCGCCCATCATGTCGCGCGCCATGCGGGCGATGTCCAGGGCCTTGCCGCAGCTGTTGCGCTTCATGATCGAGGTCTGCTCGATGCCTGAATAACCTTCATCCTTCAAACGCCCCAGGCGCAGGCAGCCTTGCAGGCCAAGCGAGATTTCGGTGAGCATGTCCGCCAGTTTCTTCTGCACCAGCTGGTTGGCCGCCAGCGGACGGCCGAACTGCTGGCGTTCCATGGTGTAGCGGCGCGCACGCTCGTAGCAGTCTTCGGCCGCCCCCAGTGCCCCCCAGGCGATACCGTAGCGGGCGCTGTTGAGACAGGTGAAGGGGCCCTTCAATCCGCGCACGTCGGGAAAGGCGTTCTCTTCCGGACAGAACACGTTGTCCATCACGATCTCACCGGTGATGGAGGAACGCAGGCCGACCTTGCCGTGGATGGCCGGTGCCGACAAGCCCTTGGCCCCCTTGTCGAGGATGAAGCCGCGAATCTCGCCTTCGTCATCCTTGGCCCACACCACGAAGACATCGGCCACCGGGCTGTTGGTGATCCACATCTTGCTGCCGGACAGGCTGTAGCCCCCATCCACCTTGCGCGCGCGGGTGATCATGCTGCCGGGGTCGGAACCGTGGTTGGGTTCGGTCAGGCCGAAGCATCCTATCCATTCGCCACTGGCCAGCTTGGGCAGGTATTTCTGCTTCTGCGCCTCGGTGCCGAAGGCGTTGATGGGCGTCATCACCAGCGAGGATTGCACGCTCATCATGGAGCGATAGCCGGAATCGACGCGCTCGACTTCGCGCGCGATCAAGCCATAACAAACGTAATTCAGACCGGCACCACCGTATTGCTCATCGATGGTCGCGCCCAGCAGGCCCAGTTCGCCCATCTCGCGGAAGATGCTCACATCCATCTTCTCGTGGCGGAAGGCTTCCAGCACGCGCGGGGCCAGGCGATCCTGGCAATAGGCCTGGGCGGCGTCGCGCACCTGGCGTTCATCGTCGCTCAGTTGCTGCTCCAGCATCAGGGGATCGGCGTAATCGAAGGAATGTCGTTGCGATGTTTTGCTCATGGAAGCCTCATTTGTGCATCAGGAATCGTTGCGGGATCACTGTCGCGCAGACAGTGATCCCGCAGCGGCGGTGGACAAAAATATACGGACTGCCCTGCCCCGGCGCAAACGAATTGTTTGCATCACCGTGTGCTTTTTTCGCACTCCGGTTCCGCCTGTCGAGACGGCCTTCTCCGACCCGGATCAACCCAATCCGCTGGGCAGGCGATAGGCCTTGGCCTGCTCTTCCAGCCAGTCCTGGAACAGGCGCAGGAGCGGCCGCTCGGAGGTGCGCTCGGGATAGATCAGGTAGTAGGAGTGGGTGCTCAGGTAATCGTGATCAACGGCCACCACCAGCAGGCCGCGCCGCAATTCATCCTCGATCAGGAAGCGCGGGATCAGCGCCACGCCCATGCCGACGATGGCCGCCTGGGTCAGCATGGAGAACAGTTCCAGCTGGGTGCCCACCAGATCGTTCTGCACCTGCATGCCGAAGGAGGCGAACCACTGCCGCCACACGTAGGGACGGGTGCTCTGCTGCAGCAGCGGATAAGCGAGCAGCTCGGTGGGCGTGAGCTTGCGGTCGGGACCGATAAGTTCCGGGCTGGCCACCGCCACCATGCTCTCGCGCATCAGGAACACACCCTCGGTACCGGGCCAGCTGGCTTGCCCGGCGTAGAGCGTGGCATCGAGATTGGTCTCTTCGAAGAGGAAGGGCCGGGTGCGCGGCCGCAGGTTGACGGTCACGCCCGGATGCGCCTCCAGGAAGGAACGCAGGCGCGGCAACAGCCAGCGGGTGGCGAAGGTCGGCATCACGCCCAGCTCCAGGGTATCGCCATGACCGTCGCGCGACATCAGGTGCAGGGCATCGCGCTCGATCTCGTCCAGGCGCTGACCGACCTGATGACTGTAGCTCACCCCGGCCTCGGTCAGGCGCACGCCGCGCTTGGTACGGCGAAACAGCTTCAGGCCCAGGAATTCCTCCAGCGCAGCCACCTGACGGCAGACTGCACTTTGCGTCACGGCCATTTCCTGCGCCGCCTTGGTAAAACTCTGATGGCGTGCAGCAGACTCGAAGACCGCCATGGCCTGGGTAGAAGGGATCTTTCGGCGCATCGGGCAAAAATGGCTCTGAAGTGAATTTTATGCACATCTTATTACAGCGGCGGCGCATTCCAAAATGATCATATGAATAATCTTGTCTGACATCCAGATCACTATCGATATCAATTAGCGCATTGCCTGCATGATTAATTTCATTGGATGGAATTCTTGCCGCTCATTAAGATCAAGCCCGATCCAGCCATGCGACCATCGAACAGCAAGCGCCGGCGGCCGAGGGAGGCCGTTGGCGACAAGAGAGACAGGATGGGCAGGAAGCCGACGCTTCGTGACGGCATGACAGCATGACATCACCAGCACTTCATTGCTCCTCGCGACCACGCCCCCGGCCGCATGCCCCTCTTGACGCCCGCACGCCAAACGGGTGACCTCGCCATCGACGCGTCGACCGCATCGTCGGGATCCGAAACTGAAAACGATATAAAACAAATGCGAGGAAGACATGATCTGGTTCTACAACCTCAACATCGCCAAGAAACTGGCCCTGTCCTTTGCGGTGGTGATTGCGCTGACGCTGTTGCAGGGGCTGTTCGCCATGAAGGAGCTCAAGCAGGTCAACAGCGCTTCCGGCGAGATCGTCAACAAGTGGATGCCGACCATGGATGCCGCCCGCGAGCTGCAGGGTTCGCTGCCGCCGCTACGACTCAATGAACTGGAACTGGTGACCGCCGTCACGCCGCAGGAGCGCAGTGCGGCCAATGCGGCCATCAAGAAGCGTCTGGATGCGCTGGCCAAGCAGCGCGCGGTGTTTGAGCAGCGCATGTCCGAGCCGGAGGAAAAGCAACAGTACGCCCAGTTCGGCAAGAATCTGGCAGCCTATCTGAAAGTAGATGAGCAACTGGCCGAGATGGCTGCCAACCAGCAGTATGACGAGACGCGTGCCCTGTTCCATGGGGAATCGGCCAGGCTCTATGCCGCGATGGTCGGCAACCTCAATGCCATCGTGAAGCTCAATGCCAGCGGCAGCGCCGATGCCGATGAAGAAGCATCGGGCGTATTCCGGGGTGCGCAGCGCTGGATCGTAGGACTGCTGGCGGCCACCGTTGCCGTCGGTTCGCTGCTGGCGTTCGTGGTGGCGGCCAATGTCTCGCGTCCGCTGAAGGAAGCGGTAGAGATTGCCCAGCGCGTGGCACGTGGCGACCTGACCCTGCGCATTCGCCCGGCCGGTCGCGACGAAACCGGACGCCTCATGGAAGCCCTGCGCCTGATGAACGACAGCCTGCGCGACATCGTCAATGAGGTGCGCCAGGGGACCGATACCATCGCCACCGCCTCCAACGAAATCGCGCGCGGCAATCTGGATCTCTCGAACCGCACCGAACAACAGGCCGGTTCGCTGGAAGAGACCGCCTCGGCCATGGAACAACTGACCTCCACCGTGACCCAGAACGCCGACAACGCCCGTCAGGCCAACCAGCTGGCGGCCACCGCATCGGACATCGCCAGCCAGGGCGGTGAAGTGGTGGGCCAGGTGGTGCAAACCATGGAAGGCATCACCGAGAGTTCGCGCCGCATCGCCGACATCATCAGCGTGATCGATGGCATCGCTTTCCAGACCAACATCCTGGCGCTCAATGCAGCGGTGGAGGCGGCGCGAGCTGGCGAACAAGGACGCGGCTTTGCGGTGGTGGCCTCGGAAGTGCGCTCACTGGCGCAGCGTTCGGCCGGTGCGGCCAAGGAAATCAAGGAATTGATTGACGACTCGGTGCAGAAGGTCAGCGCCGGCAGCGCTCTGGTGGAACGCGCCGGCAGCACCATGACCGAAGTGGTGGCCAGCGTGCGCCGCGTGACCGACGTGGTGGCCGAGATCAGCGCGGCCACGCAGGAGCAAAGTGGCGGCATCAATGAAGTCAATCTCGCCATCACGCAGATGGATGAGACCACGCAGCAGAATGCCGCACTGGTGGAGCAGGCTGCGGCGGCAGCGGATTCGCTCAAGGGGCAGGCGGGGAATCTCGCAGCTGTAGTGGGCAAGTTCAAGCTGGATTGAAGCGATATGGCCGACGCCAGATTGCCTGGTGTCGGCCGCGTGCGCTGGCCTCGCGTGCAGCCAAGCTCAGGCGGTCACGGCCCCGTACGCGAGAGCAGCAGCCTGAACCCGAGGCTTATCATGACGCCGCCCGCGATGCGGTCGAACCAGTGCTTGCCCTGCACATACCAGCGGCGTGGACGCGATGAAGAGAGTGCAACGGCCACCAGGCCATACCATCCCGCTTCGATCACGAAGACCAGCAGCAGCGTCAGCGCCTTGAAGGACAGGGAAGTCTGGGCCGGCAAAAAGGCGGCGAACACGCTGGTGTAGGCGATGGCGGTTTTCGGATTGCTGATCTGGGTGACCAGGCCCAGCCACAGGGACCGGCGGGACAAGGAGGGTGATTGGTCGCGCGGTGCGACGTCGTCAGCCATCAGGGGCGTACGCGCCCCGCGCCAGATGCGCCATCCCATGTAGGCCAGATAAACACCACCCCCGAACTTCAACACCAGATAGAGCGAAGGCACTGCCAGCAGCACTGCCTGCAGCCCCAGCAAGGCCGCTGCGGCAAAGAGCACGCCGCCGATCCCCATACCCAGTGCCGCCAGCAGGCCATTGGGTCGTCCGCCGCCCACCGAGGTGCGCGCCACCATCACGAAGCTGGGGCCGGGGCTCATGGTGGCCAGGCTCAGCGTGGCGGCCAGTCCGATCATTTCAGCAAGATGTTGCATGGATAACCTCCTTTTGGCGGTGAGGACGGTCCTCATTGGGTTGTTTCTCCAGGAAGAACGGCACCTCGCTCGCGCCGATGCCCAAGTCATTGAGCTCGCGTGCGCCCATCTCCCGCATTTCCTGCGCGGCGCTCCCGTGTGAAGCGTGATGGTCCCCGAGGACGCGGGCAAGGACCTCTCTGATGATGTGCCACATGGACTTCTCCCTGGATGAATGGGCAGATCATCCGCCAATCGAAGTCATTGGTAAAATTGAGTTTAATGACAGACACTATCAGCAATACTGATGATATAACTCAGCTTCAACGCTGAACTTTTAATCGAGCTGCAGTCGCACTTCATCTCCACCGGCCACCATGCCGGACGCATTGGCGTTGACCGGGAATCCATCCGTACCGATGGAGAAGCCCACCGATCCCGATTTGCTCTGGTTGCTGCTGTTCTGTGCTGAGGTGTTCTGATCGGCCAGCAGGCGGATTTCGTTCGCCGCTTGGAGCGTGGCGTTAAGCTACTGCTGCTGCGGATGCTGAAGGCCCGCTTGACGCTGTCGGCCTTGATTGAAGCCCCCTCCCGGTCTCATAAGCCAAATCTGGCAATGGTCGCGAGCGCCTCCTCCGCACTTTCTGGCTTTTGTTGCGCTATGTTACTCAATGCGACTCGAATATAGTGACGGACCTCTTCGACGGTGTAGTAAACCGTTTCCGGCAGAATTTCACTGAACTCAGAATTTGCCCATGCTTCGTAACAACCAGCTTCAGGTTGAGCAGATCGCTTTACGCATGCGTCCCATTCGTCTGGAAAGTCCGCCAATTTTCTATCCAAGATCAGGTCTAAGGACCAGCCGGGATCGCCACCGCCCGGTGACATCAAATCGTGCAAGAGAATCCCTTTGAGAAATCTATCTAGAGGCGAAAGCCCTGCGTAAAAAGTAAATGAAATGCAGTAAAACAATAGCTCCAGATGATCTCCGCTATAGGTCGGAGGCAAATATTGGCAAGGCTGATACATCGATTTCACTTTTTCACCTTTGGAAAGGAGGGGAAGACAGTCCTAATACTTCCACTGTCTTTATTTACTGGCACGTAAAAACTAATTCCGTTCACAATCACATACTGTCGCGGATTTCGATCGATCTGATACTGAATCATTCCCTTCGCGGCCGCCTCTTGGGCCGAATTTCCCATGCTGATATCGTCATGAACTTTCGGGTCATAGACTGTCTTGGTTTTGGGAGTCTTTCCCGATCCTTTGGGCAAGCGGTACCCGCTGCGTTGGCCGTAAAACCAAACTGGGTCTTGGTACCAAACTGCGCAGTAACGCCAACTCCCCATGACGAC
>NZ_JABXGG010000025.1:0-39396 GCF_022627875.1 Herbaspirillum sp. C7C8
TGATTACGCGCAATCGCAAACTGCAACGAGGAGAACATCATGTGGTATTTCGCCTGGATACTCGGCATCGGCCTGGCACTGGCCTTCGGCATCATCAACGTCATGTGGCTGGAAGCCAACTATGCCTTCGGCCGCCGCAAGGCCGAGGAGACCCATGCGCGCTTCGTTGATGCGCGCATGCACGCAGAACGAAGGCAACGACGCTGAACTGGTCTGATCTGAGGACATTATTCAGATCAGATAGGTCCCATTATTTTCTTCAGATCACCCTGCGGCACTCCCTGCCTGATGTGCACTGCACCGTACGCATCGCGCCAGATCAGCGCGGGGGTAGCTTGCAAGTCCAGCTGCAGCATCATGCGGGTGTTCTCTTCGAGCTGCTGGGAGATGTTGGCCGGAACACGATCCAATGGAGCGATCCCCTGCCCATCCGGGTCGACTTTCCGGCCATCTGCTGCCTGCTTCTGGCGCGCTTCGAAATACGCCGTCTCATGGGCCGTCAGCGCCTTGCCCGGGTTGGCCGAAGCAAGGATGGCGGCTGCCTTCCCGGGACTGGTTTTGGTCAATATCCCGACCAGGATATGGCGGATCTGCACCTTTCCCGCCTTGACCCAGGGCTGGGTCTCCGACCAGAGTTGAGTGCAGTAAGGGCAATTTGGATCCGTGAAGACATAGAGCGTGCGAGGGGCTGAGGGGCTGCCTTCTGCCACCCAATGGCTTTTTTGGACCTGCTTCCAGATGCCATCCATCATCGCTGCCTGAACGGTATCCTGCAAAGGCTTGCTGGTCATGTCCTCACCTTCGGAGTCCAGCAAGGTACCCATGATGACGTTGCCATCGCCAGTCACGTAAAAAGCGAGTGGCTGCTGGCCATGGTAGGCGGCCCAGCCCTTCATGCCCCTGGGGGCGGGAAGCGTGTCGGCCACGAAGTGCACGCCCTGCTGCTCCAACGCCTTGAGCGTGGGCGGTGTCTTCGGTGCAGTCTGAGCGTTGACCGAAATTGAATGCAGCATGGCCAGCACACTCAGCGTGGTCAGCATTCGGCGGGAGCAAGAAGATAAGGTCATGGTAATTCCTGGTAATCGGCACTGAGGCCATGTTGAGCAAGACGTTGCAGTCGCCGGCCAAGTTGCGCAGCATTGAATTCCCCCACCAATCGCAGATCACGCCGCTCCTTGCCAGAGGCATCAAAAAACAGGAAGGTCGGCGGTCCGATAACGCCATACGCCTGCATCAATTCCTGCTGGGCGGTGCCGGTAGTGGTGACATCGACTTCAATACGCTGGATGCCGCGCAAGGCATCGATCACGCTCGCATCGGTCAATACCTGGTGTTCCAGGGTCTGGCAGGCAGTGCACCAATCCGCGCTGAAATCAACGATGGTCGCCTGGCCGCGTCCTGCCGTAACAGTCAGTTGTTGCCTGAGGGCGGACAACGTGCTGACAGCAAGCGTCGGTCCAGCCTGCGCAGGCGCGACAGCGCGCCGGGCCGACAATATTTCTTTTAGCGGATGAAAGGCATCAGGTTGCCCGGCGGCCAGGCCGATTGTGGCAAGCACGCCCCAGCAGCCCAGCATGGCGGCGACGGCGTGCACCGGTATGCGCAAGCGCGCAGGCAACCCCTGAGCGCCCACATAGAGAGCCACGGTCAGGTTGGCTAGCCAAAATACCCACAGCGCCAGGCCAACTGCAGGTGGCAGGCCACGTTGTGCCGTCCACACCGCCATGGCCAGCAGACCAAAACCGAAAGCGTTCTTGATCCATTCCATCCACGCTCCAGGCCTGGGCAGAAGTTGCCTGCTCAGTGTACCGACAATCATCAGTGGTACGCCCATGCCAAGGCCCAAGGACAGCAACAGCAAGCCCCCATCCAGCATCTTGCCGGTTTGCGAGATAAAGAGCAGTACACCGGCCAGTGGGGCGGTCATACATGGGCCGACCAGTAGCGCCGACAACACGCCCATGCTTGCAGATCCCGTCAGGGATCCCCCGCGCGGCGAGTGGCGTTCAAGCCGGGTACGCAGGGAGGCCGGCAATTGAAGGCTATAAAAGCCGAACATCGCCAGGGCCAGGAGCGCAAACACGAGTGCGAAGGCCAGCATCACTTCGGGGCGCTGGAGAAGCGCTTGCAATCCCCTTCCCAGATAGGCCGCGGCCACTCCCATGGCGGCGTACACCAGGGCCATGGGTAGCACGAAGGCCAGCGATAGCATCAGCGAGCGCCTCCGCGACGCATTGGCCCCGACCACGATACTGGAGAGAATCGGCACCATCGGCAGTACGCAAGGGCTAAAGGCCATTCCCATGCCCATCAGCAGAAAGAGCGGCAACAGCACCAGCAAGGAAGAACGTTGCAGAAAATCACTGATCTGGATGTCGCTGCCACCACTCCAGGCGGCCTGGGCCAGAGATTGCGAATCGAAGGTGTGCGCCTGTGCATTGCCGCCATCGGCGGCAGCAGGGAGCTGGATACGCTGCGAGTGGGGGGCGTAACATAGGCCGGCGTCGGCACAGCCCTGCCAGGTAAGCTCGATGTCCCCGTTGACCGGAGCGATCAAGGTGAGCAGAACTTCGTGCCGATAAATCCGGACCACGCCAAAATTGGGGTCGTCTTTGCGCTCGCCCTCAGGCTTGTCCAGCGCAACGCTTTTCCCGTCGTCAAGGCTGACGGCTTCAATACGGTCACGATAGAGATAATAGCCATCGGCGATCTGCCCACGCAGCTGGAGCTTGCCATCGCCCACTTGGTCCAGTCGGAAGTGGAAGGCTTGCTCGGCACCAAGAAACTGGGCGTCGCCGATCACGGCCGATGGCTGGAGGGCGAGCGACCAGCAGGTGACGGGCAGCAACGCCAGGAAAGCGAATACAGGGCAGCGCCAGGACCACAGCAAGCGGTTGAATAATGACAGCATGAACAGACTCAGGGAGACGAGGCTGACGCGACTGCTGGCGCACTAAGTGCCCGCAGAAATTCCGCCAGAGTGGCTTGTGAAAACTCCCCTTGCCAGCTGGCGATCTTCTGGCCGCTGGAATCGAAGAGCAAAGTGCCGGGATAGCCCCGCACATCGAAAAAACGCCCCAATGCCAGCTGCGTATCGAGCAGCACATCTTGGGTGGGCAGATCCTCGCGTTGCAGGAAGGTGTGCACCTGCGCGGGGCTCTCCCCTTGGTTGACAAAGACGAACTGGACATTGCCGTAGCGTTTTCGCGCCGCCATCAATATCGGCATCTCGCGTACACAGGGCCCGCACCAGCTCGCCCAGAAATTGATCAACAACGGTTTGCCAGGCCATTGCCGCAGGTCTGACATACCGCCGTCGAGCGCCGGCAAGGTCATGGGTGGCAGCCGTTGGAGAGCAGGCTGGGAGAGCGTGCGTTGCCTGGACTGGACCCATAGAAACCACTGCCCGCCAGCCGCGACCAAGGTGATGCTCAACAGGCCTGCCCAGAGCGGTAGACTGCGACGGCGCCGCCGCAGCGTCAGCCACAACATCGCCAGCAAGGCAGCCACCCATCCGGAGATCGGATCCCAGCCGCCATCGCGCAGATTGAACAAGGACAGCGGCGCCTCCCGATATTCCTGCAGATGGCGCAGCAGGAAACTGCCGCGTGCAATCACCACGGCCAGCAGCAGCAACCAGCCCATCCCGGCATCGCTGGTCTTCAGGTGGCGTGCCACACCCTGGGTGACCATCAACCCGATCAGTAGCGCTGCCAGCGCCACCAGCACGTGCGCGTTCACGGCCAGCGGACCTATCGCCAAGACATCAGGCATAGGGCAGATCGACTTGCTTTTTCACTGTTCATGGCCATTACCTTAGCGCACCGCGATTAAGCCAGAATTAATGGGCTGACGGGTACCAACTGTTTTTCCCCGGGCGGAAGCAAAGCCCCTATCATCATGTTTTGCGTTAACGTTCACAGGAGAATTTCAGTTGCATGTGCTGGTCATTGAAGACGACGAACTGGTCGCCCACGGGATCAAGACCGGGCTCGAACTGCATGGCATCACCGTTGACCGGGTTTTCACGGTGGCCCAGGCGGATGCCGCCCTGAGCACCTCCAGTTTCGACATCTGCATTCTCGACCTGGGCCTGCCCGACGGCGATGGCCAGGCCTTGCTCAATGGCTGGCGCCTGCGTGGCATCGGCATGCCGGTCCTGATCCTGAGTGCGCGTGACGCCGTGGTGCATCGTGTCGCCGGGCTGGAGGCCGGCGCTGACGACTATCTGGTCAAACCGATTGATCTGAGCGAATTGGTGGCCCGACTGCATGCCATCGTCCGTCGCGGCCAGGGGCGCACTCACAATATCATCCGCCATGGTCGACTCAGGTGCGATCCCAGCGCTTCCAAGGTCTGGGTGGATGACCAGGAGGTTGACCTCTCGCGCCGTGAGCTTGCCCTGCTGCTGGCGCTATTGCGTAATCCCGAGCACATCTTCACCAGCGAACAGCTGCATAGCAGCCTGTACGGTTTTGCCGATCCGGTAGGCAGCAACGCACTCAACGTGCACATCCACCACCTCCGCCGCAAGCTGGGCAGCCAGTCGATTCAGACGATCCGCGGGTTGGGCTACCGCATCGGGGACATCGAATGAGTACCCTCGGCCGTCCCGCCCTGAGCCTGAGATTGCGCCTCATGGCCATCATTGGCCTGTCGCTGTTGCTGCTCTGGAGCGCTGTATCGCTGTGGATGTTGCTGGACGTACGCCAGCATCTGCGCGAGGCACTGGATGACCGGCTGGCATCCTCGGCGCGGATGGTGGCCGGCCTGATGGCGACCATGCCGCGCAACCTTCCCAGCCAGGGCCGCACCATGCCGCTGGACGTGATCGGCCGCGATGGCCTGGCCTGCGAGGTCAGCCTGATGCGTGGTGAGGTGGCCGAGCGCACGCTGGCGCGGACCGCTGGCAGCCCGCGCCTGAACCAGTTGCCATTGGGTTATGGGGTCAGCACGTTTGGTGGCAAGCTGTGGCGCACCTATGTGTTGGAAGACAATGGCATGCGCATTGCCACAGCTGACCGCATCGACAGCCGGGAAGGTCTGCTGCGCGAGATTGCGCTGGCCGCCGCCCTGCCCTTTGCGATTGCCTTTGTCGGCATGCTGCTGGCGGTGTGGTTCGGCGTGAATTGGGGACTGGCGCCGCTGGAGCGACTACGCAAGCGACTGGAGCGAAGAAATCCCGAGGATGTGAGTGCGCTTCCGCAGGAGCAATGCCCAACTGAGTTACTGCCATTTGCCAGCACGGTAGATCGGCTGGTGGTTCAGATCGGCCAGGCGCTGATGCTGGAAAGACGCTTCACCGATGGCGCTGCCCACGAGCTGCGCACACCACTCACCGCCATCAAACTGCATCTGCAGATTGCCCAGATGACCCGGCAGCAACCTGATCAGCCGGATAAACTGGATGAAGCGCTGGACATGGCCCATCAGGGCGTCGAGCGCATGCAGCATCTGATAGAGCAGTTGCTGGCATTGGCACGGATTGATGGCGACACACATCCCCATGCCATAAGTGACCTCAGCCTGGTGCTGCAGTCAGTGGCAAGGAGCTTGCCAGCGATGAAAAGCGATCGCCTGACTGCCCGCATTGAAGCGCTCGACGCAGGTCGCGAGTCAGTGCGGATCGCCATGCCGGAGGTTCTTCTGGGCACGGTGCTGCGCAATGTGATCGACAATGCCCTGGCCTACTCACCCTCACACTGCAGGGTGGAACTGGAGTGTGACCTGCGCGACGATGAGGTGGAGTTGCGCGTGCTTGATCGCGGCTGCGGCTTCAGTGACGATGATCGCCTGCAGGTCGGCCGCCGCTTCTGGCGCGGGCCGCAGTCAGCCAAGGTGCAAGGCAGCGGGCTCGGCCTGGCCATCGTCAACGGCATCCTGCAACGCTACCAGGGTAGCCTTGCGCTGTTTCCCCGTGCTGGCGGAGGTACCGTGGCGACAGTGGTGTTCAAGCGCTACTACCCAGCCTCTCCCCACCGTGATTGAGAAACGCGCGGCTTACTTGGCCGTGCTCAGCCATCCCCACTTGGCAAAAATGCGGCGGCCCTCATCGGACTTGAGATAAGTCAAGAATGCCTGCGCCTGCGGTGACTGCTTGCCGCGCATGGTCAGTACCACGCCGACGTCACGGTAGATGCGGTAGGGTTCTTCCACCGCAACCAGTTCGGCCAGGGCGGGATTGGAGACCTGCCAGATGTTCCAGATCAGCCAGGCATCAATGTCCGGATTCTTCGTCCACATTTCGCGGGCCAGTGCGCTATTGCCGGCTTCCGGCATTACCAGGTTCTTGCGGAAGGTCTTGACCGTTTCGATATCGCCAGTACGGCCGGCCACGTCCTCCCATAACCCTGTCTGGCCGGCACCCGCCACGGTGAGTACCTTGATGCCCGGGCGCAGCAGATCCTTGAAGCCCCGAATGCCCTTGGGGTTGCCTGGCCTGACCAGGATAGCGACCGGACGAAGATACAACGGTTCAGCCTCATGCAGGTCAAACGCTCCCGGCAGTGCTTTGGCGAAGTCCGACATCATGTTCTCGGCGCCACTGAAGATCACATCGGCATCCTGTTTGGCGACCTCAACCCATTGACCGGTAGGGCCAGCAGCCACGTCCACCTGGACATGATGAAGTGCAGAGAAGCTGGCAGCTGCTTCTTTCATCGCCGGTGCCGGACCGCCGGGACCATAGACCTTGAGCACGGCCCCGTCAGCTGCCCATGCAGCGTTGCTGGCCGCTACCAGCAACGCTGCCATCGCCAGACTGACCCGACGCCAAAGACGCGCATGTCCGAGCACCGGCATGCGATATGCGGACATGAAGGTATTGAATGCGGTTAAATCCGTTGTTTTTTTCACGAGAACTCCATGACCATGGTTAAGTAGAGAAATTGCCCGACAGCGCTGTGATGCTGCTGCCTGCACAGGGTGTCCCCGGAGGGATCAATGAGGTATACGGCCCAAAGCGGCCTTTTATTCCATGAGCTGCGCGTAATACGGGACTTTTTTAGCCGGCAGGCTGATTGCTCCGGCTTGACCAGCTCAAGCGGCTGGCATTGAGCATGACGGAGACACTGCTGGCCAACATCGCCAGCGCCGCTGCAAACGGGGTGACACCGTGAAAGAACAGAAAGATCACCATGCCTGCGTTGTAGATGATGGAAAACAGCAGATTTTGGCGCACAACATTGCAGGTCTGGCGTGCGTAGCGACGAGCCCAAGCCAGCTGCGCCAGCCCGCCTTCCGCAATGACCATGCCGGCCGCGCCGACGGCGACCTGGCTGGCCCCGGGCACGGCTATCCCGCAGGCGGCGCGGGCCAGTACCAGTGCATCGTTGACGCCATCCCCCACGAAAACGGACTGGGCCACGCCGGCGATGGCGGTGGCTTTATCTTCCGGTGAACAAGCACTGAGTACGCGAGCAAAAGGATGATTCAGGGCCGTATCGAGCTCGTGCGCCGCCTGGGCGCTGTCACCCGTGATCAGCCACAAGGACAATTTTTGTTTCTTTCCCTGCGCCGACAACGATGCCAGTACCGCGCCCGTATCGGTGCGCAACACGTCCTTGAAAGAGACGCTACCCTGCCAGAGGCCGCCTTGTGCCACGTGAACGCTACCGGTGCGCTCAGGCAGGGGGGGCAATCCTGTCACGCCTTCTTGTTCGAGCCACGGACGCGCGCCAACCAGACGCCACTGCCCATCGGGAAGCTGCATCCGCACTCCCCAGGACAGACGCTGCACCGGTACTGTTGCGGCAGCCAACGTCCAATGGCGGTTGACGGCATGACGACGCAGAGCTTCTGCCACCGGATGGATGACCCCGGATTCGGCCTCCCAGGCCCAGCGCAGGACCTGCTCTTTCGTCTGACCTTCGGCCACGCTCACTTGATCGATCTCCAGAGTGCCATTGGTAAGCGTGCCGGTTTTGTCGAACGCGATCACACGCGCCGATGCCAGCCCCTCGATGCTGGCCGGATCACGCCAGAGGATGCCATTGGCCGCCGCGCGCCGTGCTGCGATTGCATAGGCCAGCGGTACAGATACCCCGACGGCGCAGGGACAGGCCGACACCAGCATGCTCAGGCCTGCCACGATAGCGGGCAAGAGCTGCTCGCCCACCCACCATCGATGCGCAACGGACAAGATCGCCAGCGAGCAGATCAGGGGCAAGATCCAGCGCACGAAGCGCTCGGCAGACTGCGATAGCTGGCTGCGCTGGCCGAACAGCTCCAGCATACGCAAGCCCAACTGATCAATACGGCGCGCGCCTTGAAGCACCTCCACCCTGACCAGCAAGGGTGATAGCAGATTGACGAAGCCGGCTTGTACTGTCGCGCCCGGCACCACCTGCACCGGCATCGTTTCGCCTGACATCAAGGCCCCATCGAGCAGTGATGTTCCCTCCAACACGATGCCATCGACGGCGATACGCTCGCCGGCGCGTACTCTGATCTTCTGGCCGACCTGCAGTTGAGACAGCGGGACGATTTCTTCTTCATTGGCGGCGTTGACACGGCTGGCAGATTCCGGTGCCAGTTGTGCCAAGGCCTGCAGCGCGGCACCGCTGGCTTGCCTGGCATGCAGTTCAAGCAAACGCCCCGCCAGCAGGAAGCTGATGAGCATCGTTGATGCGTCTACATAGATGGTGCTGTCTCCTCTGAGCAGATTGAGCAGCGACACCAGCAATGCGCCAAGCGCACCCATTGAAATGAGCGTATCCATGCCGGCCAGACCAGTGCGCAAGGCACGGATACTCATGCGCATGAAATCGTGGCCGCAGTAAAAAATCACAGGCAAGGCGGCCAGCAGCGCCAGCCAGGCAATGACCAGCCCATCCGGTGCCCGGGCCAGGCCGGGATCCAGGTACAACACCCAACAACCCAGCATGCTCCACATACCAAAAAAGACCGCGACCACAAGACGAAACTGGATGCGCCGGGCCTGCTTGTGCAAGGCGTGGGCAGCCGCATCTTGATCCTGCGACGGCGTGAGCGGATAGCCAAGTTTGGCGGCGCGCTGCAGCAGTGCTGCAAAGTCGATACTCTCAGGATGCCAGGTCAGCACTGCCGCGCCGCAAATGAAGTTGACCTGAGCCGCACGTACGCCTTTGACCCGCGCCAGGGCTCGCTGCAAGGCCATGGCGCAGCTGGCGCACCACATTCCTTGTACTGAAAACACCATGCGGCCAGCGCTGCGCACCTGTTCCAGTTTGGCTGCATCCATGAAATTAGCCGCCGCTGGCACTGGTACCTACACCGATCAGCCTGCCCTCCAGCATCTTGCCGTAATAGCTTTGTTCGCCCGCGTGATCTTTTTCGGCAGCCTGGGCCACTGTACCGGTCTGGCGCGGATCCTTGGGACGTTCGCGGCTGTTGATGTAGGCCGCGACATCCCACGCATCCTGATCGCTCAGCGAATTGGGCTTGCCCAGCGGCATGTTGGCCTTGATGAAGCCGGCCGCAGTGTCGATGCGTGCCATCCCCGCTCCCCAGTTGTAGGATTGCGCACCCCACAGCGGCGGGAAACGAACGGTACCATCCGCTTCCGTCCGGCCCTGCCCCTGAGAACCGTGGCACAAGGCACAGTTCTGCTGGTAGACGGTAGCACCACGCTTGGGATCGTAGGCCAAGGCTGGCTTGGGAAGCTTGGGGTAAAGCGCTCCTGGCAGTTTTTCACCGGCTGGCGCGCCATTTGCCATCCAAGCCATGTAGGTCATCAGGTCACGATAAACGTCGCTGCCAGCGGCGGGCGGGCTGCCGCTGGACGAGCCTTGGGCGTTCATGGAATAAGTGAAGCAGCCCATGATGCGGTCTTCCAACGTGCTGATGGCGCCTGTCTTGGCACGGAATGCCGGATAGGCTCCGTAAGCCCCCCACATCGGCGCCGAATCGTGACGACGCCCGGCATCAAGATGACAGTTGGCACATGCCAGGGCGTTGCCTACATGGTCTTTCACACGCAGACCGGTTTCAGTGAAGATAGCGCGGCCGCGCCGTACCGCGTCGCCGTAGGCATTCTTGGGAATGGAGGCCTCGCTGGGCGGAATGTAGAATCCCTGGGCATCCACCGGCGTGCGCGGCCGATCCGAGCGAGGATCGTTTTGCAGCTTCTTGCGATCCTCTTCCATCTGGGCGCGCGAATAAATCGGGGCTGCCTGAGTCCCAGGCGTTTTGCCTCCCAGCGCTGAGTAGAGCTGCTCCACGACGCCAGTGTGCAATAGTGCGTAACCGGCAGCAAACATGCAGCCGCCCAGTAACACGGCCAGAGCGGCGCGCTTGCGACTGGACATGCGGGAGGTCATGCGGGGTTCGGTAGTTTCCATGAGTTTTTCTCCGTGCCGGCTCACTTCAAGGTGGCCAGATATTGGGCCACGGCCCACATGTCGTCGTTGCTCATGCGTTTGGCGATGTCATCCATGAGCGCCTGTGCCGAGTTGTGCCGTGCACCGCCCTTCCACGCCGTCAATTGGCTCAGCAGGTATTCAGGCTGCTGACCGGCCAAACGAGGGAAGTCGTCGCCGACACCCTCGGCCTGCTTGCCATGACAAGTGAAGCAGGCGGGAATATTGCGGTCCCAATCACCTTCTTCTTGCAGGTGTTTGCCGCGCTTGAGCGATTGGCTCTGAGGATCGACGCTGGCGTAGGCAGACGGCGCCAGCGGCGCAAGACCCGAGTAATAACGGGCTGCCTCAGCCAGTTCTTCAGCGCTGAGTTGCGTGACCACGTAGCGCATCGATTCGTTGAGCCTTGTTCCCTCGGCGAAATCGTGCAATTGCTTGCTCATGTAGCGTTGCGACAATCCCGCCAAGCGCGGTGTCTGACCGCTCCCCTGCCCTTGGCCTCCATGACACGAGGCGCAGCTCCAAACCGTGGCACTGCCCACGCGCACGACGGCAGGGGCGCTCGAATCGACCTGCTCGAACGAGGCCTGGGCTTGCTGAGATGCGGCCACTGGCTGAGCAGCGGGGGATGGGACAAAACCACGCCAATAGGTCATTGCCCCCCACGTCGCCAAGGCGATAAGGATCGCCAATACGAAAATGGGGATGGGACGCGCGCGTTCCCATGGCTCGAAACTCTCGTCCACCTGATGTCGCTGCCGTTGGACCGACTTATTCTGACGTAACATGGCCCCTCCTTAATTGGCAGCGCCTATAGCGCTGGTTGCTGTGCCGGATGTCACCGCACCGTTATAACCCTGATCCCGCAGACGCTCCTCGCTCAGATCAGTCGGATAGCTGCGATTAAGGCTTTGAAGATAAGCCACCAGATCCAGCGCCTCCTTGCGTGCCACCACTACCTGACCCTCTTCAGGCTGCCAGGCCGCTGGCAGTTTGACCACGACGTCACCCGGTCCAGCCTTGCTCTTGATCTCGAACAGGTAGGGATACGACGGCATGATGCTCCAGCCGAAGATGGCGCGAGGCTGATAAAGGTGCGTCAGATGCCAGTCCCGTGAAGGCAGTCGCACACCCACATTGAGCAAGTCCGGGCCGGTACGCATGGTGCCCAGCAGATGCGGTGCATCATAGGCGTAGTCTCCCGGGGTCGAAGCACGACCCCAGCCGCGCGCCAGATCGGACAGCGTTTGTCCGGCCGAACGTGGCTGCTGGCTGTGGCAGTAGACGCAGCCGTTGGCCACGTATTGCTCGCGCCCGGCAAGTTGCTGTGCGTCGTAAGGTCTGAGCTGCGGCGGTGCCGATATCGAGCGCACCTGCCATCCCGGCAACAGTACCAGCAGCACCGTGGCGAAGACCAAGATGAGCAGCGCCCCGAGCATCAAAGGAGTGATACGGTTCATGCGGCAGCTCCTTTGAACGATCCCTTGCTCATGAGCAGAGCGAAGAAATGTACTCCGAACAGAATATGGCCCAAGGTCATGATGCTGCCACCGAGCGAACGCGCTTGGAGATAGGGCATGAGGTCTTGAGTGATACGGGCGAAACTGGCCTCTGGATCGAGCAAGGCGATTCCCTGGAAGAAACCTCCCACACTCAATGCCACGAAATAAATGCCAAAGCCTAGCAAGGTAAGCCAGTAATGCAGCCCAATCATGCGTGGCCACGGCCATGGCTTGCCGGTCAGGTGGGGCATCATGTAGTAGAACGCGCCGAACATCACCAATGAAACAAATCCATAGGCGCCCAAATGCGCGTGGCCGACGGTGTAGTGCGTAAAGTGGGTAATCGAATTGACCGCCCGTATCGCCTCCAGAGAACCTTGGAAGGACGCTGCCGTATACATCAGGGCACCGGTCCAGACGAAGCGCAGCGCCATGGATTGCCTGAAAGCCCAGAAATTCTGTATCACCGTAGTATGCTGATTTACCGCCACGGCGATCACCGGGATGAACATCATCACGCTGTGGACTACCGAGAGAGTGACAACCCAGGTCGGCACTGGCCCACCGATGAGGTGATGAATGCCCACCTGGCTGTAGAACAGCGCCAGGCCCCAGAATCCCAGGAGCGAAACGCTATATGAATACACGGGCTTGCCGATGATCTTGGGAATCAGGTAGTAGGCCGTTCCGACACCCAGAGGGGTCAGCCACAAGCCGAGCACATTGTGCGCGAACCACCAGTTCATCGTGGCTTGCTGCACTCCCATGTGAACGCCGGGGAGATTGGCGATGATGAACAAGACCGGGAACCAGACCAGAGCGGCCAGGAAGTACCATCCCGTCACATAGATATGCTGTACTTGGCGATGCCAGGCCGTCTCGACGACCGGCCAGGCCAACAGAAAGCCGCCAATGGCCAGCACGATATCGATCTGCCAGGGAATCTCCAGCCACTCCAGACCATCATTCCAGCCAGCGCCGATGGCAGTGACACCCGCGATCACGCCCAGGACCCAGAGACAGGCGCCGGCATAGGCCATTGCAGGACGCCGCAACGGCGTGTGAAAAATACGTGGAATCAGCCACAAGGCCACGCCGACGCCTGCCACCGATAGCCACCCGTATGCGACCAGATTCAGGTGGATGGTGCGAGCGCGGCCGAAAGTGGTCAACGCGCTGCTGGCGAGCCAATCTGGCATGTGCATTTTCAATGAGGCCAGCACGCCGAACAACGAGCCCGCGATGAGGAACACGATGGACATGCTGGCCGCCAGCAGCACCACCCGACGGCCGGGAGCATCAATGCCAGCGCGCTGTGCGTCGAACCGATGCGCAGCATCGCCGGATGAAGCGTCAATGGAAGGCGCGTCAAACTGACCGGCTTCGTTCTTCAGAAAAATCGAGGCTGCATCATCCCGGCTGACGTTCAGCTGGTGATTGGCGATCGCCCAGATCAGCGTCCCGAGCGCCGCCAGTGACACCACGAAACTGAGCAACAGCAAAAGACCAATGGTGGTATTCATGCCGCCACCCCCGATGATGCCCTCGGCGTCGCTGGCAAACGGCGCCACCTGCCATGATGAAAGTGATACATGACCACCGTCCCCTTTTATCGCTATTTGTTAAATGCAGGGAGGTTAGTACGGCAGGATTAAATGAACGTTAACGCAAGCCAACGATTCCGGTGCAGAGCGATGATCTTGAGTGTCCTGCCTCCCGGCAAGCAACGATGATCGTTGCTCCACCTGAGGTGGCGTCGGCCACCCTGCCCTGGAAAATCAAGGGTCGACAGCGCCTGGCGCTATGCGCTCATTCTTTTCTTCTTCTCGCATTGGTTCCGTGTCGGTTCGGGTACGCCACTGCTGCAGGAGCGCCTCGTGTGTCTCCAGCCTGGCGCGCAACGCGGCCAGTTCGCGTTCACCCTGCTGCCATTGTTGGCGTGCGATGGCGACATCTTGTTGCGCCTCGGCCAGACGGCACTGCAACTGCGTCAAGGCTTCGTTTCTGGCAGCCAGTTGCGCCTCGAGCACGAGTTTGGCCGAGGCGACCTGTTGCAGCGAGTCCAGCTGCTGCTCCCGACGCGCTGCCAGCGTGAGCTGCTCAGCCAGCGCCTGGCGGCTGTGCGACAACTCGGCGATCAGGCGCACGCCTTCCTGGTTCAGGCGGGTGATGTCCTCCTGGCGAATCACCGCTTCCTGACGCAACTGGCGCAACTCGGCCTGCAGGCTCTGGAGTTGTTGTTCGTGGCGCCGCTGATCCTGCTCGCGCTGCTCCCTGGCCGCACTGCGGTAGTGCTCCAGGGCCTGGCGTGCGTGCTGGTGCTTTTCTTCCAGCGACTGGCGATGCTGTTCGTTCTCGTCCAGACGTTCCTGCAAGGCGGCCAGACGGACCTCCAGCGTGCGGACAACGGCCGCCTGTTCCTGGCGCTCCTCACGGGTCTTGTCATGCGCGGCGCGCTCGGCAATGAGGGCCTGTTGCGTCTGGCCCAGACGCAACCCCTGCTCGGCATGGGCCGCACGCAGCGTCTCCAGCTCCTGGCGCATCCGCGTCGTCGCCGCCTCGGCGTCGGCGCGCACGGTCTGTACCTGGATCGCGGCTTCGGCCTGCAACTGGGCCGCCAGGCGACCGACCAGATCCTGCAAGGTGTCGCTGATGCTGCGCGGCCGGTCCTGGCCACCCTCTTCTTCTTCCAGTTCTTTCAGGTATTTGTGGATGGTCGTCTTGGAACCGGTATTGCCCAGTTCCACCCGCACCGCATCCACCGACGGATGACGGCCTAGTGCCAGCAAGGCATCACGGGCTTTCTTCACTTCCGATTTGTAGAGGCCGGTGCGTGCCATGGTTCCAATCCGTTATTTGATAATGTATTACATAATACGTAATTACATAATATATTCAAGGATTTTTCCTGGATTATCTTTTTAATATTAAGATTGAATATTAGATCATTATTCAATCTTATCGGCTAAAATCGCCCGAGATCCTCTCATCGGGCTGTAATGCCCCTTCATTGCGCCCTTGTCATGATCGATATTGACGACTACCTGCACGCTGCCACCCGTGACAACACGCGCCGCAGCTATCGCGCCGCCGTGCGTCACTTCGAAGTCGAATGGGGAGGCTTCCTGCCGGCCACGGCCGACAGTCTCTTGCGTTACCTGGCTCACCACGCCGGAAAACTGTCGCACAACACCCTCAAGCAGAGGATCTCGGCACTGGGGCAGTGGCATGTAGACCAGGGGTTTCCCGATCCGACCAAGGTGCCCGTGGTGCGCAAGATGCTGCGCGGCATCCAGGAGCTGCACCCGACGCAGGAAAAGCGGGACAAGGCCCTGCTGCTGATCGGATTCTGGCGGGGCTTTCGCAGCGACGAACTGGCGCGCCTGGATATTGCCCGCATCGAGGCCGTTGCAGGCGAAGGCATGCGCATTCACCTGCCGCGCACCAAGACCGACCGCAACCTCAAGGGCAGCACCTACAAGACGCCGGCGCTCTCGCGGCTGTGTCCGGTGGCGGCCTATCTGGACTGGCTGGCAGTCAGCGGCCTGAGCAGCGGGCCGGTGATCCGCGGCATCGATCGCTGGGGCCGCATCAGCGAAGAGGCGATCCATGCGGTGAGCATCATTCCGCTATTGCGGCGGATCCTGAGTTCGGCCGGCATTGACGATGCCCATCTCTACAGCTCGCACTCACTGCGCCGCGGCTTTGCCAGCTGGGCCAGCGCCAACGGCTGGGAGATGCGCGCCCTCATGGAGTACGTGGGATGGAAAAACATTCATTCGGCGGCACGCTATGTGGAATCGCAAGACCCCTACCACCGCGCCATGCTGGAACGCCTGCTGCCGGAGCAGCCCGCCACATTGGGCACAGCAGATGAGACTGAGCGGCCATAGGATCAGCCCGCGTCAACGCAAGACGCGCGGAAAGACTTACTCGCAGTCCGGATTGCCGTGCGTCTTGACGCATTGGCTGCGCGCGCAGGCGACAATGACCTGGTTGCGGCCATATTCATTGATGTCGACTGTCACGTAGACAGGATATTGCTGATACTCGGTGCGCAGGATGTCCTGGCATACCGTATCGGTGCGATTGCCGTTGACCACCGAGCTGCAGCGGGTCTGTCCGGTCGGCACCTGGATGGCGCGGGTCCGCATCTCCATACGGGTCTGCTGGATGATCGGGTACTGCGCATAGGCCGCCGGAGCGCACTGGCTCTCCGTGGCGCGATAGGCTTCGGTGGCGCAGCCACCCAGCGCCAGCAGCAGGGCCAGCCACGGGAGTACGGCGTGGTTTTTCATCGAGAAGGTCTCATTGCTTGTTTGCCGGGCAGAGATTGTAGCCGCGCCGCACGGCCAACACCATCGACTCTCCCCTGCCTGATGATGGGAGTGAAATCGGCAAGCGCCTGCCGATGTTGTATGACATTCACACTCGCGCACTCTCAAATGAAGAGTTGGCAAGACATTCCGCGCAAGCTCGCCTATGCTGGGACCGCCGCATCCATGGCCGCCAGCGCCATCGACGGCACCCATAAACAGATCAATATTCAGAGACAGAGACCTTCATGAACCGATTCCTGCGCATTGCCCTTGCCTCCACCTTGTTGTCGGCCGCCGTAGCCCAGGCTGCGGACCGCCTGCCGGTGATTCCGCCCGACCAGTACACGCCGGAACAGAAAAAAGCCGCCGATGAATTCCTCGCTGCGCGCAAGGTGCCTGTGTTCGGCCCCTTCGAACCCCTGATGCACAGTCCCCAGGTGATGACAGAGGCGCGCTCCATGGGAGACTATCTGCGTTACAAGTCGGCCATCGGCAACACCCTCAGCGAGCTGGTGATTCTGATCACGGCGCGCGAATGGACCCAGGATTACGAGTGGTACGTGCACTATCCCATCGCCATCAAGGCCGGTATCAAGCCGGAAGTGGCCGCCGCCATCGCCGACGGCCGCCGTCCGGAAGGCCTGAGCGAGGATGAGCAGATCGTCTATGACTTTTCGCTCGAACTGCATCGCAACAAGCGTGTTTCCGACCAGACCTTTGCCCGCGCCGAAAAACGCTTCGGCAAAAAAGGCGTGGTCGATCTCACCGGCATCAATGCCTACTACACGCTGCTGGCCATGCAGATGAATGTCGCGCAATACCAGACACCCAAGGACGCCAAGCGACTGGTGCGATTCCCCGACTAAGAGAAAAAACGGCCTCCCACATGGGAGGCCGTTTTGCTTCAATACTGCCGGCGCCGGTCTGGAGAAGTCATTCCCAGGCCGTCTCAGGCACGATCCCCAGCGACTGGAACGCCGGTCTGGCAAACCAGTACCCCTGCATCAGGTCGATTCCCAGTGCCGCCAGATGATCGCGTTCGGCACGGGTCTCCACGCCCTCGGCCAGGATCTCGATGTCGAGCTCACGACAGATGGCGGCAATGCCGGCCACGATGGCCTGGCGCGGCTTGTCGGTATCAATGTTGCGGACCAGGTCCATGTCGATCTTGATCAGATCGGGCTGGTATTCGGCCAGCAGGTTCAGGCCCGCATAACCGGCACCGAAATCGTCGATGGCAGTGCGAAAACCGAAGCGGCTGTATTCCTTGAAGATATTCACCAGATGCGGACGGTCATCCACCCGCTCGCCTTCGGTCACCTCGAAGATGATGCGTTCGATCGGAAAATCATGTTTGCGCGCCGCCTTGAAGGTGCTCTGGATACAGACTTCCGGACGATAGACCGCATTGGGCAGGAAGTTGATCGACAGGAACTGCGTCATGCCCAGCTGCGCCGCCCCCTCCACGGCCTTGGTGCGGCAAGCCTGGTCGAAACGATAGCGATTGCCGTCGTTGACCTGGGCCAGTACGGTATGGGCGGGCTCCCCCTGGGGGCCGCGCACCAGCGCTTCGTATGCGTACACCGAGCGCGTGGACAGGCGCACGATGGGCTGATAGGCATACTCGAATTCGATGTCCAGCGTGCCCTCCTCCGAGCAACCCTCGCAGGAGCGGCGCGCAGCGTCCTCTCCCGGGTTGGCTTGGGAGGCTGGGAGTATGGGAATCATTCTCTCTCCGGCAATCATGAATTGCAAAACGGCATCCATGCTACATCATCTCGCCAACGATACCAGAAGTTTCACAAAGCAATTGATTTCCAGCCCTCGCGCCGCCACTGCTCCAGGCCCTCTTGGCCAAAGCGCCAGAGGTGCAGCCAGCCGTGCTCCAGCAACTGCCGCACGATGGCATGGCGGGTGACGATGGCGTCGATGGCGTCGGCCGGGGCATCGATCACCACGGTCAGGCGCAGCGGCTCATGTATCCACTGCTGACCATCATGCAGGGACTGACGCGACAGGCCGATGCGCAAATCTCCGCCATTGCCCTCGAACACGCCGATGGTGCCGCCCACCACGTTGTGCAGCAGCTTGTTGCCACTTCCCAGGCGCAGCGGGTCGCTGGTGGAGGCGTGGTACTGCCAGTTGATCCAGTGGGTCACCAGCATGGGTGCGGTCATCAGCAGCTCCAGTACGCTGCCGTCGTGATCCTGGCTGGCATCGTAGTCGTGCAGGAAGCAACGTCCGCCCAGATCCAGGCCACGGCTGCGCGCGCGCGGCGCGATCAGGAAGGCGGCGTTGCCGGTCAGGCCCCACTCGGGACGCGTCTGGGCGCCGTCATTGGCGCGGCGACGCAATTGCTTGAGCAGGACCGGTGCGGCTTGGGTCGGATCCATGCCCAGGCGCAGCGCACGTTCACGGCGCACACGATCACCGGCCTCGGCAAGCACCGGTTGCAGGGCTTGCCAGCGTGACCGCGCGGCCGTCGGCAGCAGGTCCAGATCGAAGGCTTCGATTTCGTCGGTGGTGGTGTTGTGCAGGACGGCCAGGAAATGGCTCTCTTCAGGCAGGAAGATCTGCCGCTCCAGCAGGCCGCGTCGCACGTCGTGCTCGTTGAGCAGTTGCGCCAGCGTGCGCGCGTTGACTTCGCCGGTCTGGCCACAGCAGGCCCCGCAATCCAGCGCCGCCGCGTGGGCGTTGTTGGCCGACTGGCTGCCATGTCCGACCAGCAGGACCAGCGGCGCCACCTGGCGGTCCAGTCCCATGGCGTGCAGGACGCGGGCGGCCAGCGCCACCTTGTCTTCCAGCGGGACGCCGACCAGTTGCGGCCGGCACAGGTCGCGATACCGCGCCGGCAGCCCGGCCAGATCATCGCGCGCACGCTCGGCCTGACCCGGTCGCAGCCATTGCCACAAGCCGCCCAGCGCCGTCACACCCGCCACCTCCACGAACGAAAACGCCGAACCCGGCCAGCGTGTGTTGCCCGACCACTGCTCTCTGAAGGCCAGCGTCTTGCGCCGCGCCCGTGCCACGGCGCTGGCCAGCACGCCGCCGTCGGCGGTTGCAGCGGCCGGCATGAACACATCCTGCACCTGATAGGCCGGAGCCAGCAGGCCCGGCAACTGCGGGCGACTGGCCTCGGTCGCCAGCGGCGTATAGGCCACCGGCAGGCCAAAGAAACCGGCAAAGCCCAGCGTCTGCATGCCCGGATGCACGGCCTCCAGTGCCCGCCGCAAGGGTTCGCTGCGCACGTCGATGCAGAAGGCGGCCTGCACCTCCACCGTGGGCGTGCTGCCGGCATCCTGCTGTAGCAAGGCGGCCGCCAGCTTGCGCTGGTAGCCGGCCTCCAGCGCGACCTGCCACAGTTCATCGACCAGCAGATCCTGGCGAACCTGCTCCAGCCGTTCCTGCGAACGTGCCCAGGCCTGCTGTACGGTATGGAAGGCGTGGCTGGCGGCTTCATCATCCTTGCACTCCAGCAGCAAGGCGCCCCACGCCATGCGAATGGCCAGCAGCTCACGCAGGTGCTCGTCGCTGCCGCCTTCCAGTTTGGCCTGCCAGCCCAGGTAGGCACACCAGGAGGCCCAGCCATTGACAGTCAGCAGTACCGACTCCAGGTAATCGGCCCAGACCTCGGGTGGCAGGTCCATGTGCCGCATGACCCACCGTTCGGCCTCGCGTGCACAGGCAGGCAAGGTACGGATGCCCTCGGCAATATGCGGCAGGCCCATGAGCAGGCCGATACCGTGGTCGTGCTCCAGCGTCTCGCGCCAGAAGGCGTACAGGCCCATGCCGCGCTCGGGCTGCCAGTCGGCCTGGTGGCGGTCGAAATAGGCGGCGCAGGTCTGGCTGACCTGGTGCGTGATGGCCTGCCGCCAGGAGAGCCGGGTATGGCGCTGGGGGTCGTTGTCCAGCACATCGATGAGCAGCGGCAGGCGTGGCGCCGGGCTGGCCGAGGCCAGTACGGCAAGACAGTGGGCGACGTCGAAGCCACGCTCCTGGGCCTCGACGGACTGCGCCAGCGCGTACTCCAGGTCGGCCTGCGTGACACGGCGCTGGTCCCAGGCCTGCTGCAGTTGATCCTTCGGCGGAAACACCTGGATGCCGCCCAGCAGCGCCATGCGCGCCGCCACCTGGCGCAGCGGCATGCCGACCCGTGACCAGTGCGGATTGACCGCAATGGCGCGATCCAGCGGCCAGGCCGGAGCGATGGCGCCGCAGGCATCCTGGCAGGCTTGCTGCAGCTGCTGCTCCAGTTCAGCGTTCCAGGCGGCGACCGGCATGGTGGCCTGCGGCTGGCGATGTTGGACAAATTGGTTCATGCAGATTCTCCGGTGAGTCGGGTTCAGCCCTGGCCACGGCCATCGCTGGCAAGATTGTTCACTTGTTGCCCGGTGGCGGCCCGGCGGGCGCTGGGTGCCCAGTTGGAGGGCCAGAGTTGCAAGGCCAGCCGGGTGTAGGCTTCATCCAGATAGAAGCCGGCGTAGCTGCGGCGGCGCCAGGCAGCCATGGCCTGCGGCGCCAGTTGCAACAGACCCATGCAGACATACAGGGCCAGCATCGCCAGCAGCGCCGTCACGCCAAACACGGCGCGCGGGTAATCGTTGATATGCAGCGGCAGCAGGTGGGCCAGCAGCGCGGCCAGGGTGAGCCCGGCGGCCCCCAGCAGGCCCAGCAGCCAGCCGCGCACCCGGCCACTGCCCTTGGCCGTGGAGCACCACAGCAGCGGCGCCCAGGCCAGCCCGAGAATGCCGCTCCACCACCACGGCCAGGCGGCATGCGGGCTCAAGCTGTGCAGGCCCAGCACCAGGGCGATACTGACCACGGGTGCCAGGATCACGCTCCAGGCCGACGGAGTCGCGGCGCTGTAAAGGGCCGACAGGCGGGTCTCCCGCACCACCGAGGAAGCCGACAGAAAGGCATGCGCCTTGTAGAGCGAGTGACCGATCAGGTGCAACGCAGCGAACAGGTACAGGCCGGCCGCGCATTCCAGCAACATGAATCCCATCTGCGCCACGGTCGACCAGGCCAGCTTGACCTTGATACTGATGCGGGTGAGCATCACCAGCCCGGCCAACAGAACGGTGCCGGCGCTAACGATGAGCAGCACGGCGCGCGCGGCGACGGCCTGCTCCAGCAGGGGGGCAAAGCGCACCAGCACGAATCCGCCCAGGTTGACCACGCCCGCATGCAGCAAGGCCGACACCGGGGTGGGCGCCTCCATCACCTGGATCAGCCAGCCGTGCACCGGCAGCAAAGCCGTGCGCAGGATCACCGCCAGGGTCAGGCACAGTGCGCTCATCTGCAAGGCGCTCGACATGCCGTGCTGGTCCAGGTACAGCCACAAGTCCGAGAACGAGCCGCTGCCCACGCTCACCCAGGCCAGTGCAGCGGCGGCGATCAGCAGGCAGTCGGCGATACGGTCGGCAATGCTCTTCTTGTAGGAGGCCAGCCGTGCAAACGGACGGTCCGGATAGAAACACAGCAAGCGTTGCAAGGCCAGGCCGACCACTGCCCAGGCGGCGATGAGCACCACCCAGTGATCGGCCAGCAGCAGCAGGTGCACGGCCGTGAGCACCAGCGCCAGGGCGGCGGCATATTGACGCTGCCCCTGCTCGCCTTGCAGATAGCGCGCGGAGAAGCTGCCGATCACCGTGCCCAGTCCCTGCACCAGCAGGGCCAGCACCAGCCCCAGCGTGGTCGGGTGCAATACGCCCGGCCAGGGCGCGCCAGCGCGGCCCGCCACCAGATTGAACAAGGCCGACAGCAAGGCCAGCAGGGACAGCAACCGGAACAGCGTCCAGACGCGTGGCGGCGCCAGCCGGGACAGGCCCAGCACCAGGGCGGCGGCCATCGTCAGTGCGGGCGGTGCCCAGGCACTGCAGGAGATCAGCGGGATGGTCGTCATGACAAGCAACCTCATGAATTGGAATGCCATCATGATGCTTGCCATCGATCGTTCTGTAAATTACATTTATTAGAACAAATTCATTCATAAATAAGAACGATGCGCCTAGAACAGCTTAACTTTCATCATCTGCGCTATTTCTGGCGGGTTGCCAAGCTCGGCCATCTCACCCGCGCGGCGGAAGAGCTTCATACTTCACAGTCGGCCGTATCGGCCCAGATTCGGCAGCTGGAGAAGCAGTTGGATGAAGATCTCTTCATCCGTGAAGGTCGCCGCCTGAGCTTGACCGATACCGGGCAGTTGGTGTTCAACTATGCCGACAACATCTTTGGCCTCAGCCAGGAAATGCTGGGCCGGCTGGAGGGGCGCTCGGCCGGCGTAACGCGTCTGCGGGTGGGCAGCGTGGCCACGCTGTCGCGTAACTATCAGGAAAACTGGATCCGGCCCATGCTCTCGGATCCCTCGGTCTCCCTGACGCTGGAGTCGGGCTTGCTGGAGGGCTTGCTGGAACGACTCATGCAGCACCAGCTTGATGTGGTGCTGGCCAACGAAACCGTCCCCTCCGATCCCGACCGGCCGCTGCACTGCCGCTTCCTGGGCAGCCAGGCGGTCTCGGTGGTGGGGCCGGCGCATCGCTGGGAAGCCCGCAGCCTGCGTATTCCGCAGGATCTGGAAGGGGTCGACATGGCTCTGCCCGGTCCGCGCCACGCCTTGCGCATGCAGTTCGATGCGCTGTGCATTTCCAACGATGTGCGCCCGCGCATGCGCGCCGAGGTCGATGACATGGCCATGCTGCGTCTGATCGCCCGTGACAGCGGCTGGCTCACGGTGCTGCCCGAGGTCGTGGTACAGGACGAGTTGCGCAATGGCACCCTGGTGGTAGCCGGCCTGACCAGCGAGCTGGTGGAAAGCTTCTTCGCCATCACCACCCCCCATCATCACTACGACGAATTGCTGGACCGGCTCCTGGCCGGCGGCCCGCATTCGGCCTGAGCCTGCCTGAACATCTCGGGCATGCCTGGCCGCCCGCCGGTTACCGCTCAGCAATAAATGTTACTAATGGGTAGAATGGAAAGCATAGTAGCGACTATATGCAATCTAATGCCATTATTGACAAGCTGGTAATGGCGTACACTTTGGCAACTCAGGAGCAAGTGCTGTCGAGCTTGCTGCTTCACCATAAGAAACCCGGCGGGCAGGATGAGGAAGGCACTTTTCAGGTATCGCGACGAGCTGGTCAGAATAGAGCTCAAGTGTCCGAGTGACACCGGCAGCGGCTGGACCTGGGATCTCTACATCAACGGCAAGCTGCAATTCTGCGGTGAGGATGCTCCTTTTGCCTTTGCCGAAGAAGCCATGGCCGCCGCCAAGCAGGCCAGCCGGCACCTGATCGACCTGCTGCACGCCGCATCCTGAGCCGCGCTCACTGGCCGCCCGACCTTTTCCCTTTTTCTTCACTTGCGCTTGTGCTTAGGCTTGCAATTGCCATGCGGTCCATATATTATACATTTCAATATATTATTAAAAAGCATATTGAATCCTATGACCACCTCTTCCCCGCTGCAAGCCGAGCAGATGCGCCGTGCCGCCGGCCAGGCCGTGGCTGCGCTCAAGGTGCTCGCCAATGAAGACCGGCTGCTGCTGATGTGCCAGCTCTCGCAAACCGAAATGTGCGTGAGCGAGCTGGAGGAAGCACTCGACATCCGCCAGCCCACCCTGTCGCAGCAACTCGGTGTCTTGCGCAATGAAGGCGTGGTCAGTACGCGGCGGGAAGGCAAGCGCGTGTATTACCGTGTCGCCGATCCCAGGCTGCTGGAGATGCTGGGCCTGATGTATCAACTTTATTGCCCGAAGGAATGACCATGGAGATTGCCTGGAATAGCTTCACCCCTGCTGCCGCCTTGGGCGGTGGCCTGCTGATCGGACTGGCCGCGAGCGTGCTGGTCCTGTGCAATGGCCGCATCGCCGGGATCAGCGGCATCGTGGCGGGGCTGCTGCCACCGCAGGCAGCGGACCGTGCCTGGCGCCTGCTGTTCGTACTGGGCTTGCTGCTGGCACCGGTCCTGTATGCGCTCATACACGCCCTGCCCGCCCTGCGCATTGATGCCGGCTATGCGGAAATCATTCTGGCCGGCTTGCTGGTCGGCGTAGGTACCCGCTACGGCGCCGGCTGCACCAGCGGTCATGGCGTGTGTGGGCTGTCGCGCCTGTCGCCGCGCTCGGCGGTGGCCACGGCCTGCTTCATGGGCGCCGGTTTCCTGAGCGTCTATCTGCTGCGTCACGTACTGGATCTGCAAGGAGCGCTGCCATGAATTTCCTGCGCATGTTGGCCGCGCTGGTCGCGGGTCTGTTGTTTGGCCTGGGTCTGATCGTCTCCGGCATGGCCGATCCGGCCAAGGTATTGGGTTTTCTGGACCTGGCGGGTCATTGGGATCCCTCGCTGGCCCTGGTGATGGCCGGCGCCATCGCCATCGGCATGCCCGCCTTCACCTTGGCGCGCCGCCGCTCACGCGCCTGGCTGGATGCCCCCATGCAGTTGCCTGCCACGCGCACGATCGACCGTCGGTTGGTGCTGGGCAGCCTGCTCTTCGGTGTCGGCTGGGGTATCGCCGGCATTTGCCCGGGACCGGCGCTGGTCTTGCTGGGTATGGCGTCGGGCAAGGGGCTGACATTCGTGCTGGCCATGCTGGCGGGCATGCTGCTGTTCGGCCGGATCGAGGGTTTCAGGGCGAAATGAAGCTGGATGCAGGCGGATGCCGTCAATAGCGGCATTTGCCGCCTCTGCCCGGTTGGAATATGAAGAAATTTCACCAGGAATGGCCATGGACCGTGACCGCAATGGGCGATGGCTGCAAAGCGAATCCGGCCCGCCCCCGCCACAATGGCTGCCGGGCAAATACGAATTGCCCTCATTTTCGCTAATTGTCGTGGCCTTTGCGTCAGCGCGGCCCTAGAATCTGCGCCATTCTGCAACCTCGCAATTGAAGTGCCATGGCCAAATTCCATCTCGAACATCACAAGGTCGACGCCATCTCCTGGCTGCGTGCCGCCGTCCTCGGCGCCAACGACGGCATTGTCTCCACTGCCAGCCTGCTGGTGGGCGTGGTGGCGGCCAGTGCATCGCATGAGAACGTACTTCTCACCGGCGTAGCCGGGCTGGTGGCGGGGGCCATGTCGATGGCCACCGGAGAATACGTATCCGTCCATTCGCAGGCCGACAGCGAGCATGCGGCCCTGAGCCAGGAGCGCGAGGAACTGGCGACCGATCCGGAAGGCGAGCATCGGGAGCTGATGGGCATCTACATGCGGCGGGGGCTGAACCAGGAAACCGCGCATCAGGTCGCTACCCAGTTGATGGCCCACGATGCGCTGGATGCGCATGCGCGTGATGAGCTGGGCATTTCCGAAACCACGGCGGCGCGGCCAGTGCAGGCGGCCGTGGTGTCGGCCTTGAGCTTTGCGGCCGGTGCGGCCTTGCCGCTGGCGGTGGTGCTGCTGGCGCCGGCGGCCAGCCTGTTGCCCGCCATTGTGATCGCGGCCCTGCTGTCGCTGGCGGTACTGGGCGCGGTCGCCGCCAAAACAGGCGGTGCCAATCTGTGGAAGGGTGCTTTGCGCGTGAGTCTGTGGAGCTCGCTGGCCATGGGCTGTACGGCCGCCATCGGGTCTTTCTTTGGCGCTGCAGTCTAGGGCCTGTGGTGGCCTACAGCCAACCCAGCCATTGTCCCCACAGCAGCTGACCCAGATAGCGTGACGGCAGCAAGGTGAACGCGCCTGCCACCAGGCAGGCTCCGATGTAGACCCGCTGCATGGTGCGCCGATGCAGCGCGATATCGCCGCGCAGCACCGCCGAGAGCCCACGGTAGAGCAGGAAAGTCGTAGCTGGCACCAGCAGATGCAGCGGCGTGTATCCCGCGATGTTGGGCAGGTCATGCGAACGGATGAAGAGTGCCGACAGGACCGTGATGGCCATGCAGCTGAACCAGGCATAGCCCAGGATACGGTGCCATCGTGGCCGCGCCGTGCGGCCCAGCCGGGCCCAGAAGGCGAAGGGGCCCATGACGACGGCAGCGAGCGCGACGCTCAGGTGGAGTGCAATGAGGGGTGTGAGGGACATGGCAGGCTTTCAGCGAATCGGTGGAGCGATTCTGCTGAGGCCGCTGGCAGGACGATAGCGGGATGCGACGAAATGCAGAGGGAATGCCGCAGAATGCAGCGTCAGTGCCAGCTTGTAGCGATGACGGTAGCCAAGGCCGTCTGATAGCCGGGTGTCAAAGTCGTCCTGCCAGTGCGGCAAAAGTCCGGGAGGATGTCTACCAATTCGGGATTGTCAATCACGACATGGCACACGGACGCGAACCCGATGCTCAACACCGCCAGCAGTCCAAACACGATCAGGACCCATAACCCCTCCTTCATGCGATCTGCATCATCTGAGCTGTTTGCATGGATCAGAGGTGCTGAGTCCGCAATGACGGAGGTGACGCCAGCGCAGCCTTTCCGACGACTCTGCCCCGGGACGACGCTGGCGCACATCAGACCAACGATGACAGAGTGCCGATGATTGCTCAAGAATGAGAAGCCCGCCTCTCAATAGAGAGAACAAGCCTTCATGTTTCGAAATTATTTAGATCATTTTTTAATGGCTGACCATTTTGTTGTGCCAGCCGTACCAACACCCGTCGGAGGCGGTCTTGCCGTGAGGGGCAATCAGTGCGGTGCAGCGCCATCGTCCCCGATCAGTTCCTTCACCCTGCGCGCCAGCACATCGGCCGCAAACGGCTTGGTCAGCACCTGCATGCCGCGCTCAAGATGCCCATGATTGAGCACCGCATTCTCGGCATAGCCGGTCACGAACAAGACGGGTAATTCCGGACGTGGCGCACGGATGGCATCGGCCAGTTGTCGACCGTTCATGCCGTTGGGGAGCCCCACATCGGTGACCAGCAAATCCAGCTCGGGATAGGCGGCCAATACGCGCAAGGCCGAGGGGCCATCTTCGGCCTCCATGACGCTGTATCCCAGGTCGCTCAGGACCTCCACCGTCACCATGCGCACCAGCGGTTCATCATCGACTACCAGGATGGTCTTGCTGCCAGGCGCAGCCGCAGCACTGCTGTCCTCGGGCAGCGGCAGATCGTCGTCCCCGGCCTGGCCCACGTAACGCGGAAGATAGATGCACAAGGTGGCGCCCTGCCCCAGCTCGGAGTAGATGCGTACGGCGCCGCCAGACTGGCCGGCAAAACCATACACCATCGACAGCCCCAGCCCCGTGCCCTGCCCGGTCGGCTTGGTGGTGAAGAAAGGATCGAAGGCGCGCGCTACCACGTCCGGCGACATGCCGGTGCCGGTATCACTCACGCACAGCGACACGTATTGCCCCGGTGCCACACCGCGCTGCATGGCGGCGATGTCGTCGAGCCAGCGGTTGGCGGTCTCGATGGTCAGCCGCCCGCCATGCGGCATGGCGTCGCGGGCATTGATGCACAGGTTGAGCAAGGCATTCTCAAGTTGACCAATGTCGACGAAGGTATTCCAGAGACCGCCGGCGGCGATGGTTTCGACCGTGATGGCCGGGCCGACGCTGCGGCCGATCAGCTCGTGCATGTCGGCCACGATCCGGTTCAGATCGGCCGACTTGGGATCGAGCGTCTGCCGCCGCGAGAAGGCCAGCAGCCGTTGCGTCAAGGCCGCCGCGCGCTTGACGGCGGACTGCGCACCATTGAGGTGGCGCTCGATGTCGGAAATGCGGCCTTGGGCCAGCCGCACTTTCATCAATTCAAGACTGCCGCTGATGCCGGCCAGGATGTTGTTGAAGTCATGCGCCAGCCCGCCGGTGAGCTGCCCCACGGCCTCCATCTTCTGCGCCTGACGCAGGGCTTCCTCGGCTTCCAGCAAGGCAGTGGTGCGCTCCTGCACGCGTTGTTCGAGGGTGTCGTTGAGGGCGCGCAGCGCGGCCAGGGCACGGTCGCGTTCGGCTTCCACCGCACGCCGCCCCTCGATGTCGATCAGTACGCCCGGGAAGGTGCTGGCCTGGCCATCCGGCATCAGTTCCACCCGGCCATTGGCTTCCAGCCAGTAGTAACGGCCATCGCGCCGGCGGGTGCGGTATTGGTGGGCATAGGCACCACCACGTGCCAGGGCTTCGCGGATGCGGGTGGAAAGCAACTCGCGGTCATCCGGATGGACCGACTGCATGAGGTCGTCCAGTTTCAGACCGGTCAGGCCCTTTTCCGGCGGCACGCCGAAGGCCGCTGCAAAGCCCTCATCCACGTTGAAACGATCCGAAGGGATATCCCAGATCCAGGTACCAATGATCGCCCCCGCTTCCATGGCCAGCTGCACACGCTGAACGTTTTCTCGCAGGGCGGCTTCGGTGCGGCGGCGTGCGGTAATGTCACGGAACAATACCGAGACCTGGCGCATCTCCACCGGGCCCGCTCGGGTGGCCGAGACTTCGATGTGGCGGCCCACGGCCTGGAATTCCTGTTCGAAACGCAGCGGCTGGCCTGTCAGCAGGACCTGGCCATAGACATCCAGCCAGACCTGGGCATTGTCCGGTTCGATTTCCCGCAGGCGCTTGCCAACGATGCCCTCAATACCGGTATGCCGGTAATAACCCGAGTTGGCTTCGATGTGCACATAGTCACTGAGCGGCCCATGCGGACCATCGATGAATTCGATGATGCAGAAACCGTCATCGATCGCCTCCAGCAAGGCGTGTCGATACGCTCTGCTCAGGGGAGAATTGCCTTCCATTGCTGCTTGCTGATCCAAGATAACGCCCTTCCTCGTCGCACCGGTCTGATTGAGCGTCCTCCGCCAACACGGCTGCGTGATCACGGTAGAGCTTGTCGGCATCTTGATGGAATCACCGACCCTGAGGTCAGCTTCCCTGACGACTCCCCCCTGCCATGACCGCGCATGTGGGCGGGCACGCTCTGTCTTGTTGATTGGCTTCTATGACTGTCACTTCCTGCAAAACGCTCCCGCCGCGCTGAAATAATCCTGCCCGTACCAGTTCAAGAGGGTGCTGCGGCCGCGCGGGGGGCGCAGTCGTCGGGGATCTTCTGTCCCGGCGTAATGAGCGGAATCACCGCCGCCACCGGTGCCACCAGCGCCAGGGCGGCGGCGGCACCGGCCCGCGCTGCCAGGGCTTGCTTGCTGGCACCGATGTCCGGTTTTGCGAATGTGCCACGTACATACAAGGGCGTGCGCAGCGACAGGATGCGAAGCTGCTTGGTGCGCGGGACCACGTCGAGGGACAGGGTCTCCCGGCCCAGATCGACCTGGCCACGGATATCGATGGCGGCATCCTCGGTGTTGAGAATGCCGTGGCGCACCTCTGCCAGACCATCCTTGATGCGGATATCGGCGGCGCCACACAGCAGCTTGACCTGCTGGTCGCGATACAGCTTGGCGAACACTGCGTTGGCCAGGTTCAGCCCCGCTGCCTCCAGGATGAATTGACTGATGGTGCCCTGGCTGAGATCGGCCTTGATCTCGCCGTTGGCATGCGCCAGCATGGCCGCGACCGAATTGCCGCTACCGCTCAGATCGGCCCGGCCATCGACCTTGCCGAAGCTGGCATCGAAGCGGGCCAGGCGCGGGAACAGCTCACGCACCTGCACCCCCTGCAATTGCAGTTGCAGCTTGCCCCCGATATCAGACTGACGCCCATCCAGACTGATCTCGCCCTCTCCCTTGCCGCCAGCCAGCGCAAAGCGCAGTGGCGCGGCCGTCAGCACCTGGTCCTGCAGGCGCAGCGTGGTGCTGGCGTCCTGCAGGGCAATGTCCGGATGCAGCTGCAGCCGCTCTGCATGCAGGCCGATCTCAGCATCCAGCTTGGCCCAGCGCTGTGGCTTGGCCTGCTGTTCGGGCAATACCCGTGCGTCGGACTTGTATGGATGCCCGGCGGATTTCTTCCCTACATCGGGCAGGTAGTCCGACAGGCGCAGGAGCTTGGCTTGCGCCGTCACGCGCAGGCGGTTCTTGGGCGGGCCCCGATAGTAGTGGGCATCCCCGGAAAAATCGCTGTCGCCGACCTTGCCGGTGAAGTGGGCATAGTGCCAGTCCCAGGCGCGGGTGTCAGGATTGAGGCGGGTGATGGTGAGCGCGCCTTCGGTACTGAAGGGTCGCGTGGCGGGAAGCGGCACGCCGCTGGCGGCGTAGAGACGATCGAGGCTATCGCCGTTGAGCCGCAGCTGCAGTTCTGCTCGACTCAATTGATGAGGGTTGATGAGTTTGCCCGAGAGCACCGCGTGGACTTCACCCACCTCGCCCTCGGCCTGCAAGGGATAGACGCTGTCTTCGTTGAGCAGATCAGGCAAGGCGCCGCCGCGCAGATTGGCCCGGATGCTGGCCTGGCCAAAGCGGCCGGTGACGGCCGCCTGCATGACCGGCGCGGACGGGTCGGCCGGCGCGAGGCGCTGCTCACCTTCCGCCTGGCGCAGTTCTGCTGACTGATTGGTCGGGCTGACCAGGGGCCGGGCATCGAAGCGCAGATCCATGTCCAGCGGCTGGTCCACGTAACGGATCAGCGCGCGCTCGAAGACGATCTGCTGTATGTCGAAACTCCAGCGCGAACGCGGCTGGTCGGAAAAGCGCCAGCTCTTGTGGCGTTCATCGACGCGCTCCATGACCAGATCCAGTCCCTCCACGCGCAGGTCGCTGATGTGCCAATGCCAGCGCAGCAAGGGCAAGGGAGAAAAGTGCAAGTCCAGCGTGCGGGCCCGCAGGAGGTGGTCCGCACTGCGGGCCCAATCGGGATTGCCGATGTGCAGTTCGCGCGCGGTGAAATGCAGTTGCGGCAGCCAGCGACTGCTGCCGTCCCTGTGCGCGGGGGCCAGCGACCAGCCCAGCGTGATGGGGCCATCGACCCGGATCTCGCGCGCCAGCACGGAAGAAAGCTCACGCGTGATCCAGGGCTTGGCCAGGTTCCAGTCGAACAGGGCAATGAGCAGTGCCAGCATGACCATCAATGCCAGCAGCGCCAGGGCCACCCAGGTCAGGAACCTGCCGACCCTCCTCGTCATCCTTGCCGTCTGTCCGCCTGCTCGCATGTCTCCCTTCCCCGTGGTCGCTTTGCATCGACTGATTCCTGCCCTGCAAACGCAACAGTATCAGCTGGCGGGCCGGCCACGGCTATAGGAGATTGCGCCGCCTCCCTGTCGGAATAGCGGCAGCCGGGCAAGAGCGTGCCGGACGCAGCGGCTCAGAAGGTTTCCCAGAGATCTTCGTCAGCGCGTACGGCGGCCTTGCTGGCAGGGGCAGGGGCAGACGCGGGCGCCGCCACTGCCGGTCTGCGCAGAACGGGGACCGTCGCAGCTTTCCGGGTCGCCACAGTCGAACGGGCCAGCACTGCCGGTTTGGCCGGTGCCGCCACGGATACCGTGGCAGTTTGTGCCAGCCTGAAAATGCTGATCGCCGAGGCCAGCGTGGCCGCCTGCTCCTGCAAGGCTCCCGCTGCCGCGGCGGCCTGTTCGACCAGGGCGGCGTTTTGCTGGGTGCTTTGATCCATCTGGCCGACCGCCCGGTTGATTTCCTCGATCCCGGTACTCTGCTCGACGCTGGCGGCCGAGATCTCGCCGACGATGTCGGTGACGCTGCGAACGCTGCTGACCACCTGCTCCATGGTATGGCCCGCTTCAGCCACCAGCAGGCTGCCGCCCTCGACCTTGGCCACGGAGTCGCTGATGAGACCCTTGATTTCCTTGGCTGCCGCCGCCGAACGCTGCGCCAGCGAGCGCACTTCGGAGGCCACGACCGCAAAGCCACGCCCCTGCTCGCCAGCACGAGCCGCCTCCACAGCTGCATTCAAGGCCAGGATGTTGGTCTGGAAGGCGATGCCGTCGATGACGCCGATGATGTCGACGATCTTGCGGGAAGACTGATTGATTTCCTCCATGGTGGTCACCACCCGGCCGACGATTTCACCTCCCTGCAAGGCTACCTGCGAGGCGGTGGCCGCCAGCTGGTTGGCCTGACGGGCGTTGTCGGCGTTCTGGCGTACGGTTGAGGTCATCTCCTCCATGGCCGAGGCGGTTTCTTCCAGCGATCCCGCCTGCTGCTCGGTGCGGGACGACAGATCCATGTTGCCGCTGGCGATTTCTCCCGAGGCGGTGGCGATGGAGTCGGTACTGCGTCGCACACCAGTGACGATATCGACCAGGTTGTCGTTCATCTTGCGCAAGGCCGCCATCAACTGGCCCGTCTCGTCTCTGGAATGGGGTTCGATGCGCGTGGTCAGGTCACCGGCAGCGACATTTTCGGCCACACGGACGGCCTCGTTGAGCGGCTTGATGATAGAGCGTGCCATCAAATACCCCAGCAGGATGGCGGCCAGTACGGCAGCCACCGAGCAGGCCAGGGTCACCTGGATTGCCAGCGCGCCGTCAGCGACGGCCTTCGCACCTTCGGCGCGCAACTGGCTGTCCTGCGAATCGGCAAAGGCCGTGGCCAGAGAAAGGTACTTGTTCTGGCTGTCGGTAATCTTGCGCAAGACGAATTCGTCTGCCGCACTCCCCTGACCCGCCCGGATCAGGGCCAGAAACTGCTCCCGACTGGCATCGAAGACCTGCCGTGCATCGTCGAGCACCTTGGCCTTCTTCTGGCCGACCGCAGTGACCTGGCGCGCCGTGATCTTGTCGAGGGCTTCCTTGCTGGCGCGAACGGCACCGTCGAGCTGGCCGATGCGCTTTTCATTGCCGGCCGGGTTGCCGATATCGATGGCCATGCCGCGCAGGTACTTGATCTGCTCATTGACGCCATCGCGCAGATCGAACGCCCAGCGCACCTTCAGGTAACGGTCATTGACGATCTGGTCGATCGCGCGATTGATGTTGTTGATCTTGATGAAGGCGGTCACGCTCACCACCGCCAGCAGTGCCACGATGAAGGCAAATACGATCGCCAGGCGCGCGCCGACCTTGAGATTCCCGAAATATCCAAACATGCTGCTTCCCTATGCTGTTCATTTATTGTCTGTCTCTTCCAGTCCTCGAAGATCCAGCTTCTTGTTATCGAACAGGGATGCGAACCCCACTGCATTTTTTATTCTGGAGCCCGCATGATGCGCCAAGGAAACTCATCGCACAACTATTGCATCACACTATTTCAGCAAGTGTCGCAAAGTCATCACACAACTAGTTGTATCAATGTGTTTTCTTGTCACTTATTTGTTCAGAACACTACGCCGGCGCCCAGGATGATGTTGGCATAAGGCGTGCATTCACCGGTGCGGATATGAGCTTTGGCGCGCGCGGTAGCCTGCTTGAAAGCCTCGTGCGACATGCTGCGCGCTTGTGGCAGGTCCAGCGCGGCGATCTGTGCGGCCAGTGCCGGGCTGACGCTCTGCATCTCATCGGCCACGATGTGGAATTCGACCTGCAATTCCGTGAGCACCGTGGTGAGCACCGTCATGAAGTCGGGCACGCCGCGGGTCACGGCGAGATCGATCACCGGTACACCCGCTGGTGCCGGCAGGCCGACATCACCGATGACCAGGGTATCGCCATGCCCCATGGTGGCGATGACCTGGGAAATGGCGGCGTTGAGCAAAGCTGTCTTTTTCATGGCAATGAGAATGGAAAGCGATCAGAGCACGACTTCGTCGCGCAGGGGAATGGAGGTCTGGGCGCCCACGCGGGTCACGCTCAGGGCGGCCGCCGCCTGGGCATAGGCAATCGCATCGAACTGGTCGCGACCTTGTGCGATGGCACCGATGAAACCGCCGATGAAGGTGTCGCCGGCTGCGGTGGTATCGACCGCCTGTACCTTGCGCGCCGGCAGATGCCGCTGCCGGCCGTCGGCGAAGGAACCGTAGACCCCCTTTTCGCCCAGCGTCACCACCACATTGCGCGCGCCCAGGTCGTGCAACTTGTGCGCCAGCAAGGCAATGTCGTCGGACTGTTCCTCGGCCAGCATGGCGACTTCGATCTCGTTCAAGATCAGGTAGTCGATCTTCTGCAGCAGTTCACGTGGCAGGGACTGCGCCGGTGCCGGATTGAGCACCACGATCTTGCCCAGGGCATGCGCCAGTTCGATGCTGTGGATGACGGTGGCCATCGGCACTTCCAGTTGCAGCAGGACGATGGATGCCTGTTCGATCAAGGGTCGGGCGCGTTCGATGCGCTCCACGTCCAGGCGGCCATTGGCGCCGGCGGCGATGACGATGCTGTTCTGGGCGTTGGCGTCTACCATGATGGAGGCGATGCCCGTGGCTTCACCGGCCACCTCATCGATGTAGCGGTCATCGATGCCGCAGGCGGTAATCGACTGGCGCATCTGCTGACCGAAGGCATCCTCCCCCACGCAGGCCACCATGGCCACGGCCGTACCGGGCGCGGACAGTCGGGCGCAGGCCACAGCCTGATTGGCACCCTTGCCGCCGGGGATGGTCATGAATTTGTCGCCGGCCAGGGTTTCGCCCGGCAAGGGCATGCGCGGAACGCGCAGGACCAGGTCCATGTTGACGCTGCCGATGATGACGATCATGTGTACTCTCTTGTGCTCTCTGGTGTTCTGTTGCGTGATGCCGTGTTCAGGGGGTTTTCCGACGTGGGGCCGTCGAGCCGCGCAGCTGGAGCTGTGGCGCCACCGTCTCGCGCCGCGCCGGCAGAGCAGGATCGGCGATGCGTTCCAGCAGGAACTGCGCCGTCAGGTTGCCCAGCTTGCGGGTATTCTGTGCCACCGTGGTCAGCGGCGGATGGACAAACTGGGCCAGTTCGATATCGTCGAAGCCCACCACCGACAATTCGCCCGGCACGTCGATCTGCAATTCACCCGCCGCGCGCAGCACGCCGATGGCCATCATGTCGTTGCAGCAGAAGATGGCGTCCGGACGTGCACTGCGCGGGCGGCCTTGCAGCAGCTGCATGGCCGCCTGGTAGCCGCCGATGCCGCTGAAGTCCGCATGCAGCAGGTCGCTGTCGGCCAGCGCCAGTCCGCCCGACTGCAAGGTCCGGCGGAAACCTTCCACCCGTTCGTCCGACAGTTCCAGGCCATCCGGTCCGGCAATGCAGGCTACGTGACGGCACTGCAACTCCAGCAGATGACTTGCCGCCAGGCTGCCGCCGAGGGCGTTGTCGGTGCTGACCAGATCAATATCGAGCTCCTTGGGTGCCCGGTCCAGCAGTACCGTCGGAATATCCAGCTTGCCGGTCGGGTTGAGGTCGGCCTGGTTCAAGGTGGCGATGATGAGTCCATCGCAGCGCTTGGTCTGCAAGACCTGCAGATAGTCGCGCTGCTTGTCCGGATCATCGTCGGAATTGCAGAGGATGACGCTGTAGCCGGCCCCGTAGCAGTGATCTTCGATCCCGCGCGCCAGCTCCGAGAAGTACGGATTGGTGTTGTTGGGAATGATCAGGCCGATACTGCCCGTGACCTTGCTGCGCAGCGAGCGCGCCAGGGCACTGGGCACGTAGTCCAGTTCCTTGACCGCGGCCAGTACGCGCTCACGGGCGTCGCTGCTGACCGGGCGCGTCTGGTTGAGCACATGCGAAACCGTGGTGTAGGACACCCCGGCCAGCCTGGCGACATCCTTGATGGTGGCCATGGCGGTTTCGCTTAGCGTGCGTGGCGTTGACCGCGACGGCGATAGGTATCCAGGATCACGGCCACCACGATGACGGCGCCAGTGATGATGCGCTTCATCGGTTCGCTCACGCCGACCTGGGCCAGGCCGGCTTCCAGCACCGAGATGATGAGCACGCCGATGAAGGTGCTGACCACCGAACCACGACCGCCCATCAGGCTGGTGCCGCCAATGACCACGGCAGCAATCACCTGCAGTTCCATGCCCACGCCGCCGTTGGGATCGGCCGCTTCCAGGCGCGACACCTGGAACAGCGCCGCGATACCCGCCAGCGCGCCCATCAGGGCAAAGGCCAGGATCTTGCTGGGATTGGGGTTCACACCGGACAGGCGCACCGCTTCTTCATTGGTGCCGATGCCGATCCAGTAGCGGCCCAGCACGGTGCGGGTCAGCACCAGTTGGGCGATGATGACGATGGCAATGGCCGCCAGGAAGGCCGGCGACATGCCCAACAGAATGGGCGAGCTGACCACGTCCACGGCGCTGCCGATGTATTCGGTGCGCGAATTGGTGACCTGGTAGGCCAGGCCGCGTGCGATTTCCAGCACACCCAGCGAGACGATGAAGGAAGGAATGCGCCAGTGCACCGAGACCATGCCGGTGAGCGTGCCGCACAGCGCAGCCACCACCACACCCAGGGGCGCGGCAGCATACAACGGCCAGCCCCAGCGCACCATGGCCATGGACAGCATGGAGGCTGCCAGCGCCATTACCGAGCCCACCGACAGGTCGATGCCACCGATGATGAGGATGAAGGTCATGCCCACCGACATGACCACCAGTGGCGGGATGTCATTGGACAGCGTAATGAAGGTCGCCGCACTGAGGAAGTTCTCGCTCAGGAAGGCGAACATCACGCACATGGCCAGGAGCGCTGCGATCAGGCCCAGGTAATTCTTGAAACCGGCCAGATAGGCCGCTTGCCGGCTGACGGCGGGGGTAGAGGAAGAGGTTTGCATCTGTCTCGTTGATTCTTGGCAGTTGATAGTCGGGCCGAGGGTGCCGGCCGCTCAGGCGGTATTGCCGGCCACGTGCGCCGTCGCGACGGCTTCCTGGCGGCCCACGTAACCACTGAAGGCAGCCGCAAGAATGCGCTCCTGCGACCAGTCATCCCGACTGAAGGTGTCGGCAATGCGGCCAGCGCTCATGACGGCGATGCGGTCACAGATCTGCATGAGCTCGCGCAGGTCGCTGGAGACCACCAGCAGGCCCTTGCCTTGTGCGGCCAGTTCGGCAAAGAGGCGGTAGATATCGGACTTGGCGCCGATGTCGATGCCGCGCGTGGGTTCGTCGAACAGCATGATGGGGCAATCGCGGTACAGCCAGCGGGCGATCACCACCTTCTGCTGGTTGCCGCCCGACAGTTCTCCCGCGGCTTGCGCCACGCTGCCGCTGCGGATGCGCAGTTTCTTCACATAGTCTTGCGCCACGCTGCTCTCGCTCGCGTGATCAAGCATGCCGACGCGGCTCACGCTGCCCAGATTGGCCAGCGAGGTATTGACGCTGATGGCTTGCGGCAGCAGCAGGCCCTGCCCTTTACGGTCCTCGGTGACCATGGCGATGCCAGCCTTGACCGCATCCCTGGGACTGCGAATGCGCGCAGGCTGCTGGCTGTCGCCGATCAAGATTTCACCTTGATCGGCACGATCGGCACCGAAGATAAGACGCAGCAATTCGGTGCGACCGGAACCGATCAGGCCGGCAATGCCCAGCACTTCACCGGCATGCAGCGCCAGGCTGGCCGGCTGCACGACGGGGGCGCGACCCAGGCCGCGGATACGCAGCACAGGGGCGCCGATGCGCCGATGTCCGGCATCCAGATCGACCTTGGTCAATTCACCGGCCATCAGTTGCACCAGTTGTTCGGTGGAATAACGGCCGATGTCGTCATTGCAGACCAGCTTGCCATCGCGCAGGACCACGATGCGGTCGGCGATGCGCTTCAACTCTTCCAGTCGGTGCGAAATGTAGATGATGGCCACACCTTCGGCGCGCAGACGCTCGATGCGGGAGAACAGCAGTTCCACCTCGCGATTGGTCAGCATGGCCGTGGGTTCGTCCAGGATCAGGCAGCGACAGCTGCCAATCAGGTTGCGCGCGATCTCGACCATCTGCTGATGGCCCAGGCCCAGATCACCGACCGGGGTCCAGGGGTCCAGCTCGCCCAGCCCCACCACTTCCATCTGGGCGCGGGCGGACTCGGCCAGCTTCTTGCGGTCGATCCAGCCGAAACGGCGCGGCAATTTTTCCAGAAACAGGTTTTCGGCAATCGACAGTGTGGGAATCAGGTTCAGTTCCTGCATCACCATGCGGATGCCGAGGGATTCAGCCTGAGTGCGCGAGACCGGTTCATAGGGCATGCCGTCCAGCGTCATGCGACCGGCGCTGGCGTCGACCAGACCGCAGATGATCTTGGAGAGCGTACTCTTGCCTGCGCCGTTTTCGCCGGTCAGTGCCAGCACCTGGCCCGGATGCAGATCCAGGTCGATGCCATCGAGCACCGGTGCGGCGTAGCGCTTGCCGATGCCGGACAATGTCAGCAGGGGCGAGCCTTGGGAGGGGGAGTCGTTGGGCTGCATGGTTCTGTAGCGCACAAGGAGGGAGAGGCAAAGCCCTGCGCCCGGTCACGGGCGCAGGTACCTTGCAAGGAAGACGCGCGAGGCGTCGGTATTACTTGGTGACCAGCGAGACCTTGGTCTCGACCACGCCACCCAGGGCGCTTTGCGGCTTCTTCTCGGCGATCGCCTTGAGGGCGGTCTCGATGCCGAAGACGGCTTGCTGCTGGGCGAACTGGTCGACGGTGGCCAGCACGCGGCCATCCTTCAACATCGGCTTGATGGCGTTGATGTTGTCGTAGCCCACCAGCAGCACCTTGCCGGTCTTGCCGGCGGCGCGGATGGCGGCCACGGCACCCAGCGCCATGTTGTCATTGCCGGCCAGGATGGCCTTGATGTCCGGATGAGCGTTCAGGATCGAGGCAGCGACCTTGTTGCCCTGGTCGATTTCCCACTGGCCGGACTGCACCGTGACCACGTTGGCGCCGACATCCTTCATGGCATCCTGGAAGCCCAGGGTGCGCTGCTGTGCGTTGAAGGTGGTGGAGACGCCTTCGATGATGGCGACCTTGTCACCCTTCTGCAGCTTCTTGCCCAGGTAGTCGCCGGCCAGCTTGGCGCCCTTGCGGTTGTCGGGGCCCACGAACGGCACGGTGATGCCCTTTTCCTTCAGGGCGGCGTCGTCCAGCTTGTTGTCGATGTTGACCACGATGATGCCGGCGTCGATGGCCTTCTTGACCACCGGCACCAGAGCCTTGGAGTCAGCCGGCGCGATCACCAGGGCATTGACCTTGGAGACGATCATCTGCTCGACGATCTTGATCTGGTTGGCAGTGTCCTGTTCGTCCTTGATGCCATTGGCGATCAGGTCGAACTTGCTGGCATTGGCCTTCTGGTATTCGCGGGCGCCGTTCTCCATGTTGAGGAAGAACTCGTTGGCCAGCGACTTCATGACCAGCGCCACCTTGGGCTTGGCCGGGGTCTGCGCCATGGCGGCGCCGGGGAGGACTGCACAGGCCAGAGCGGCGATGGCGAAATGGCGGCGGGTGAATTTGTTCATCTGGGTCTCCAGTATTGATGTTGCCGGCGTTTCCCAGGGCCTGTTCACACTTAATCTGCGAGTGCGAGAGGTCGCCAAGCGTTGACTGCCTAGGCGCAGCGACGCGCCGTGGTGGTGCCACGGCAAG